>JASHQI010000143.1 GCA_030037645.1 Xanthobacteraceae bacterium
CCGAGAAGCTCGGCCGTTTGCACACCCGGCACTGTTTGCAACTTTGGCTGCACTACGCGGGTGAGGTAGTCGGTAATTTGGTTTGGCGCCAATACATCGCTGTCGAAGCCTAGATACATAGCATCGATGGTCTGGCCGATTTTAACGGTCAGAACCGGCTGCTGCGTACCGGTCGGCAGCTGATTGAGCACCGACTGAATTTTGGTACTGATCTCGGTCAGCGCCTTGTCGGCATCGTAGTTAAGCCGCAGATAGATGGTAATGGTGCTCGTTCCCGACTGGCTCGAAGACGTCATGTAATCGATGCCATAGGCCTGAGCGATGGCGATCTCTAGCGGTGTAGTGATGAAGCCGGCCACCACGTCAGGATCGGCGCCGTAATAGGTGGTGCTGACCGTCACGACCGCATTCTCGGTGCGCGGATACTGCAACACCGGCAATGCGTAATAGGCGCGTACGCCCAGCACCAGGATCAACAGACTGATGACCGAGGCGAGCACCGGCCGGCGGATGAAGATGTCGGTAAAACGCACGGTGCGCCTATCGGTCGATTGGAACGTCGGGTGCCGCATCCGCGGTCGGCGTGATGGAATTGTTGATCAAAACCGGCGAGCCGTTATGCAGCTTGATCTGGCCCGCGGTCACGATCATGTCGCCGTCGTTGACGCCCTTGAGTACCGCGATTTGATCGCCGCGCGTCGCACCTGTGGTCACGAAGCTTTGCCGCGCGATCAATTGCGGCTTGCCGTTCGCATCCTTGCCCTTGCTGTCGATGATGTAGACAGTATCGCCGTAGGGACTGAATGTGATCGCCGTCTGCGGCAAGGTGATGTAGTTCTGCGGCGCGCCCGTTGCGATGTCCACCGTCGCGTACATGCCGGGCAAGAGCTTGTGGTCGGCGTTCTTCAGCGTGGCGCGGATCTGCACGTTGCGGCTGGAGGGATCGACCTTCGGATTGACTGCCGTGATCTCGCCGGTAAAGGTCCGGTCCTTGAAGGCGTCGACCTTTACGGCAACCTTCTGGCCCAATCGCACCTGATCGACCGATTGCTGCGGCACGAAGAAATCCAGGAAAATCGGGTCGAGCGCCTGCAGCGTGACGATGATGGTGCCGGCGCCGAGATATTGGCCGATGTCGACTGCGCGAATGCCGAGGTGACCGGCAAATGGCGCGCGCAGGGATTTCTTGTCGAGCACGGCCTGTTGCTCGGCGACTTGGGCCTTGGCGTTCTTCAAATTAGCCACGTCGGCGTCCAGCGTGGCCTGGCTGACCGCCTGAATCTTGAACTGCTTCTGGTCGCGTTCGTAGTTCAACTCGTCGAGCTGCGCGGTGGCCTGCAACGATTGCAGCTTGGCGACATCGTCGTCGGCGCGCAGCTTCAGGAGCAACGCGCCCTTCTCGACATCGTCGCCGGAATTGAACGAGATCGAATCGACAATGCCGGACACTTCCAGCGACAGGTCGGCGCCGCGCACCGCGCGCAAACTGCCGACCGCCTCGATGGTCGGTTGCCATTGGCTGTAGGCGGCCCGGCTTGCCGAGATGGTTTGCGGCGGCGCGCTCATGGAGCGCATGAATTTCTTGATCATGGCCGCTTTGAACGCCTGAAAGCCGAAGATGCCGCCGAACACGACGGCGACGGCCGCAAGCATGATGACCATGCGTTTGGTCATTGATGGAGCTCCGTCGTCGTCGCGTGGGCGTCGCTGACCGGCGCGGCCTTGTCATCGTCGGCGTCGGGGCTCAGCGGATTGGGCACCACGTCGATGCGATTCCACCAACCTCCGCCCAGCGCCTGGAACAGCGCCGCGGTGTCGGCGTAACGGGCCGCTTGCGCCTGGACCAGCGCCAGACGGGCCTGCGAGTAGCTGCGCTGCGCATTCAGCAGCGTCACATAGGTGATGGCGCCCAATTGATATTGGCTGCGCGACAGATCGAGCGTGGCGGATGCCGCACGCACGGCACCCTCCTGCGCCTTGAGCGTGGCAGCGTCCAATTGCAGCGCGCGCAACGCGTCGGCGACGTTTTGAAACGCCCCCAGCACCGTGTTGCGATATTGCGCCTGCGCCATGTCATAGCCGGCTTCGGCCGCCCGTTGCTGATGCAGCAAGGTGAATCCATGAAAGATCGGCTGGGTGCCGGTCGCCGCCGCGCCCCAGATGATGGTGCCGGGCGTGAACAGCGTCGCCGTGGTCAAAGCGGCGCTGCCGTAATCTCCGGTGAGATTGAATTGCGGCAACCTCGCGGCGGTCGCGACGCCGACCTGGGCGCTGGCTTGATGCAATTGCGCTTGCGCGGCGCGCACGTCGGGCCGTTGCTCGATGAGTTGCGACGGCAAGCTGACCGGAAGACGGGTCGGCAGCCGAAACGACGCCAGGGTCAGGCGATCGCGCGGCGATTGATTGGGAAAGCGCCCGATCAGCGCCAACAAGACATGGCGCTGCTGCTCCAATTGCTTTTCCAGCGGCGGCAATGTCGCCTGCTCGGTCGCCACTTCCGATTGCTGGGTCAGCACGTCGGCGCGCGTGGCGGCACCATCCTCGAACTGATGCTGCACCACGTTGAGCTGGTCGGATTCCGCCTTGATGATGTCGCGCGTTGCGGCGATTTGACCGCGCAATGAGGCATCCTGCACCGCCGCCGTCACTACATTGGCGGTGAGCGTCAGATAGGTCGCTTCGAGTTCGAACCGCTGGTATTCGGCGAGCGCGGCGGTCGCTTCGATCTGCCGGCGCTGGCCGCCGAACACGTCGGGCGCGTAGGAGACGTTCACGGTCGCCTGAAACAGATTGAAGATGGTCGGCGGCCCGGTCTGCCCGAATTCCGCCGGCGAGAATTGCTCGCGCTCGGCGGACGCGTTGGCGTCGAAGCTCGGCAACAGCTTGCCGGTCTGCGCGTACAGATTCTCCTTCGCCTGCCACAGCGAAGCCTGCGCCGCCGCAAGGCTGGGATTGTCCCGGATGGCCTCGGCGATCAAGCTGTCCAGCTCCTTGGAATGAAACACCTTCCACCACTCGCCCGGAATGTCGCGACCGATGTCGAACTTTTGCGCTGCGCCGCCGGTCACCTCGGCCGAAACCGTCGCCGCCGGTTGGCCCTCCGGCGTGTAACCGGCACCAAGCGGCGCCGATGGCGGCGCAAAGTCCGGCCCGACCGCGCAGGCCGACAGCGCCAGCAACGCCGCCACCACGGCGGAGCCGATCGGCGCCAAAGCGCCGAAATCAGTCACCCCCCAAGCCCCTTGCGCGCGCGCAAACAGGCGGCCGCGCCACCGCGACTGACTGGACCAGACCCGCACTTTCTTTTCACCCTTAACAAAACGACAATAATTATTTACTATCCAGTTAGTCAATAACGGTGATAGGAGTCGTTGTGGAGCCGCGGTCGATGACCGACCTGACCGAAATCCGGACCGAGATGAGGCGCCGCCGCAAGGCCGAGCGGCCGAAGGAAATATTGGAGGCCGCCTTCGCTGAATTCTCGCGCAACGGCTATGCCAGCACGACGCTCGATCAGATCGCCGAACGCGCCGGCGTCACCAAGGGCACGATCTACGTCTATTTCGACAGCAAGGAACACCTGTTCATTTCGATGGTGCGCGAGGTCATGCAGGCCTCGCTCGACACTGTGCACGAGTTGTTCGAAACGCACGAAGGCTCGACCGCCGATCTATTGCACGCGCAGTTCAGTTTCATCTATCAGCACATCGTCGAGGATAAGCGCCGGCGCGAGGTCGTGCGCATGCTGATCGCGGAAGCGCCGCGCTTTCCGGAGCTCGCCGACCGCTATCATGAGGAAATTCTGCGTCCCTGCCTGGACATGCTCAGGCAGGCGATACAGCGCGGCATGGATCGCGGCGAAATCCGCAAATCGTCCATCGTCGATTCGCCGCAGGTCGTCATCGCGCCGATCGCACTGGTCGATCTGTGGATGATGATGTTCGACAAACGCCAGCCGCTCGACCTTAAGGCCTATTTCAACGCCCACCTCGACATGGTGCTGCACGGGCTGTTGGCGAAGTAGCGCCGAATCTAAAGCCCGTGACGCGGACACTCACCTCCCCCTGAAAGGGGGAGGTCGACGGCTGCAGGCCGTCGGGTGGGGGTCGTGTCAGGAGCGTTCCACGGCTTGCGACCCCTCCCCGGCACGCGTTGCGCGCCGACCCTCCCCTTTCAGGGGAGGGAAAATTCAATATCTGCGGGTTCGCGCGCCGAGGCATTGCGTCGATCTGGGGGCGGATGCATCATTTGGCGACGCAAGCCAGGAACGGCTGTCATGCACGACATCGTCATTCGCGGCGGCACGATCATCGACGGCACCGGCAAGGCGCCGTTCACAGGAGATGTGGCGATTGCGAGCGGCCGGATTGCCGGCGTCGGCGGCAAGCAGGGACCCGGCAAACGCGAGATCGACGCCACCGGCTTGTTGGTCACGCCCGGCTGGGTCGACGTGCATACGCATTATGACGGCCAGGCCATCTGGGACCCGCTGCTCACGCCGTCGTGCTGGCACGGCGTCACCACCGTGATGTTCGGCAATTGCGGGGTCGGCTTTGCGCCGGTGAAGAAGCACCATCGCGGCGCGCTGATGGATTTGATGGAAGGCGTCGAGGAGATACCCAATCCGGTGCTGGCCGCGGGCCTGACCTGGGAGTGGGAGACATTTCCGGAATTTATGGACGCGCTGGAGCGCCGGCCGCACGCGATCGATATCGGTGCCCAGGCCGCGCACCTGCCGACCCGCGTCTATGTGATGGGCGATCGCGCCGTACGGCGCGAGCCGGCGAATGCCGACGATATCGCCGAGATGCGCAAGCTCACCATCGAGGCGCTGCGCGCCGGCGCGTTCGGCTTCACCACCTCGCGCACCGATTCGCATAAGACGCCGGACGGCGAACTGGTGCCGTCGCGCGATGCCGACGACCATGAGCTGCTCGGCATCGGCTCGGCGCTCGGCGTGACCGGCACCGGCGCGTTCGGCATGAACAGCGATTTCGACGACGAAGAGTT
>JASHQI010000144.1 GCA_030037645.1 Xanthobacteraceae bacterium
GAGAATTTCAAGAACATGGGCATCATCTCCGCATTGCGTCACCCGAGGTCGATGATACCGGCCTCGCCTGATTCCGTGCCGAAGGCGAGCAGCGTGCCGTCGGCGCTCCAGGCCAGCGCGGTGACCGGCGCGTCGCCGGGTTTCTTGGCCAAGATCTCGGCGCCGTCTTCGATGCGCACCAACAGGACCATGCCGTCGCCGTAGCCGGCGGCGACGATGTCCTGCTTGGGATGGCAGGCGACCACTTCGAGGCGGTGCTCCGACGGTGCCCATAGGCGCGGTTGCTTGCCCATGGGGCCGTCCTTGGTTTGGAACGGCCACAAGATCAATTGCACCGCGCCCGATGTTGCCAGCCAGTTGCCGCCCGTGGTCCAGCCGAACGAGGTCACGCGCGCGGCGTAGCCGGACATGCGCATGTGCTGGCGATCGACCAGACGCCAGCCATGCAGCATCGGCTCCTGCATCGTGGTGACCAGGAAACGGCCGTCGGGGCTGACCGTGGCGCCGAGATGGGAACCCTTCCATTCGAGCTTTTCCGGCTCGGCTTTGGCCGCATTGGGAAACCACAGCGTAGCGCCGTTGTAATGCGCGATGGCCAGGCGAAAGCCCTTCGGCAGAAAGGCCAGGCCGCCGACGGTCGACGGCGCTTCCAATGTGCGCAGCTCCTTGGCCTGCACAAATGTGGTTTTGCCGGCCGACCATGCGACCGCGCCGTCTGGTCCAAGCGCGACATGATCGATCCAGCGGCGCTTTGCATCGGTCGCGAGGACGCGGCTCGAGCCCGCGTCCGTCGTCACCACCTTTCCGTCATCGCCGCCGCTGACGATGCGTGTGCCGTCGCTCGCTGCCGCAAGGATGGCGCCGCCATGCACGTCCATGCGGCGCACCTCGCCGTTCGGCTCGGCAAACACAAGTGTTTCTTCGCCATGCACGAATACGGCGGTGCGGCTGAGAAAATGCGCACCCCCTATGGGGCCGTCTGAGGAGACCGAACGCGTCCGTTCGACGACGGAAACGGTGTCGCTACGGGCGTCGGTCATATCAAGCGACGCAACTCTCGAATCCTTCGGCGATCTTTTTTCCCGGCAGATTGCGACCGATGAAGACGATGCGGCTTTCGCGCCTCTCGTTCTTGTTCCACGGTCGCTGGTGGTCGCCGTCGAGGATCATGTGCACGCCCTGGAACACGAAGCGCTGATCGTCGTCCTTGAATGCGAGTATGCCTTTGCTGCGCAAAATATTCGGGCCTTCTTTCTGCACCAAATCCTGCACCCACGGAAAGAATTTGTCGGGATCGAGCGGCTTGTCGCTTTTCAGAGAAATCGATTGCATCTCCTCGTCGTGATAGTGCTTGAGGCCGCCGTGATGGTGCGCGTGCGTGTGGTCATGGTCGTGATCATGATGGTGGCCATGATCGTGTTCATGGTCATGGTCGGGATCGTGGCCGTCGCCTTCGAGGAATTCGGGCTCGAGATCGAGAATGCGGTCGAGATCGAAGGCGTTGCGTCCCAAAACTTCGTCGAGCGCAATTTTTGCACGCTGGGTCTTGTGCACCTTGGCGTAGGGATTGATGCCGCGGATTCGTGCCTCGACCTCGCTGAGCTCGTCAGGCGAGACGAGGTCGGTCTTGTTGATCAAAATCACGTCGGCAAAAGCGATCTGATTCTTCGCTTCCGGGGCGTCCTTGAGGCGGTCATTGAGCCATTTGGCGTCGGCGACGGTGACCACCGCGTCGAGCCTGGTCCTGCGGCCAACGTTCTCGTCGATGAAAAAGGTTTGCGCCACCGGCGCCGGGTCGGCGAGTCCCGTGGTCTCGACGATGATGGCGTCAAACTTGCCTTTGCGCCGCATCAGCCCGTCGAGGATGCGCACCAGATCGCCGCGTACGGTGCAGCAGATGCAGCCGTTGTTCATCTCGAACACTTCCTCCTCGGCGCCGACGATGAGCTCGTTGTCGATGCCGATCTCGCCGAATTCATTGACGATGACGGCGTATTTCTTGCCGTGCGGCTCGGAGAGGATGCGGTTGAGCAAGGTGGTCTTGCCGGCGCCCAGATAGCCGGTCAGCACGGTGACGGGGATTTTTTCATCGGTCATTTCTGCCCTCCGTTGGCCCTTCCTATATAGTGATCTGTCGGGACTTGCATCAACGCGATTAATGCCGTCGGCTTGCCACGTTTGGCCGTGGGGCGACGGCTTGATCCTGGTCGAGCATCGGTTATCGTTTCCAACGGCAAGATCATCAAAGCGGGAGAGGGAACGATGCGAAAGGGAGCGATCATCGCCGCCGGGCTGGTGGTTGCCGCGGGCGGCGTAGCGACCGATGTCGCGGCGCAGGATTATCCCGAGCGCACGGTGCAAATCGTCGTTCCAACCACGCCCGGCTCGAGCGCAGACATGCTGGGCCGCATGCTGGCGGATGGCCTGACGGTCCGGTTGGGCAAGCCATTCATCGTGGTTGATAAGCCAGGTGCTAATGGCGTGCTTGGCACCGCGGATGTCGCGCGCGCCAAGCCCGACGGCTATACGTTGCTGCACGGGGCGACATATTCAATCACCGTACAGCCGCTCATCGACAAGGACGCGGGATATACGGAAAAATCGTTCACGCCGATTTGTCAGACGTTCAAAAACGATCAGGTCATCGTGGTGCCGCCGAATTCACTGTTGAAGACGGTGAGCGATATCATCGACGCTGCAAAGAAAAGGCCGGGCGCGCTCAATGTCGGCGTACCGGGGATCGCCACCATCCCCCACTTGGCCATGATTCAGTTCGCGGATATGGCCAAAGTTCAGTTTACGAATGTCCCATACAAGGGACCAGCCGAGGAAATCCAGAACACACGCAACGGCCAACTCGATTTCGCCGTCGTGCCCTTGACCGCGGCCGTCGGCAGCGGGCTCGCCATGCCGGGAATATTTGCCGAACAACGCAATCCATCGCTGCCCAACGTGCCGACCGTCAAGGAGCAGGGCTACGACGTCGCGCCGCTCAGCTACGGCGGCCTATTAGGCCCGGCCGGGCTGCCGGACGAAGTGACATACCGGCTCGAAAATGCCTGTACCGCCGTCGTCAAGGCCAAGGCCTACCAGACCATCGTCAAGGAGACCTTTCAGCCGCCGGATTATTTCGCCGACAGCGCGTTCTTCACCCTTGATCTGGCGCGCGACAGCGCGGAGAAAAAACAGCTCGTCGAAATGCTCAATCTCAGTCGCGGCAATGTTCAACCTTAGCCAAAGCCGCTCCGCTTCGAACCTTTTGCGACCAATTGTCGATTGAGTCCTGGGCGTCCAGACCGCCCCCGGGACCCGTTGCGATGGGTATGTTATAATATTACATCGTGCCGTAGTCGCCCGATGTCCGAGGCAGGATGAAGAGACCCCGCCAATGAAAATATTCGTCGCGCTCGCAGCGGCGCTCATCGTCACGTTTGCCGCCGTTGCCGACGCTCGCGCCGCCGACCGCAAGATCATGTTGGTGGCAGCCGAAAACTTCTATGGCGACGTCGCACAGCAGATCGGTGGTGACCGGGTCTCGGTCGCCAGCGTCCTGAAAAATCCCGACCAGGATCCGCATCTGTTCGAGACGACGCCTGGAATCATTCGCCAGGTCGCGGCTGCGCAAGTCGTCATCTACAACGGCGCCGGCTACGACCCGTGGATGAAAAAGGTGCTCGGGGTGACCGCCAGGCCTGGCCGTGTCGTGATCGTGGTTGCCGACCTCGTGCACAAGAAGCCCGGCGACAATCCGCACCTTTGGTACGATCCGCGGACAATGCCGGCGGTCGCAGCGGCGCTGGCCGGCGCCCTGAGCGCGGCGGATCTTGCCCACAAAGATGATTATGCGGCGCGACTCAAAACCTTCCTCGCTTCGCTGCGACCGCTGAACGACAGAGTGGCTGCCATTCGCGGCAAGTATGCCGGAGTTCCGGTCACTGCGAGCGAGCCGGTTTTCGATGACATGGCGGCTGCCCTGAAACTCACAACGCTCAATCGACACTTCCAGGTCGCCATCATGAACAATACCGAGCCGAGCGCGCGCGACTTTGCTGCATTCGAGCGCGACCTGCGAACGCATCGAGTGCGGCTCATGTTCTACAATAAGCAGGCATCGAACGCGGTGGTGGCGCGTCTCGTCGACCTTGCGCACGCTGCCAATATTCCGGTCGTCGGCGTGACCGAGACTTGCCCGCCCGGCCGGTCATACCAGGATTGGATGTTGAGCGAGCTCGATGCGACCGAAAAGGCACTGGCTGGACCTTCATCATGAATGTGATCGAACTCGATCGCGTCACGATCCAAATAGGGGGCCGCCGCGTCCTCGTCGACGTCAGCCTGGCGATCAGGCGCGGCGAGTTCATCGGCGTGCTGGGGCCCAACGGTGCCGGCAAAACAACGCTGATGCGCGGCTTGCTCGGGCTGTTGCCGCCGAGCGCAGGAAGCATTCGCGTGTTTGGTCACGCCCCGCAGCGCGGCAATCCGGACATCGCTTACGTTCCGCAAATTCGCACGGTGCTGCCGGACTTGCGCTTGCGCGGGCTCGACTTCATCGCGACTTCGATGCGCGGCGAGCGCTGGGGCATGCCCTCGCTCGCGCGTGCCGACCGTATCATGATCGACAAGACCTTGACGGCGGTGGGTGCGCGCGGCCTTGCCGAACGTCCGCTGTCGGAAATGTCGGGCGGCGAACGCCAACGGCTGCTGCTGGCCCAAGCGCTCCTCGGCGAGCCGCGGCTCTTGTTGCTCGACGAGCCTCTCATCAGCCTTGACCAGCACTATCAGGAGACGGTTGTCGAACTGGTCCGCCGCTTTGCCCGCGACCGCAACATCACCGTGCTGTTCAGCGCCCACGAGCTCAATCAGCTTATTGGCGCGCTCGATCGAGTGCTCTACCTGGGCAATGGCGGCGCTGCGTTGGGGACTGTTGCGGAGGTCGTCACGGCGCCGGTGCTGTCGCAATTGTATGGCGCGGACATCAATGTGGTGAATGTTGACGGGCACATCTTTGTGCTGTCGCGCGGCCGCGACGTCGAACGTTCCGATCATTTGCATGACCACGATGGCAACGGCCACCATCAACACGATCATCGCTCCCATGCTTGAATACGATTTCATGCGAAATGCGTTTGCGGCCGCAGGCGTTGCCGCGATCGTGTCCGGACTGGTGGGCTATTTCCTGGTGCTGCGCGGGCAGACTTTTGCCGGTCACGCGCTCGGACATATCGGCTTTGCCGGTGCGACGGGCGCCGTCCTGATCGGCGTGGCGCCCCTCTGGGGGCTTGTTGGTGTCACGGTGGCGGCCGGGATTGGCATGGGAATGCTCGGCGAACGCATCAGCGGCCGCGATGTCGCCATTGGCGTCGTGCTGGCGCTGGCGCTCGGTTTTGGACTTCTGTTTCTGCACTACTATACCGCATTCGCCGCCCAGGCCACGGCGCTCTTGTTCGGCAATGTGCTCGCCGTCGACCGCGCAATGATCGTGACGCTCATTGGTCTTGGCGTGATCACGCTCGGCAGCCTCGCCGCGATCATGCGACCGCTCATTTTTGCCAGCCTGCAGCCGGAATTGGCCGAAGCCAAAGGCGTGCCGTTGCGCTTCGTGTCCACCGCATTCCTCGCCATCGTTGCGCTTGCGGTGTCCGAGAGCGCGCAGATCGTCGGCATCCTGCTGGTCTTCAGCCTTATGGTTGGGCCGCCTGCGACGGCGCAGCGGTTGGTCACAGGGATGTGGCGCGGAATGGCGTTGTCGGCCGGGCTTGCCTTGACCGAGGCCTGGCTCGGCATCGCCATCGCCTACTCCACCGACTGGCCGGTCAGTTTTTGTATCGCCACACTGAGCGCGCTGGGTTTTTTCGTCAGCCGCGGCGTATCACTTGCCAAGGCCAATGCGGACGGCCATTTTCAGGGCGATACCACGGATCAGGACAATGACCGATCAAAAAGCCGGCGCGATCTGCGTTGGCGAAGTATTGATTGAATTGGCGCGCGGGGCTGACGGCCGCTTCACGCTGTCTTGCGGCAGCGATACCTTCAATACGGCCATTTATCTCGCCCGCGCCGGCGTCGATGTTGCCTTTGCCACAGCGATCGGCGACGATTCCTACTCCGATAGCGTCATCGCGCTCGCAGCCGCGGAGGGGGTGTCGTGCAACCTCATCCGGCGCGTTCCAGCGCGGCTGCCGGCGCTATGCCTGATCGAGAGCGACTTGACCGGCCAACGCAAGGTCCGCACCTGGGGCGAAAGCGCCCCGGCGCGCGAGCTGTTCGAGCTTCCAGACTGGATGAGCATCGCCGAAAGTCTCACCTCGGCACAACTTATCTATTTCAGCGGCATCACATTGTCGCTCTACTCGAACAACGGTCTTGGGCGTTTTCTCGCCGTCCTTGAAGTGGCGCGCCAGCGCGGCGCGAAGGTGGCCTTCGACGGCAATTTTCGGCCACACGGCTGGAAGGGCGACCTCGCGCGCACCCGCACGATTTTTGTCGAAACGCTCAAGCGCGTCGATATCGCGTTGCCGACTTTCGATGACGAGGCCGTGTTATGGGGCGATCCGAGTCCCGAGGCCACGGTCGCCCGGCTGCAAGCGTTCGGCATTGGCGAAATTGTGGTCAAGAACGGCCCGAACAGCGCGCTGGTCGCAACGATCGGCGCGGCGGAATTCGTACCAGTGCCGGAGGTGGTCGTTCCCGTCGACACGACGGCCGCCGGCGACGGCTTCAATGCCGGTTATCTCGCGGCGCGGCTTGCCGGAGAGAATGCGACACAGGCGGCGAGCGCCGCACATCGGCTGGCGGGCAATGTCATCCGTCATCCAGGCGCACTCATGCCGCGCGTCGGCGCAGCAATGCATTAAGTCGTTCGCGTTTGCGACACCCGATTTGCAACCGGCCATCTCCCCCCGTGCCCATGCCAGAGTCGTCGCGGAATGAACGCCACTGACGTTATTTGGGGCATCGCCGCGCTCTCGGCGGCCGGCGTGATCTTGCGGCCATGGCGCATACCCGAAGCGGTCTGGGCGGTCGCCGGCGCGCTCCTGCTTATCGTCTTCGGTCTTCTGTCATGGCGCGACGCGCTCACGGGCGTTGTCAGAGGCACCGACGTGTACCTTTTTCTCGCCGGCATGATGCTGTTGGCCGAACTCGCGCGCCAGGAGGGCTTATTCGACTGGCTTGCGGCAAAGGCCGCACGCGCGGCGCATGGCTCGGCGAAAAGACTGTTCACGCTCGTCTTCGCCGTCGGCACGGTCGTCACCGTGTTCTTGTCCAATGACGCGACTGCCGTCGTGCTGACGCCCGCCGTCGCCGCCGTCATCAAAGCGGTCGATGCGAACGAGCCGCTGCCCTATCTTCTCATTTGCGCCTTTATCGCCAATGCCGCCAGTTTCGTCCTGCCGATTTCCAATCCGGCGAATCTGGTGATCTATGGGGCTCACATGCCAGCGCTGCTGCACTGGCTGCCGCTCTATGCTTTGCCTTCGGCGTTGTCGATTATCGCGACTTATCTTGCATTGCGGTTTGCGCAGCGCCGACGGTTGCGACAGCCGATCGACGCCGATGTCGCGGTGCCGGCCTTGTCTGCTGCCGGCTACTTGACGGCTTGGGGGATCGGGGCGACTTCGGTGGTGCTGCTCGTCGTCTCGACGTTGCGCTTTCAGCTAGGCCTGCCGACCTTCCTTGCCGGGTCCGCCGCCGCTCTGCTGGTTTTCTGCTTTTCGAGCTGTAGCCCGCTCGACACGCTGAAAAACATCCCGTGGGGCGTGCTGCCGCTGGTCGCCGGACTGTTCGTCCTGGTCGAGGCATTGGAGAATACCGGCGCAACCCGCGCGCTGGCGGTCAGTCTTGAGGATTTCGCCGGCGGCTCGGCGGCGCTTGCGGCGTGGGCATCGGGCGTGGTGCTGGCGGTCGGCTGCAATGTCGTGAACAACCTGCCGGCGGGATTGGTTGCGGGACGGGTGATCGAGAT
>JASHQI010000145.1 GCA_030037645.1 Xanthobacteraceae bacterium
AAGGTGTTGTCGTTGGGCGGCACCGCCGGAATGGCGCCGACCAGGATCGGGTCGTTGCGATGCATCATGGTGACGATGCGGATGGCCGGCTCCGGCGCGCTGCCGGAGGCGTAATAGCCAGTCCATTCGCCGAGCGGGCCCTCCTGGACCTTGTCGTTCGGGTGAATGAAGCCCTCGAAGGCGATCTCCGCGTTGGCCGGCACCGGCAGCCCGGTGCGCGGCATATTGAACACTTCGATCGGCTCACCGAGAATTCCTCCTGCCGCCTCCATCTCGTTCTTGCCATAGGGAATTTCCAATCCCGCCAGCATCAGCAGCGCCGGATGCATTCCGGCGATGACGGCGACCGGACACGGCTGGCCGCGGTCGTGGTACTTGCCCATGATGATGCGGCCGTGCTTGCCCGGCGACATCATGATCGACGCCAAACCCGGCCCGTGGCTCTGGATGCGGTAGCAACCGTAATTGAGCCAGCCTGAATCGGGATCCTTCATCGCCACCATGCAGCCGGTGCCGATGTACGGGCCACCGTCACGTTCGTGCCAGACCGGCGTCGGGATTTTTTCGATGTTGATCGCGGCGTCCTCGAAGACGTTTTCCAAGAGCGGACCGCCGTTGACCGCCTTCGGCTGATGTGACGGGGCGTGCTTCATGTAGTTTCGCCACCACTGGATCAGCTCCATTTCGGAGGCTTGCGCCGGTATTCCGAGCGCGACGTTGATGCGCGGCACCGACGTGAGGATATTCGCAATGACGCGATGGCCCCTCGGGAAGCCAGGAACTTCGTCGAACAAGAGCGCCGGATTTCCCATTTTGCGCTGATAGATATCGACGAAACCGCCGATCTCCTCTTTGGGTTCGGCGCCTTTGATGATCTTGAGCTCTCCTGCGGACTCGATGGCCCTGATCCAATCGCGAAGGTCCTTGTTGGCCATTGCAATCCCTCACAAATTTTCGGCGTTTGCCGATCGTCCTGAATTTCCGCAGTACAGGCAACTGCGTTGTATGCCCACGCCTTGCTTCGCGCGTGCCGCGCCGCCGCACCTTGATGACAGCGCCGGCGCCTTGCCTGTATGCTGCTTCAAAGCCGGAACGGCAATCCTCGGGAGGTCGTCACATGAGCACGCAACGTTTTCAACACACTCTGGTCTCCCGCCGAAACCTTCTCAAAAAATCGGCGCTGGCTGCGGGAGCCCTCGCATTGCCGTTGACGCCGTTGCGCTCTCGCGCCGCGGCTTCACTCAAGCCGGTGAGCATGACGCTCGATTGGATTTATGAAGGTCCCAATCTCGGCTTTCTGGTCGCGCATGACCAGGGCTTTTTCCGCGACGCAGGGCTCGACGTCGCCATCACCGCCGGCAAGGGCTCCGGCAACACCGCGCAGTTGATCGCCAACAAGGCGGCGCAAATCGGTTTCGCCGACGGCTATGCGGTCAGCAACGGCATCAGCAAAGGCATGGCGATCAAAACCGTCGGCAGCATTTACCGCGGCAATCCCTCCGCCATCATGGTGCTGGCCGATTCCGCCATCAAGTCGCCGAAGGATCTCGAAGGCAGGACCTTGGCGATGATCGCCGGCAGCGGCCAGTTCCAGCAGTGGCCGGCCTTCGTCAAGGGCACCGGCATCGACGCATCCAAGATCAACATCGTCAACCTCACTCCGCCGAGCCTCGGCCCGGCGCTCATCAGCGGCAAGGTCGATGCGATCGGCGGTTACGTGCAGAGCTATGTGCCGATCATTGAAATCCGCGGCAAAAAGCCGGTGCGCGTGTTCTGGTTTTCAGATTACGGCGTCAACGTGGTGTCGAACGGCATCATCGCGCATCAGGACCTGATCAAGAGCGATCCCGACCTCGTGGGCGCCTTCGTTCCGGCGGCGATCAAGGGCTTCCTCTACGGCCGGCAGCACCCGGACGAAGCGGCGGCGACGGTGAAAAAATATTCGGAGACCGTCGATGTCGCGATCATCAAGCGCGAATTCGAAGTCTCGTGGAAGACTTGGGTGACGCCAAACACCAAGGATAAGCCGCTCGGCTGGGGTTCCGACGCCGACTGGATGTCGACTATCCAGGTGCTCAAGCAATACGGCGGCGTGACCGCTCCGCTCGAAACGAGCCAGCTCTACACCAATCAATTCGTTCCGACCGGCGCCGCATACGTTCCGCCGCAACAGAGCTAAGCGGCCGCTTGGGCGCGAACACAATCGCCGCCGAGGATCAGGCGTATCTGCGCATTGAGAATCTGTGCAAGGTTTACGCGACGCGCGACGGCGAAGTGCGCGCGCTTAACGATATCTCCTTCAGCCAGCGCCGCGGCGAATTCTTGTCCCATGTCGGGCCTAGCGGCTGCGGTAAGAGCACGCTCTTGATGATCGCCGCCGGCCTGCTCGCGCCATCGAGCGGCGCGGTGCGGGTCGGCGGCCGCAAGGTCGATCGGCCGCGCACCGATATCGGCATCGTCTTTCAGAACCCGGTCCTGCTCGACTGGCGTACCGCGCTCGGCAACGTCATGCTGCAAGCGGAGGCGCGCAAGCTGAACCGCAAAGAGGCGGAAGCGCGCGCCGGAACGCTTTTGGAATCGGTCGGGCTCGGCGGTTTCGAGGAACGATATCCGCATGAGCTGTCGGGCGGCATGCGTCAGCGGGTCTCGATCTGTCGTGCGCTCATCCACAATCCCGATCACCTGCTGATGGACGAACCGTTCGGTGCGCTCGATGCCTTGACTCGCGACCAGCTCGTGCTCGATCTTCAGGCGCTGGTGAGCGAGCGGCATATGACGGTGCTGTTCATCACCCACAGCATCGCCGAAGCGGTGTTCTTGTCCGACCGCGTCGTCGTCATGACACCGCGGCCCGGCTGTATCGACCGCATCATCGACATCAAGCTGCCGCGGCCACGGACGCTGGCGATGCGCGAGACGCCGGAATTTGCCGAATACAGCCGGCAGATTTTGGACCTGTTCCTGGCGCGCGGCGTATTGCGAGAGCACTGAGCTCATCCTGACGAGGAGCGCGACTATGACGGAAATACTGGATTCGACCGTATTCGCCGCGTCGCACATCGCGGCCGGCGGCGGCGAGCTTGAGGCGGGCATCCGTGAGCGCCGCCGCCAGCGCGCCCGTCGCGAACGGATTGCCGCCGTGATCTATCCGATCGGGATGCTGGCCGCGTTGATTGCCATCTGGGAAGCGGCCGCGCGCCTGTTTTCACTGCCGCCCTATCTGTTGCCGGCGCCCAGCGCGATCGTGCGCTCGATGGACGCAAATTCCGCGGTGCTGGTCAAGGAAAGCGTGACGACCACGCTTGAAATCGTGCTCGGTTTTCTGCTCAGCGTCGCCGTCGGCGTGCCGCTGGCGCTCGCCATTTATCTGTGGCGGCCTTTTGCCCGCGCCGTCTATCCGGTGCTGGTTTCCTCGCAGGCGGTGCCGAAAGTCGCCGTGGCGCCGCTGTTTTTGGTCTGGTTCGGCTTTGGTCTGTTGCCGAAGGTGCTGATCGCGTTTTTGATCGCGTTTTTCCCGGTCGTCATCAACACCGCGATGGGACTTGCCGCGCTGGAGCGCGAGAAGATCTATCTCGCGCAGTCGATGGGGCTCGGGCCGTTTGCCACCTTCTTCAAGATCCAATTGCCGAATGCGCTGCCGTCGATCTTCGCCGGATTGAAAATTTCGATCACGTTCTCGGTCGTTGGCGCCGTCGTCGGCGAGTTCGTCGGCGGTCAGGGCGGACTTGGCTATCTCCTGCTCATCGCCAACGGCAACATGGATACGGCGTTGCTGTTCGCCGGCATCGTCGCTCTGACGGTGCTGGGCGTGATCTTCTTCGCGCTGATCGGTCTTCTCGAGCGGTTGGTACTGCCGCCGCATGCGGTCGAGCACACGTCGTTCGGCCGCGAAACTATGTGAGCGATTAGTGAATAAGCCGAACTTGCGCTAAACCGCGACCTTGCGCAGAAAGCCGTCGACGCTGCCGCGCAGGCTGTCGGCGGCGGTTTCGACGGCCTGCGAAGCCGCCAACACGGTATCGGCGGAGCTGCGCATGTCGGCAATGGCGCCGGAGACACGCTGCAGCACTCCGACCATCGATTTTGTGCTCGATGCCGCCAGCGCGACATTGTTTGATATTTCGCTCGTCGAGGCGTGCTGCTGTTCGACCGCGGAAGCGATCGCCGAGGTGAATTGCTGGATTTCCTGCATCCGTCCGGAAATGTTGCCGATGGCACGAACGGCGCTGTGCGTCGAGGCCTGAACGGCGGCAATTTGCGACCCGATGTCGTCGGTGGCCTTCGCGGTTTGCACCGCCAGCGCTTTGACTTCGGAGGCGACCACCGCGAAGCCTTTGCCGGCGGCGCCGGCGCGCGCCGCCTCGATTGTGGCATTCAGCGCCAAGAGGTTGGTCTGTCCGGCCACGCTTTGAATGAGCTTGACGACGTCGTCGATCTTTTGCGCCGCCTGCGCCAGGCCCGCGATGTCCCGGTTGGTCGATTGCGCCTCGGCCGTCGCCGCTCGCACCACCTCGGTTGCGCGCCCAAGCTGGTGATTGATCTCGGCGATCGATTTCGACATTTCATCGGCCGCCGTGGATGCGACCTCGACGCTGTTGAA
Organism: Xanthobacteraceae bacterium; assembly: GCA_030037645.1. GTDB lineage: Bacteria > Pseudomonadota > Alphaproteobacteria > Rhizobiales > Xanthobacteraceae > BOG-931. The sequence continues at coordinate 4,601 of JASHQI010000145.1, forward strand.
GGCCCGATCCGAAGTCTCCACGGCGCCGATCGTCTGCGCGTTGGTCTCTTTGGATGTCGCCGACAACGCCGCCGCGGTTGATTTCATCGCCGTCACATTGTCGGCGACCGTTTTCAAGACGCCTTCCACGCTCTCGCGAAACCACGCAATGGCCTCTTCGACGACGGCGCGCCGTGCTTCCTGCTCGCCGAGCAGTGCGGTTTTTCGCTCTGCGTGGCGCCGCTGCGTGATGTCGTGGTGGGTACCGATCCAATAGTCGCCGCCCGGAATGGCGCGATTGACGACTGCAATGGAGCGGCCGTCAGGCAACTCCGACACGAAGGCTACCGCTTTGCCGGTCGACATGATCTCCATGAGCTCGGCGCAGTATTGCTGGGCATCACGAACAAGACTGCCGGACTTGGTTCGGAGGTTGATGATGTCGATCAGCTTGGTGCCGGGTGTTACCAGGTGGGCCGGCAGTCCGTAGATTTCGAGATACCGATCATTGCGAACGACGAGGCGGCCGGCGCGGTCGAACATCACCACGCCTTGCGTCATGTTGTTCAACGCAAGATCGAGCAGGCGCCCCTTGTCATCGAGCCGGCGATCGGCGAAGGCGCTGGTCAGACTCATGCCCAATATCGCCATGGCGACGCTCGCTACGGTGATCGCGAGCGAATTCGGCGATAGCGAAAGTTGCGTGATAACGCGGGTGGGGTCGGGGACGATTTCGACAGCCCCCATGGCGGTGAAATGATGGGAGATGATGGCTAGCGTGAGAAGGAGCGCCGAGACCCACAGCCCGCGCCGCCCCTGCCATCGCACGGCGACGGCCAGTGCGGCCATCCCCAGCACCATCCCCACGATAATTGATGCGACAACGAGCGGGACGTCCCATGTCACGCGGCCGGGAATCTCGACCGCCGACATGCCAAGATAGTGCATGCAGGCGACGCCGCCCCCGATGATAGCGCCGCCGATCGGGGCACCCCATCGGGCGGGGACGAAAACTCCGACAGCCAAACCGCCCGCCGTTACGACAGCCGCGACCACAAGCGACAGCGTCGTCAGATAAATGTCGTAGGCGATCGGCACGCCCGGACGATAGGCCAGCATCGCCAGGGAGTGCGTCGCCCATATGCCGCAACCGGTTGCGGCCCCGGCGGCCGCAATCCAGATGGCGCGGACATGGCCGGTCGTCGAACGCGCACGATTGAACAGGGTGATTGCCGTCAGGCTCGATAGGTAGCAGACAACGCCCGCGACGACGACCAAACGCCAGTCGTGTTGGGTCGTCAAACAGTTGAAGACCCGGAACATCATGCCTCGTGTGAGTGGCCGTAGGTAATCGTAGACCACCCGAAAGTATCGGGCATCGATTTACGTTGTGTTAATCAACGGCCCGAACGCAGGCCGTCGCTTTCTTGGGCAATGACTGGGTCTAGCTCGGGAGTATTTGCTTATCGGGGTCGAGCCAGAACGCCCAGACGGCGGAGCCGATAACCAGCAGTGCCGCCGCGACGATGAACGGCGCCTGCCAGGAGCCGACCTGGACCAGCACGCCGAACACGATCGGCGACAGCGCGCCGCCGATATTGCCGGCCATATTCATCATGCCGGAGACCGTGCCGGAATATTTGCCGCCGGTATCCATGGGCACCGCCCAAGACGGCCCGATGGTGAATTCCAGAAAGAACATCGATGCGGTGAGGCAATAGACGGCGACATAGGCGTTCGCGGTCAGCGCCGCCGGCACGATGCACGCGGCGCAGCCGAGCAGGCCGATGATCGCCACGACGCGGCGGCCGATCTTGGCGCTGCCTGTCGCCTTAAGCAGCCAATCGGTAGCGAGGCCGCCAACCGTGTCGCCGATGACGCCGGCAAACAGCGGCAACGACGCGAACAGGCCGACCTTGATCAGCGTGAAATGCCGAAATTCGACGAGGTAGGACGGCAGCCAGCTCAAGAAAATCCACAGGCAATAGACGTAAGTGAAGTACGCGCACATGACCGCCCACATGTTCGGTGAGCGCAGCAGCGTTCCCCACGGCACGTTGGTTTGTTTCTCCACCGGCGGCGGCTTGATCTCGCCGTTCTGGTCGACGCCGCGGATGCGTTCGAGCTCCGGCCGGTTCACCAGGCGGTGTTGCTCGGGTAGATTGCGGTAGCTCAAGTACCACCATAGCGACCAGAGCAGTCCGACGGCGCCGCAAATGTAGAACACCGGTCGCCAGCCCAGCCCGCTCATGATCAGCACCACCAGCGGTGGCGCGATGGCCGCGCCAAGGCGGCTGGCGCTGTGCGTGATCCCCTGCACGAACCCGCGTTCGCGCCGCGGATACCAAAGCTGCATCGCGCGGGTCGCGCCCGGAAAAGCGCCAGCTTCGCCGACCCCGAACAGGAAACGCACTGCAATGAACGAAACGGCGCTGAATGCGGCGGCGGTTGCAATCGTCATGATCGACCAATAGGCGACTACTCCCGCGAGCACGAAGCGGGCGCCGAAGCGATCGCTCAACCAGCCTCCGGGGACCTGGAAGGCCGCATAGGCCCAAACAAAGGCGCTGAAAATAAAGCCCATGGTGACCTTGTCGAAGCCGAACTCCTTGCTGATCAGCGGCGCGGCAGTCGAGATGTTGACGCGATCGAGATAGGTGATCAGGTACATCACGCTGATCAGCAGCAGCACGTACCAGCGGCCCACGCTCGGGCGCGCCTGAATGGATCCAGGCATTGGTTTCGCTCCCTCGAAAACGCGCAATGCATGCGCGGGATTGCACCCATGCGCCGATGCGCCCGCACCTCACAATCCGGGCGCCGTACAGCGTTAAGGCACGCCAATACCTGACGAATCAGGCTCGACTTTGCAACCCATCATTTGAGTTGCAAAGCCGCGCCGGAAACCTAGGATCGGCGCAGCCCCAACGCGGAGCATATCGACGGTGAAACGACAGGGTTCGTCGGCCGTGCAGCAGAGCGTCTTTTCCATCGACGTCGAAGATTGGTTCAACCTGTCGGGGACGGGAATGGAGCCGCCGCCGTCGCA
>JASHQI010000146.1 GCA_030037645.1 Xanthobacteraceae bacterium
AATTGCCCGATCGGCTGGCCGAACTGTTTTCGGTCGTGCACATAAGGGATCACGGTGTCGAGGCAGGCCTGCATCAGCCCGAGCGGCCCCGCGGCCAGGACCGCACGCTCGTAATCGAGGCCCGACATCAGGATGGCGACGCCGCCACCGACCTCGCCGAGCACGTTCTCGGCCGGCACCTCGCAATCGGTGAATACCAGCTCGCTGGTGTCGGAGCCGCGCATGCCGAGCTTGTCGAGCTTTTGGCTCGCGGAAAACCCGTTAAAATTTTTCTCGACGATGAACGCCGTGATGCCGCGCGCGCCGGCGGCAAGGTCGGTCTTGGCATAGACCACGAGCGTGTCGGCGCTCGGCCCGTTGGTGATCCACATTTTCGCGCCGTTGAGGATATAGCGGTCGCCTTTCTTGTCGGCGCGCGTGCGCATCGAGACCACGTCGGAACCGGCGCCGGCCTCCGACATCGCCAAGGCGCCGACGTGCGCGCCGGAGATCAGCTCGGGCAGATAGCGCTGCTTCTGCGCGAGGCTGCCGTTCCTCCGGATCTGGTTGACGCACAAATTCGAATGCGCGCCATAGGACAGGCCGACCGCGGCCGAGGCGCGGGAAATCTCCTCCATGGCGACGCAATGGGCGAGATAGCCAAGGCCGGCGCCGCCGAATTCCTCTTCAACCGTGATGCCGAGGAGGCCGAGCTCGCCAAGCTCCGGCCACAGCTCGCGTGGAAAGGCGTTGCTCCGGTCGATCTCGGCCGCGCGCGGCGCAATCTTGTTCTGCGCAAAAGCCCGCACCGTGTCGCGCAGCATGCCGATGTCGCCGCCATGACCGAAATCGAGGCTGGGAAAAGTGTTGGGGACCATGGTGCGCTCCATGCCGGCGCCGAAAAGGGGCGGCCGATGCGCTTGATAGATAACCGCTGCGCAGCGACGTGTCAGCGTGCCGCGCCGGCCGCGCCGGCGGCGACCCGCCTGCCGTCCGGCGCCCAGAGCGGCCAATCAATCAGCGCGCCGATCGCCTCGGCCGGCTGCGGCTTTGCGAACAAAAAGCCCTGCATCTCGTCGCAACCGGCCAGCCGCAACAGCACCCGCTGCTCGTCGGTCTCGACGCCCTCGGCGAGCACTTTCATGCCGAGCGCATGACCGAGCGTGACGATCGACTGGATGATGGCGCCGGCATTGCCGAACGTGCCGAGCGACATCACGAAGGCGCGGTCGATCTTGAGGCGATTGAAGGGAAATTTCTGCAAGTAGCTCAAGCTCGAATAGCCGGTGCCGAAATCGTCCAGCGCGATGCCGACGCCGAGCGCACGCAAGGCATCGAGCCGGACCAAAGCTTCGTCCGGATTCTCGATCAGGACGCTTTCGGTGACTTCGAGCACGACGCGCGAGGCTTCGATTCCGGCTTCGGCGATGGCGGCGGCGACCCCATCGACGAGATTGCGATCGCGGATCTGCACCGGCGAGAGATTGACGGCGATCGACACATGCGGCCAGCGCGCGCCGTCGCGCAGCGCCCGGCGCAGCACGAATTCGCCGAGCTGGCGCATCAGGCCGCTCTGCTCGGCCAGCGGGATGAAGACCGACGGCGCGATGACGCCGCGCGTCGGATGGGTCCAGCGCGCCAGCGCCTCGACGCCGACAATGCCGCCGCCGGCCGCCGCAACCACGGGCTGATAGTGCACGTCGAGCGCTTGCGCCGAAACGGCGCTTTCAAGCTGCCGTCGCAAATAGCGGCGCTCGCTGTCCTCCTTCTCGATCTCGGGCTCGAACCGCCGCACCGCGGCGCGGCCTTCCCGCTTGGCGGCGCGCAACGCCAGGCCGGCGCGGCGGCAAAGGTCCTCGCCGGTCGCGCCATCTTCCGGCGCCTGCGCAATCCCGATGCCGGCGCTGATTTGCCAAATCTGCTCGACGAAGATCGGGCGCGCGAGCGTGGCGCGCAGCGTATCGGCGAGCGCCGCCGCAACATGGCTGCCGGCGCTGGTCATGACGACCGCGAACTCATCGTCCTCGAAGCGCCCGAGCACGGCACCCGCCGGCAATACCGCCTTGAGGTCCACCGCAATCCGCGCCAGCACGGCGTCGCCGCCGCTTCGTCCAAGCGTATCGTTGACTTCACGGAAACCGTCGAGATCGACCAAAAGGAGAGCGACGAATTCGTGGCGTCTGCTGTTCAAAGCCTCATTGAGATTGGCGAGCATCGCGCGATGATTGGGCAACGCCGTCAATGCGTCCTCGCCGGTCAGTTTGCGGACGTTTTCGGCCGTCCGCACCAGCGAGCGCGCGAGGCGTTGCGTCAGCAACGCGGCAAAAAGCGCAAACAGCGCCAGGGCAACGCCAAGCGCCGCCAGCGCGCTCCACAGCCGATCCATGGCGACGATGAAGGCGCGATCGGCGCTCCAGCTAAACCATCCGACAATACGGCCCTGCCCGTCCTGCAGCGATTGCATTTCGCGGCCGGCACTGCCGATCACGTCGGCATCAAATCGCAAATTCTTCAAACCGCTGCGCTGCGCGATGAATTGAAGTTGAGCGGCGTCGAATTGATCGGTGGCGGTCGCATGAAGCTCATCGAGCGCCCGCGCCAGCGCGGCGTGCCGCTCGGTCTCTTGGCGAAAATCCTCGCGCTGCGTGACGATCGTGCCAACCACGGCGCAGACAAGGATCGCGCCGGCCAGCACCGGCAACGCCGGCGCGCTGATGCGCGAGAAGGTCGCACCGAGCTGGTGCGCATGCCGCGGCGAACGGCGTCGCGACCGATGAGCCGTCCACCATGTCCGGGCTGCCGCAACAGCCTTCATCCTCATGCCCCGCCGCCGAAGAATTCGGATGCGGACCTTACGGACGCGTGATTAACGGCGAGGAAAGGAGCGCCTGCGCAGAGTTATCAACAGGCTGGCGGCGCGGCGTCGTGCCTTAACATGACTTTAAGCATAACGCCGCGTAGGCTGGACTTGGGGATGACGGTTTCCGGCAATAAAACCAATCAAGCCGGTCCGTGTATGGGCATGCGTCAGTTCGGGGCAATTGTTGGCTCTCCGTCCGTAACCGCGCTAGGCGGCGTCATCATAGCGGGCACGCTGCTGTTTGCCGCGCCGGCGCGGGCGCAAAGTTGCCCGGGAAATCCCGACGCCATCGGCACCAGCCGCGTGCTCACGCTCGAGCCCGGCGAAGTGTCGCGGGTCGGCAAGATCCAGTATCCCGACACGCTGCCGTTAAACGATCATGAGGTTGTTCTCACTTTCGACGACGGGCCGCTGCCGCCCTACACCGACAAAATTCTCGATATCCTGGCCTCGCAATGCGTCAAGGCGACGTATTTTCTGGTCGGCCAGATGGCTGAAAGCTTTCCAGCCACGGCACGCCGCATCTACCAGGACGGGCACACGATCGGCACCCACAGCGAAAACCATCCGACCCATTTCGGCCAACTGCCGATCGACAAGATGCGCTGGGAAATCGACGAAGGGATCGCGCACGTGGCCGCGGCGCTCGGCAGCACCGAGGACGTTGCGCCGTTCTTCCGCATTCCGGGCTTTGCGCGCTCGGACATTCTCGAGCGAGAGCTCGCCGCGCGTTCGTTGGTCGTGTTCAGTGCCGACGTCGTCGCCGACGATTGGCATCGCCACATCAAACCGGCCCAAATCATCGCTCGCGCCATGAGCCGCCTCGAAGCGCGCGGCAGAGGCATTCTGCTGCTGCACGACATCCATCCGGCCACCGTGGCCGCGTTGCCCGGCCTGCTCAAAGCAATGAAGGAGAACGGCTTCCATATCGTGCAGCTTGTGCCGGCCCGACCAGGCGAGCCGCCGGTGATCGCCGGTCCGGCAGAACAAGCCGAGGAAACGGTGGTATGGACGCCGGCCGCCCAAGCCGCCATGGACGATAGCGTCGAGGTGCCAAAGTGGCCGCAATCCGATCTGGGTGCGGCTGTCCCGGCCGGCCTTGTCGTGCTGCCCGCGCCCAGCGTCGGTTCCTTCGATGTCGGCTATTTTCTCGCGCCCAATGCAAGCAGCGGCGATATCGAGGCGAGCTTGCCGTTGCCCGACACCTCCGGCGCAGACGATAGCGCAAGGCAGTGGTCCAATCAGTCGCTCGCCACCCCGGCCTCGTCCACGCCGCAACTACCGGCGCCGAGCGTAGCGGATATCGGATTGCCAGTCCTGCCGCCGCCCAGTGTCGGCGCCGCGGCCGTCTCAAAATCGAGCGCAAACCCTGCCAGCGCCGCGGCCGTATCAAAACCGAGCGCAGCCCCCGTCGGCGTCGCAGCCCATGCATCACTCCGTCATCGCCATCGCCGGCATCGCCACGTGCACGCCCCGGCGGTGAAAGGTCAGCACGCCAGCTTGTTCTCGACGCTGGCAGCACTATTGTCGCCGGCACAGGCTTCGTCATCCGCTCAATCGCGAACCAGTCGAAATTTTTAAGACATCCCGGCCGCGACGAAGCGCCCGCCATAGCAGCCGCGCTTGGCGCGGAAAGCCGCGTTCGACGTGGGAATCGCGCGGCTCCGGAAATCGCCAACAGGGCAACATATATAGGGTTTAGGTGCATACCACCGAGCCAAAGGCGGCATGCTTGCCGCCGTTGACATTGCCTCAATTCGGCAGTTCAAAGTGCTATGAATGTCAGCGTCCCGTGCGGGGCACGGGTACAGAGGCATGCCACATTCGGTGATGCCTTCGGCCAAGCTCCCGGCGAGCAGAGTATTGGGCCGTGTATTCATAAATTGATCATGCCCATATAGCCAAGACGCGGCGCAAGAGCGGGGCGTCTCGATATCGACGCAAAAGCAGTTTCGGATCAGGAAAAAGCAGAACACGATCGGAGAGAAACATGGACGCAAAGACTGAAGACAAGAGCGCGGGTCAGTGCCCGTTCACCCACGCCCATAGAAACCGCGACTGGTGGCCCAATCAGTTGGACCTCAGCATTCTGCATAAGAACTCCGATTTGTCCGATCCGATGGGCAAGGCTTTCGACTACGCCAAGGAGTTCAAGAGCCTCAATCTGAAAGCCGTGATCAAGGACCTGCAAGCCCTGATGACGGATTCGCAGGAGTGGTGGCCGGCCGACTTCGGCCATTACGGCGGGCTGATGATCCGCATGGCGTGGCACGGCGCAGGCACCTACCGTATCGCCGACGGCCGCGGCGGCGCCGGCGCCGGGCAACAGCGCTTCGCGCCGCTCAATAGCTGGCCGGACAACGCCAGTCTCGACAAGGCGCGACGGCTGTTGTGGCCGATCAAGCAGAAATACGGCCGCAAAATCTCCTGGGGCGACCTGATGATTCTCGCCGGCAACGTCGCGCTGGAGTCGATGGGCTTCAAGACGTTCGGTTTCGGCGGCGGTCGCGCCGACGTCTGGGAGCCCGACGAGCTTTACTGGGGTCCCGAGGGCACATGGCTGGGCGACGAACGCTATAGCGGCGAACGCCAGCTGCAGAATCCGCTCGCCGCCGTGCAGATGGGCCTGATCTACGTCAATCCGGAAGGACCGAACGGCAAGCCGGATCCGGTGGCTGCGGCAAAGGACATCCGCGAAACATTCTTCCGCATGGCGATGAACGACGAGGAGACCGTCGCGCTGATTGCCGGCGGCCATACCTTCGGCAAGACCCACGGCGCCGGCGATCCGTCTCTGGTCGGCCCGGCGCCGGAAGGCGCGGCCCTTGAAGAACAGGGCCTTGGCTGGAAGAGCAAGTTTGGCACCGGCGTGGGCGCCGACGCCATCACCGGCGGCCCTGAAGTGACCTGGTCGCAGACGCCGACCAAGTGGAGCAACCGCTTCTTCGACAACCTGTTCAAGAACGAGTGGGAGCTGACCAAGAGCCCGGCCGGCGCCTATCAGTGGAAAGCGAAAGACGGCGCCGAGACGGTTCCGGACGCTTTCGACAAGTCGAAAAAGCATGTGCCGACCATGCTGACCACAGACCTGTCGCTGCGGATGGACCCGATCTACGAGAAGATTTCGCGAAACTTCTACGAGCATCCGGACGAGTTCGCCGACGTGTTCGCCCGGGCGTGGTTCAAGCTGACGCACCGCGACATGGGACCTATTTATCGTTACCTCGGCCCGCTCGTCCCGAAGGAGGTTCTGATCTGGCAAGACCCGATCCCTGCAGTCGACCATCCGGTGATCGGACAAAAGGACATCGCCGCCCTGAAAGCAAAAATCCTCGCCTCCGGCCTGTCCGTTTCCGAGCTGGTGTCAACGGCGTGGGCGTCGGCGTCGACGTTCCGCGGCTCCGACAAGCGCGGCGGCGCGAATGGCGCGCGTATTCGGCTCAGCCCCCAAAAGGACTGGGACGTCAATCAGCCGGCTCAACTGGCGAAGGTCCTACAAAAACTCGAAGCGATCCAGAAGACCTTCAACAAGTCGTCAGGCAGAAAGAAGGTGTCGCTTGCCGACCTGATCGTCCTTGGTGGCAACGCGGCGGTCGAGAAAGCCGCAAAGGCCGCCGGCCACGACGTGAAAGTCCCCTTCACGCCGGGACGCATGGACGCCTCGCAGGAGCAGACTGACGTCCAATCCTTCGCGCCGCTTGAACCGTTGGCTGACGGTTTCCGCAACTATTACCGCAGCCAGCACCTCATGCCACCCGAGGAGGCGTTGGTCGACAAGGCGCAATTGCTGACGCTGACGGCGCCGGAGATGACGGTTCTCGTCGGCGGCCTGCGCGTGCTGGGCGCGAATGCCGGTGGATCCAAGCATGGCCTCTTCACCAAGCAGCCCGGAAAGCTGACCAACGACTTCTTCGTCAACCTGCTCGACATGCGCACGCAATGGGAGCCGGCTAAAGGCTCCGAAGGCGTGTACGAGGGGCGCGACCGCAAGTCGAACGGCGTCAAGTGGACCGGCACGCGCGTCGATCTGATCTTCGGCTCACACTCACAACTGCGCGCTATTGCGGAAGTCTATGCATGCGCAGACGCGAAGGAGAAGTTCGTGAAAGACTTCGCGGCGGCATGGGCCAAGGTGATGAATGCGGATCGCTACGATCTCGCCCGCGCGAAAGCGGCCTAGCCTCGAAGAAATCAGGGCGGCGTCTCAAGACAGCTTGAGATGCCGTCCCGACCGGGGTTTTCCCGAGAAACAGACAGCGGTGCGGTCGAAGCAGATGAAGATTATCAGCCGGACCGCACGCAGCCGTAGTCGATCGGCCTTGCGTATCAGACCTGGTGCGGCCGAGAGGAAACGCCCCTCGCCTTCTTAATAACTTGCTGCCCTTCGGCAAGCTCATCTTGCTTCGATTCATCGGATTGCGGTCTCCAGGTAGCCGCGTGCCGGAGCGTTGAGCGATCACAGCGTCCTTTGTTTCTCGCCGCATTCCTTGCACGTGTACGGCACACGAACCTGTCCTGGAGCGGCCATAACGCGATTTGGCGCTCCGCACTTTCCGCATTTGGCGTCAATGCGAGTCTGACCTTGCTTGACGGTGACGTTCTTCCGTTCCAATGCCTCTTTCACAAGACGTTCGGTCTCCTCGCGCATCGCTTGTTTTGACATTTCCCGCTTTCTTTCCCTTTTGCCCCTGGTGGTCCGATCCCAACTTTCGCATCCCGTTTCGGCACCCGTTGCGCCAATGCTGGAATCAAAGGACCATTAGCAACTGCCTGATGCAGGTGGAGTTTAGGATTTAACATTCGCTTCACGCTCCAACGGCTGGGTGGGTCAAGCGAATGTTAAATCCACTCCACCAGTGTCCTACATGCGGTCTCGGACCTCGGCAACGAAGTTTTTGGGGCCGGTGATCACAGTAGCGAAGGTGAACGGGCTCGCGAATATCCGTGTGCAATGAACGAACCAGAGGTTCACGCCCCTGACGGGAACACCGATCGGCGATGACCCGTTAGGGTCATTCCCACCAGTGCGTAGGACGGGTTGAACGAACTAAAACGCATCACTGCTGTTCATCGCCAACAAGGTGACGGGGTCATTGCGCTCAATCCATCACACCGAAGCCATGGTGCGGACATGAGGAAACGCGCTGGCCTTCGTCATAAATTTGACATTGAATGTTTTTCAGCGCCTAGCCAGTATTCCGTTATCGTTCCTGGAGTTGCCACAACCGCGCATCGCCCCGCCTCCGTCGCGCCCGCGTCGCCATCGCCAGGCGTGATCTGTGGCATAACCGTAACCGGCTCCTGCAGATCAGGCACCATGCGCAAGCGCAAGTTATTCTCGGCAATCGCTCTGGCGCTGCTCGCGCTGGCCGCTCGCAGCGGTACCGCATCGGCGCAAAGCGCCTATCCTTCGCGCAGCATTCGGATCGTCGTTCCCTTTGCACCGG
>JASHQI010000017.1 GCA_030037645.1 Xanthobacteraceae bacterium
GCGGACACAGAACCGCGCCGACCGCGTCGTCAATTAACGAGCGCCGGCTCGAGCGGGGCACCCGGCCCTCCCTTCTGACTTGAGCGCGCGAATGAAATCTAGCGGTCCGTGGAATCTCAGAGGTCTCCGTCCCCAGGCGCGCGAGGCCGCGCGCGACGCCGCGCGCCGCTCCGGCATGTCGGTCGGCGAATGGCTCAACAGTATCATCAAATCGGATGGCGGTGATGACGAGCCGATTGGAGAGCGCCATTACGATCGCGACGCGGATGACGACACGAACTGGCGCGATCGCGATCGGTCCGATCACGACGGGCGAGGGATGGATCGAAGTCGCGAGCCGAACAGCGACCCGGAATATGGAGGCGAGCAGCGGCGCGGCCGCGATTCGCAACGCGACCGGGAACTGCAATCCGGCGGCGATCAAAGCAATCACGATCGCGAACAAGAACTCGCCTATATGCGCGAATCTGCCAAAACCCGCGAAGAGCTTGGCGCCCTTCATGGCCGCCTTGACGAACTTTCGCACCACCTCGAGCGGCTCTCGCGCCGAGATGTCTCGCAACACCAGTTCCTCGGTCGCGATGACCAGATGCCGGGAGAGCCCCACGGCCAACCCGCGGAGAAGCTGACCGGCGCGCCCGTTCCGCCGCGCCAAATCGAGCGGCCGGCTGTCAGCAATAGCCGGTTGGAAAACGGCGGCAATTTATCAATCGACGAAGCCGTGGCCGAAATCACGGCGCGGCAGCGTGTGCTCAATAGCATGGCACCCGCTGTGGCCGAGACCGTCGCACGTCAACGCGAGCGTGACGGTGCGACACCTGCAGTCCCGGCCGGCGTGCCACCGGCGTCTGTGCCACTTTCGCCCTGGATCGCCGAGGTTTCGCCGGTGGCGTTCGATGTCAGCGGCCTCGAGCGTCAACTGCGCGACATCACAATGCGGCTCGAGGAGTTGCGGCCGTCGAGCGACCTCACAAAGGCCATAGAGGCCATTCGCACGGACCTGGCGGAGATTGCAGGACAAATCAAAGAAGCGTTGCCGCGCCGCGCCGTCGAGCCGCTCGAAATCGAAATCAAGGCGCTTGCCGCGCGCATCGACCGGTCTCGCCAATCCGGTGTCGACACCAACGCGCTGGCCGGGCTTGAGCGCGGCCTCGCGGAAATACACGTGGCGCTGCGGGGGCTGGCGACGTCCGAGACCCTGGTGGGTTTCGACGAGGCCGTGAGGGGCCTGTCCCAGAAACTGGATTTGATTGCCGCCAAGGACGATCCCGCCGCACTGCAGCAGCTCGAACAGGCAATCGGCGCCCTGCGCGGAATCGTCGCCCACGTCGCCTCCAACGACACCCTGAACAGAGTCGCGGAAAACGTGCGTTCCCTGGCCGCGACGGTGGACGCCCTCATCAACAGCGTGGTGAGTGGCCAGACGCTTGCCGCGCTGGAAAGTCGAATCGAGACGCTTACCAATGCGATCACCGCCTCGACCGAGGCGGGACGTGCTGTGCCAGGTGAACTTGAAAAGCTCTTATCGGGACTCATCGAAAAGCTCGAATGGGTTCAGCTCACGCATACCGACCACGCGGCGCTTGGGCACCTCGAAGACCGCATCGCTGCGCTGATTTCGCGTTTTGATGCGTCGGATGCCCGGCTCGGCCATCTCGAAGCGATCGAGCGCGGGCTTGCCGATCTACTGGTGCATCTCGAGCGAATGCGCGGCGCGAATGACGACGGTGCCATGCAAGACATGGCGACAGCAGGGGGCGAAATCGGGCGCGATGTCGCCGAGATCAGGCAAATCGAGCGCCGAACTCAGGATTCGCTGGAAGCCGTCCAAGGCACCGTCGAGCAGGTCGTCGAGCGAATCGCGATCATCGAAAGCGGCATGAGGATTGACTCGGCGGCTCAATCAGCGCCGGCAAAGGAGGCCCCAGAAGACGTCCCGCTACAGCCCACGCCCGAACCAGCGCCGGTCGCGACTGCGCCGCCGATGCCGCAGCGGGAGCCCGCGCCGCAGCGAGCTGTCGTCCCGCGGCCGATCGACCCCAATCTGCCGCCAGACCACCCGCTGGAGCCGGGCTCGGCAACAGGTCGTTCTCGCCTGCCTGTTTCAACAGCCGAGCGGATTGCGGCGTCCGAAGCCGCGGTCGGGGCCACCAAGCCACCCGTCATTCCGGATCCGAGAGGCAAGTCCAACTTCATCGCCGCTGCGCGCCGCGCCGCACAGGCAGCCGCCGCTTCGCCGTCTGCCTCGCAACCAAAGTTCGATGCGCCCAACGCGGGACATTTGTCAAAAAAGCTGACGCCGCGACTGCGCACACTGCTCGTGGCCGGCAGCGTGGCGTTGATTGCGATCTTCAGCCTGCGCATCGCCACGCGACTGTTTGAACATAGCGCGTTGGCGCCGACGCACGCAGCGCCATCGAGAAAGACTGCGCCGCCCGTTGCCGCACCGATCTCGGCTGGTCCCGCAAAACCTTCTTCGCCAGAATCGACGCCGCCGCCGGGCCAAAGCAGCGCACCAGACACAATACCCGGCGCACCGTCAGACGCGAAATCCGGCGCGGCAACAGGCGTCAATCCCAGCCGACAGTCCAGCCTGGTTCACAGTACCGACCAGACCGATGCGGTCGTTACGGCATCCTCGGCGAATCCGTCACGATCGAGTCCAATGCCACTTTGGCCTGCGCCCGATATAACCGGCTCGCTGCCGCCGCGCCGAACCGCAACGACTCAAACCGCTGCAGCCTCTAGAGACCTGCCGGCGACGATCGGTGGACCAGCGCTGCGCGCTGCGGCCATGGCGGGCGACGCAGCGGCCGACTACGAGGTGGCGATCCGCTTCGACGAGGGCCATGGCGTCCCGAAGAGCGATGACGAAGCGGCTTGGTGGTTCGAACGCGCTGCCAAGCAAGGACTGACGCTCGCGCAATTTCGGCTCGGCACGCTCTACGAAAAGGGCGTCGGGGTGAAGAAAGATCTCGCCGCAGCGCGCGATCTCTATCTGGCCGCAGCCAACAAGGGCAATGCCAAGGCGATGCACAATCTCGCCGTGCTCTACGCCGAAGGCGTCAACGGCCCGGCCGACTACCGCACGGCGGCGCATTGGTTCCGCAAGGCCGCTGACCACGGCGTTTCGGACAGCCAATACAATCTCGGTATCCTCTACGCGCGCGGCATCGGCGTGGAGCAGAGTTTTGCCGAATCCTACAAATGGTTTGCGCTGGCGGCCAATCATGGCGATCAGGAGGCGGCCAAGAAACGCAATGAAGTGGCGGCCAAGCTCGACGCGCAATCGCTCACCGCCGCACGCCTGGCGGTGCAGACTTGGTCGCCGCAGCCGCAGCCCGAGGATGCGATCAGCGTCAAGTCTCCGCCTGGCGGCTGGGACGCGCCCGCGCATGCGGCGACGACCGCCAAATCGACCACGGCCAGAGCGACGGTACCGGCCAAGGTCAACTAAAGACCCGATTGATCGCCTCAATCCGGCAAGCAGCGCGCAGCGGCAACAGCATAGAGCCGGCGCTCGCCGAGCATGTGCGCGGTAAACCCGGCGGCGGCGTCGAATAGTACCGCAAAGGCGCGATCGCGCACGTTGAGGCCGCCAGCATAAGCGCCCAAGGCGGGCATGACGAGGCGCTTGCCGTCACCGGCAAAGCAGCGCCGGCTCACCGCCCGTCCGCGGCGCGCCACGCGGGCGAGTGGGTGCAAGTGTCCGGCAATCTCGCCATCGCAACGATTCGGCATGGGCTCGTGACGGAACGTCAGCGCGCCAAGCGCCAGGACCTCGGCGAAACGACCGCCGGTTCGGTCAGTCGGATCGGGATCGTGGTTGCCGGCAATCCACAGCCAGTCGCGTCCGCGCTGGAGTGCATTCAGAGCCGCGCGGCTCACGTCGGCCATGCGCGTTGGGCCGCCGCCGTCGTGAAAGCTATCGCCGAGCGCGACTACCAAATGCGGTGCGTACCGCCCGATGAGGATTGCGAGCTGCGCCAGTGTCGTCGCCGTGTCGTAGGGCGGCAGCAGCACGCCGCGCGCGGCGAAGGCCGAGCCTTTTTCGAGATGAAGATCGGCGACGACGAGCAGACGTTCGTCCGGCCAATAGATCGCGCCGGCCGGATCGACGACCAGCGTGACGCCGGCGACAGTGATGCCGCCGTCCGCTCGCCCCCGCGAAAGCGGGGACCCAGCAACTGGATTTCCGCTTGCGCGGGAATGAGCGGGAACGGGATTCCTGCTCACTGCATCGCCTCCTTCACCAAGGCGTCCTCGGCTTCGGCGAGGATCGCATCGGCGGCCTCGCCGTAGACCGCCTCGCGCCCGATCTCCAGCATTACCGGAACCGCAAGCGGAGAGACATGATCGAGCGCCTTATGAACGATTCGGCCCTTGATGCGCGAGAGCATGTCGCCGAGGCGGCGCACGTCAAGGAGGCCGGTCGCGGCGTCGGCACGGGCGGCGCGCAGCAGCATATGGTCGGGTTGATGGCTGCGCAGCACATCATAGACGAGGTCGGTCGAGATCGTGACCTGGCGGCGGGACTTTTCCTGGCCGGGAAAGCGCCGTTCGATCAGGCCGGCGATGATCGCGCAATTGCGGAAGGTGCGCTTCATCAGCGCCGATTCAGCGAGCCAAGCTTCGAGATCGTCGCCGAGCATGTCCTCGTCGAATAAAGTCGCCAGGGAAAACTGCCCGCGCGCGAGATGCGTGGCGACGTCGCCGAGGCCCCAGACCGCGAGCGCATATTCGTTGGCGACGAAGCCCATCGGCTTTAGTCGTGCGCGCTCCAGGCGCCGCGTCAGCAGCATGCCGAGCGTCTGATGCGCGAGGCGGCCTTCGAATGGATAACAGACAAGATAATGCTTGTTGGCGCGCGGGAATGTTTCGACCAATAATTCCCGCCGGCCCGGCATCTGCGAGCGCCATTTTTGGATTTCGAGCCACTCGCGCACTTGCGGCGGCAGGTCGCGCCACGCCTGCGGATCGGAAATGATCGCGCGGACGCGTTCGGCGAGATAGGTTGAAAGCGGAAATTTGCCGCCTTCATAAGCCGGCACCTTGGGATCCTCGGACGCGGCGCGCGAGACATAAACCTCGTCCTCGACCAGCGCCTCGTATTTGAGGATTTCGCCGGCAAACACGAAGGTGTCGCCCGGGACCATGGTCTCGACGAAATATTCCTCGACCTCGCCGAGCAGCCGACCGCCGCGCGGGATCATTTTCGAGGCGCGCGAGCGCACCAAGCGCACTTTCAGCATGTCAGCTTCGACGATGGTGCCGACATTAAGGCGATAACGCTGTGCGACATAAGGATTGGTGATGCGCCAGCGTCCGTCCTTGCCCTGCCGGATGCGGGCGAACCGCTCATAGGCCTTGAGCGCGTAGCCGCCGGTGGCGACGAAGTCGACCACGGCGTCGAAATCCGCTCGCGTGAGTGCCGCGTAAGGCGCCGCGGTCGTCACCTCCGCGAATAGCTCGTCGCCGAGAAACGGTTCGCCACAAGCGCAGCCGAGCACGTGCTGAGCCAGCACGTCGAGCGCGCCGATGCGCGCCGCCGGCGTGTCCTGTGCGTTCTCGGCGATGGCGTCGAGCGCGGCGCGGCATTCCAGCACTTCGAAGCGATTGGCCGGCACCAGCACGCCCTTCGAAGGCTCGTCCATGCGATGATTGGCGCGGCCGATGCGTTGCAGCATGCGCGAGGCGCCCTTCGGCGCGCCGATATTGATGACGAGATCGACATCGCCCCAGTCGACGCCGAGATCGAGCGATGAGGTGCACACGACGGCGCGCAGGCGGCCGCTCGCCATCGCGGCTTCGACCTTGCGCCGCTGCGCCATGTCGAGCGAGCCGTGATGTAGCGCGATCGCGAGATTGTCGTCGTTGATGTGCCAGAGATCCTGGAAAATGCCTTCGGCCTGGCTGCGCGTATTGACGAAAACGAGCGTGGTGCGATGCGCCTTGATATGCGCATAGACTTCGCCGAGCGCATAGCGCGCCGAATGGCCGGCCCAGGGCAATCGCTCGCTTGAGTCGAGCATGCCGACATCGGGCGCGGCTCCGCCTTCCGCCACGATGAGATCGGCGCGGACGTCGCCGGCCTTGCCGCCACGCTGCGGCACCATGAAACGGCGCAGATCATCAGGCTCGGCCACGGTCGCGGAGAGACCGGTACTGGTCAGGTTTGGCGCAAGCCGGAACAGCCGCGCCAGACCAAGCGATAGCAGATCGCCGCGCTTCGATGTCACCAGCGCATGCAATTCGTCAAGGATCACGCGCTTGAGCGAACCGAACAAATAGGGCGCGTCGGCGGAGGCTAGCAGCAATGCAAGCTGTTCCGGCGTGGTCAGCAGGATCTGGGGCGGGTCGCGTCGCTGGCGCTGCCGCTTCGATGTCGGAGTATCGCCGGTGCGAGTCTCGATCCGGATCGGCAATCGCATTTCGGCAACCGGCATTTCCAGATTGCGCGCGATGTCGACGGCGAGCGCCTTCAACGGAGAAATGTACAGTGTGTGCAGCCCACCCTCGCGGCGAAGGCCGCGGCCGAGGGAAATGAGCTTTCGACGTAACGTCACCGAGTCGCCGGCTGCTGTCTTCGTCCCCTCTCCCCGCTCGCGGGGAGAGGGTGGCGAGGACTGAAGGTCCGAGCCGGGTGAGGGGGCGTTGAGGTCGAGCTGTTGCGTCCACGCCCCCTCACCCGCCGCGCCTTCGGCGTGGCGACCTCTCCCCGCAGGCGGGGAGAGGTGGTGGTGGCCACTCAGCTCGACGAGGCTCGGCAGAAACCCGGCCAGCGTCTTGCCGCCACCGGTCGGTGCGATCAGCAGCACGGAGCGGCCGGCATGCGCTTTCGCCAACAGTTCGAGCTGATGCGCGCGCGGCGTCCAGCCGCGGCTGGCAAACCAGCCGGCAAAGAGTTCCGGTAAAATCGTCGCGCGTTCGAGAACCGTCACCGGAAGTCCAATTCCGCTGGTCACGGCCGAAGCTGTGACGTAGCTCTTTTCACTCCACCGGTACTGGATTCCCGCATTCGCCGGAACGAGCGGGGATGGGTTCCGCAACGACCACAAGGCTATCGACGGGCACGCCCTTTTCGTTCCGCACCGAAACAGCACCGATATGGGCCGTCGCCAGCCCGGCTGCATCCAGGACGCCGCGCACGTAAGCCGGCGCGTGCGCGTAACGCAACGTCGGCAGGAGTTTCACTCCCCCACCGCGATGGGTCTCGACCGTGAAGGCAAACAATCCGTCCGCGGCAAGGACGCGCGCAATCTCAACGACGATCGGCGCGAGGTCGTTCACATAAACGAACACATCGGCGGCGACGACGAGGTTGTAACGTGCCGCAGCGGCGATCTCATCGGCAAGGAAACCCGTAAGCCCGGCGGTGACGAGGCGATCATAAAAACCTTTGGTGGCGGCCTGGGCGACCATTGCCGGCGACAGGTCGACTCCGACCAGCCAATCGACGGTGGAGCGAAACACGGCGGCAGCAAGCCCGGTGCCGCAACCAAGGTCCAGCATGGAGCCAAAGCGCATGGGCCGAGCGGCCGTGCGCGTCACCGCCTCGACCGCCTCACGTAACAGCGCCGGTCCACGATAGTTGAGATGGTCGGTCAGCGCCGCGTCGTAACGAGCGGCGTATTGGTCGAACAGCCGGCGCACATAGCCGTCCGTCATTGCCGGGTTCGCGTCGCCCGAGCTGAGCCGAGCGAGCTGCAAGCGCGCGCCGTGGTAATCCTCGGGATCGGCGTCGCGCGCACGCTCGAACGCAGCGATAGCGCCTTCGCTGTCGCCGAGGCGATCGCGAATGGCACCGAGCGCGAACCATGCAGTGGCAAAACCGGGCGCCAGCGCGACGGTCTGAGCCAGGATATCGGCGGCGCCGGGAAAATCGCCGCGCGCCGCGTGATCGAGCGCCCATTTGTAGCGCCGGTCGGCGATCAGGTCGCCGGAGGAGACAAAGAGCACTTCACTCATGGGTGCTAAGATAGCGATGTTCCCATCCCGCCGCTCGCTGCGCCCTCGGGGGCGGGGAACGGTCCTTATTCCGACCCCTGTCGGTGCATAACTACATTCGGCGATGCGACCTGAAGACATTCTCCTGCCGACGCCGTCCGGGGTGTGCTGCAAGCTCGGCAACTTTCATATCGACCCGACACGGCCGGTC
>JASHQI010000147.1 GCA_030037645.1 Xanthobacteraceae bacterium
ACCGAACAGCGCCCGCGCATGCAGAGCCGCATCGAGGTGGTTCCGCTGCAACAAGGCGATGCCGTCCTGTTCGCCGTTCACCACAGGCCGGTCCGGGGCAGCAAAGGCGCCTACCGCGTCAATCTTCGTCACGGCGTGAGCCGCGTTCGATCCGGCCGCCGTCACACGCTCGGCATCATCTTCCACGACGCGAAATGATGCGCCGGGGGCGGCTTGATCCCGTTACTTCGGCTTGCGATGCGACAGCCAACGGCCGGCTTCGGCGGCGGCGAACAGATCGGCGAGTGCGGCGTTGAAGGCGGCCGGCTCTTCGGTCGGAATATTGTGGCCGGAGCGCGGGACCACGAACAACGCCGCCGTGGCAGCGATGCGCTTGAGGAAGACGCTGCCGTCGAGGCAACTCTCGTCTTCGTCGCCGACGACGATCAATAGCGGCACCGAGAACTGCCTCAAATCGGCTTCCATGTCCCAGAAGGTCGGGCGCTTGGCCTGCAGCATCGTCATGGTCAGCGCGTGGCCTTGCGGCGAATGCTCGGCGAGCATGCGCATGAATTCCGCGTAGCCGCGTGGGTCCTTGAATTTTTGCGGATGACGCATCGCGCCGTCGCCGTAGATGGCGGCGGACTCGGCCATGCTCTTTTCGCTGAACATTTTGGCGTTTTCCAGCGCCTGCTTGCGCATGCCTTCGCGTGCCGCCGGATCGGGCAGCGAGCCCCAGCCGCAGCCTGCGGCCGTCACCGAGATGCAACGCTGCGGATGGCGGATGCCGACGTGTAACGCGGTATAGGCACCCATCGAATGGCCGACCACATGCGCCTTGTCGATGCCAAGCGCATCCATGACGGCGATGACGTCGGAGCGCGCGATCTCTTGTCCATAGCGTGCAGGCTCGCTCGGTACGTCGGACGGCGGATAACCGCGCTGACTATAGGTCACGCAGCGATGGGTGCGGGTGAAGAACCGCATCTGCGGCTCGAAGGTGCGGTAGTCGCCGGCGAATTCGTGCACGAACACGACCGGCGCGCCGGCACCCGCCTCCTCGTAATAGAGCCGGGTGCCGTCTGCAGTCGTGATCTTAGGCATGGGCAATCTCGCTGATTTCTAGGAATGGACGACGCCGCGCGCGGCATCGCCGAGCGCTTCGACCGGACTGTCGCCGGCATCGAAAATCGCAAGGATGCGACAGGGACAGGCCTCGAGACCTTCGTAGCGCCACGGAAACGCGCCGATGATGCAGCGCTTGCCGAGCACGGTTTCCAGATCGCCGCCCAGATTCTCGGCGTGCAGCAGCCCTTCCTGAAAAGCGTAATTGTGGAACGGAAACACGTCCTGCCGGACTTTGCGGCCCGAGCGTTTGTGCACGTATTCGAACGTGCCGAAATAGTCAGCCGGCGTTTTGCCCATCACCCGCTCGAATTCCTGCGCGATATCCGGGCGCATGTTGCGAATCGAAGTATTCATCGGATGATCACACGAGCCGGTGTCCATTCCGAACCATTTGATCCGCATTTTCAGCATCCATTCCAGCGTGGCGAGCGTCGGGCCCGGGTGGTAACAGAAATAACGGACCAGATCCTGCTGACGCTGGCCCTCATAATATCTGTGCCAGCCGGTGTGCAGGATCAGGATGTCGCCGGAGCGGATATCAGCGCCGGATTTCTCGATCATCTCGGGCGTGATCGCGGTCCAATCCGTCACCTGCGGCGACAGATCGACGACGACGCCGTGGCTGACAAGATAGTCGAGCGGCAGCGAGGCCATGTCGCCGGTGCGCCCGTCAGTGGCATGCATGGCGCCGTCGAAATGCGTGCCGCTGTGCATCGAGGTCTCGACACGCTGCGCGACGATCATCTGTGTCTGCAGGTTCTGCGCGTAGTACATCTTGTTGCCGGCATAGCCGACCCAGCCGGGCGTGTGGATGCTCATGGGATGGGACAGATCGACGATCTTCATGGCGACGGCCTATGCGTTTGACGACGCGACATGCTACATAAATTGCAAGACGACCTGCAAATGACCCTCCATGCAAATTGATCCCCTCGTCAAGCCGCGCTCGGTTGCCGTCGTCGGCGCCACCGATCGCGGCGGGCCCGGCCGCGCCGTGATGGAATCGCTCGGCGCGATCGGATTCACCGGGCCGGTTTATCCGGTCAATCCGAAATACAAGACGGTGCTGAACCTGACGTGCTATCCGAGCCTCACCGACCTGCCGGAAGCGCCGGACGTCGTCGTCTTCAGCATCCGCAATCCGCTGATTCCCGAGCAAATGCGGCTCGCAGTGAAACGCGGCGCGCGTGCCGCGGTCATCTACGACAGCGGCTTTGCCGAATTGGGCGGCGATGGCGCCAAGCTTCAGGACGAGATCGCGGGTTTGGCACGTGATGCCGGCATGCCGGTCTGCGGGCCAAACTGCATGGGCATTCTCAACCCGCCCGCGCGCGTCACGACCTACAAGCAGAACCTCATGGATCCGACGGCGATCGTCGGCAACGTCGGAATCATCTCGCAGAGCGGATCGGTCTGCATCGGGCTTTTGGCCGATTTGCGCCGCTTCGGCGTCAGCCTGTCGGTCTCCGCCGGCAACGAGGCGGTGACCAGGACCGTCGATTATCTCGAATATCTGATCGACGATCCCAACACCAAGGTGATTGCGACCTTCACCGAGACGGTGCGCGAACCGGAGCGTTACGTTGCGGCGCTCGACCGCGCCGCCGATGCCGGCAAGCCCGTCGTCGTCATCAAGGTCGGCCGCAACGAGCGAACGCGGCGCGCCATCACCAGCCATACCGGCGGTCTTGCCGGCTCGTCGCGCGTATTCTCCGAAGTGTTGCGCGCGCATCGCGCCATCGAAGTCGACGATCTTGACGAGATGACCGAGGTTTTGGCGGTGTGCCAGGGCAAGCGCTGGCCGCGCGGGCGCGGCATTTCCGTCATTGCCGGTTCCGGCGGGCTGTCGGAGCTTATCCTCGACAATGCCACGGCGCTCGGGCTCGATCTGCCGCCGCTGTCGCCGGACGAGCGCGCCGAGGCGGAGCGTGTCATCGGCCGCATCACCGGCGACGGCAATCCATGCGACGCCTGGGGCAACGGCAACTATGCCGTCAACCTGCCGCATGCGATGTCGGTGGTGGACAAGAGCGAGCGCATCGCGGCCATCGCCTATTGCAGCGACACGTCCAACGATCCGATCATCGGCCACCCCGGCCGCGAGCTGGAAAACGTGACGATGCTGGCGACGGCCGCGCGCGCCAGCCGGAAGCCCTATTATCTCCTGAGCACCCGCTCGGGCGTGATGAATCGCAGGCAGATCGAGGGCATGCGCAAGGAGGGCCTCGTTGTGATCGGCGGCACACGCCAGGGCCTCGCCGCGCTTGACCGCATCGGCCGCTGGTCGGTCGGCTTGAATCCCGTTCGTCGAAGCCGCGCGCAGTCGCGAGCGCCGCTTCCCGGTCCATTCAAGACCGGACGGCGGACGATCAATGAATTCGACGCCAAGCGGCTGCTCGCGCCCTACGGGATTGCGATCACCCGCGAACGACGCGTTGAAACATTGGCGGAGGCGACCAAAGCCGCGAACGCACTCGGTTATCCGGTCGTGCTCAAGGCGCTGTCGGACGACATCGCGCACAAGACCGAGCTTGGGCTTGTCGCCATCAACCTCAAGAGCGACCAGGATCTGGCGGATGCGTTTGCGCGATTGAGCGAACGCCTGGCCAAGGTCGA
>JASHQI010000148.1 GCA_030037645.1 Xanthobacteraceae bacterium
GCCTGAGTTGCTGATGCCGCCAGTGAAGGTCGAGACGCTACCGACGTTAAGCCCATCGCCTTGCGCCGAGATCATGCCGCTGTTGACGATGCTGCCGTCAAACAGGGTGGCGGCGCCGTCGCCGTTAATGGCAATGCCGTTATCAAAGTTCGAGGTCAGGCTGCCGGCATTGGAAATATTGCCGGTGAAAGTTGGAACGCCAGTCAACACAATGTCGTTTTGAGGCGCGGTAATGATACCGGAATTACTGATGCCGCCGGAAACGACCGCGTTGTTATCGATGACGATTCCCTGGCTTTGTGCGACGATCTTGCCGGCGTTGCTGACGCTGCCGCCGACCGTGCTGTTGCTGATGGTAATGCCGGTCAGCGATGGAGAAGTGACGCCGTTCGTCGTGAGGACGCCGGTGCTGGTGTTGATGACGTTGCCGCTGACGTTGGCCCCACCTTCGACCAGGATGCAGTTGCCAGTAGCCAAGCTGTTGGGCACCGTAGCGACGCTGCCGCCGTTTTGAATGACTTTGCAGTTTGGCGCGGCCACAGCCGCCGGCGCGCCGCTGCCGATCAACAGCGCCGCGAGTGAGCTCGATGCCAGGAGCAGACGGAGCCTACCCGCGCAATAATCCGCGCGCGCGGTGCGCCACGGCCCGATGGCGCCGCGCGCGTTCGCCTCGCGGCCCAACTCCGCAACAGGCTTGAATCGCATGGACCGAGGTCCCCCGACACCCCGCCGAGAACCGATCACCCCCACCTGCAAGACCTACCGGCGCGCGGCTAGACCGGCAACGGACGGCCGGCAGGATGTCCTGTGCATTGGTCGCAATTTGATCCGTCTGTGGCAAAAAGGGCACGCTTTCGCGCGCCAGGCTCGACCCGAAGATGCGGAAACTCGGGTCTCCGCTTGCACCTGTCGGGGCGGTTGCGGTTGCGGCGCGAAAAACCTCGGATGGTAACGGGCGAATCAGGTCAATCGCTACCCCATTGCGCTGTTCGGGATATGTTCGTTCATCCCCCGATTGCCGACATGACGGCGTGCGGCGCCGACAGTCGCAACGCGGCATTAAAAACTGGGCGAGGTGATTTTCAAATCACCGCCACGCACTGAATCTCCAGCATCATCTCCGGGCGCGCGAAGCCGGCGACGGTGATTGCCGCGCTCGCGGGAAAATCCCTGCCGAAAATCTCGGTGCGCAACTCGGTCATCCGCGTGGTGTAACGCGCATCGATGAGAAAGACCGTCATGGTGACGAGATCGGCGAGCTTGGCGCCGGCCTCGGCCAGCGTCTTTTCAATGTTGCGGAAGCACTGGCGCACCTGCGCGTCGAAATCGCCGGCGAGAGATTTACCCGCATCGTCCACGACGCCGGTGTGTCCGGCGACCCAGATGGTCTTGGCTGCGCCTTCGGTGATGACGGCTGGCGAATAGGCTCGCTGAGCCTGCCATGTGCCCCGTACGAACGATTTTTTCATGGATGCATCTTTCATCGTCATGCCCGCGCCTGTCGCGGGCAGCCACGTCTTTCCAGTCTGGCAGATTAAAGACGTGGATGGCCGGGACAAGCCCGGCCATGACGGCATAAATTACACTCATGGCTGCTCCACACACTGGCGATACGCTGCCACTCGCCGGCATCCGCGTTCTCGAATTTTGCCACGCCATCATGGGCCCGAGCGCGGGCCTGATCCTGGCCGATCTCGGCGCCGACGTGATCAAGATCGAACCGACCGAAGGCGATTCGACGCGGCGGCTGGTCGGATTTGCGGCGGGATTCTTCGGCACTTTCAACCGCAACAAGCGCAGCGTCGCCATCGATCTCAAAGCCAACGAGGGCCACGCGCTGCTGCATCGTTTGGCGGCAACGGCCGACGTGGTGATCGAAAACTACGCGCCCCGCACCATGGATCGACTCGGTTGCGGTTATCGTGATCTTGCCAAAACGAATCCGCGGCTCATCTATTGCGCGCTCAAAGGCTTTCTCAGCGGTCCCTACGAGCATCGTCCGGCACTCGACGAAGTGGTTCAGTTCATGGCCGGCTTGGCCTATATGACCGGGCCGCCAGGCCAGCCGCTGCGCGCCGGCGCTTCCGTGGTCGACATCATGGGCGGCGCCTTCGCCGTTATCGGCATTCAGGCCGCGCTGCGCGAGCGCGAGCGGACCGGCCGCGGCCAATTGGTCAAATCGGCGCTGTTCGAATCCACCGCCTTCCTGATGGCGCAGCACATGGCCGGCCAGGCGGTGACCGGCCGCGCGCCGCCGCCGATGCCGGCGCGCGAAGGCGCCTGGGCGATCTACGAGCCGTTCGCAACGGCCGACCACGAGCAGATTTTTGTCGGACTGACGAGCGACCGGCAGTGGCGCCGCTTCTGCGAGCATTTCTCGCGTTCGGATCTGTTGCAAAATCCGGACTACAAGACCAACGAGGATCGCGTGCGCGCGCGCCCCGTTCTGCTGCCGATCGTAGCCGGCATTGTCGCGCGGCATACGCTGGCCGAGCTTGCCGAACTATTCGACCGCATCGATATTCCGTTCTCTCCGGTGGCCAAGCCGGGCGATCTGTTTGACGATCCGCAGCTCAATGCCGGCGCCCGCATGCTCGAAGTCGATTTCCCCGGCGGCGTGCGCGCGAAGATTCCACGGCTGCCGATCGAAATCGGCGATCACGATCTGGCATTGCACCGGCAGGCGCCCGCGATTGGCGAGCACACCGCCGAAGTCTTGGCTGAACTGGGGCTGACGCCATCCGAGATCGAGACCCTGAGCAGGCACAACATCGTCACCGTCAATGCCAATGCTGAGCGGGAGAGAACCACATGAGCGATCTGCCGGCAGCGGTGCATATCACCGAGGAGGGCCCCCGCGAGGGATTCCAGTTCGAGAAGGGCGCAATCCCGACGGCGCGGAAGGTCGCGTTGATCGACGCGCTGTCGCAGACCGGCCTCGCCCAAATCCAGGTCGTCTCGTTCGTCAATCCGAAGGCGGTGCCGGGCATGGCGGATGCCGAGGCCGTGGTGCAGGCCATTACGCCGCGACAAGGCGTCGCCTATACCGCGCTGTGGCTCAACGAGCAGGGTTTCGAACGCGCGCTCCAGCAGAAGCGGCTGACGCTCAAGGGCACCATCCAGCTTTGCACGTCCGAAAGGTTTTTGCGGCGTAACCAGAACCGCACGGCCGAACAGCAGCTCGCCGGACAGCACGCCATCGTCGGGCTGTACAAGGAAAATGGCGTCGCGGTCGAGCGCGGCAGCATCATGGCGGCGTTCGGTTGCAATTTCGAAGGCGATGTGCCGGTGCCGCGGGTCGTTGCACTCGTTGGGCAAATCCTCGATCTGGCGCGCGAGCACGGCGTCACGCTCGATTACGTGACACTGGCCGACACCATGGCCTGGGCGACGCCGCTTTCGATCAAGCGCGTGGTCGGGTCCTTGCGCGCACGCTGGCCCGACCTCGATATTGCGCTGCATCTCCACGATACCCGCGGCATGGCGATCGCCAACGCTTACGCCGGCCTCGAAATGGGCGTGACGCATTTTGACTCCTCGGTCGCAGGTCTCGGCGGTTGTCCGTTTGCCGGACATACCGGAGCTGCCGGCAACGTTTGCACCGAGGACCTGGTCTTCCTGTGCAACGAACTCGGCATCGCGACCGGCATCGAACTCGACGCGCTGATCGAATGCGCGCGGCTCGCCGAGGATGTGGTCGGTCATCCGCTGCCCGGCTCGGTGATGAAGGGCGG
>JASHQI010000149.1 GCA_030037645.1 Xanthobacteraceae bacterium
CGGCAAGAACTATTGCTACCAGGTGAGCGGCAACGGCGTGATGGTGTTCTTCGAGGACAAGGAGATCAATCCATTCATGGCCGCCGGTGCCCATGGCGTCCTGATCGACGATTTTAACGGCGACAATTTCGATCACGCCGGTTTGGGCTTCTTCGGCGGCGCCTGGATCCAGGCCGGCCCGAGCAATGGCCGCCCGATCCTCACCCGGCCGGTGCCGCCCGGCACGCCGCGCTGGGGCAGCGCATGGAAGAAGGCGACGGCGAAATGGTACAATCACGCCTTCGGTATCGGCGCTTCCGGCTGCAACTACGCGCACCGCGAGAATTTCCTGGATCTCGATCCGACCTACAAGGATGCGCTCGGGCGGCCGTTGATCCGCATGTCGTACAATTTTCACGACAACGACTACAAGCTTGCGCAATATGTCGGCGGCGTACTGGGCCGCCTCGCGCGCGCCATGAATCCGACGATCATGAGCAAGCCGGTCGTCAAGCACGGCGACTATAGCGTCGTGCCCTATCAATCGACGCACAACACCGGTGGCACGATGACGGGAAGCGATCCGAAGACCAGTGTCGTCAACCGCTACCTGCAAGCCTGGCACGCTGACAATCTGTTCGTCATGGGCGCCTCGGTGTTCCCGCAAAATACCGCGTACAATCCGACCGGCGTGGTCGGCGCGCTGGCCTACTGGTCGGCGCACGCGATCACGACGCAATTCCTCAAAAGTCCAGGGCCGCTCGTGCCGGCATGATCGACTGCGGGTGCTGCCATCGTACGCCCGCGTGGCGCGCGATCGATCGCGGGGCGCGGCTGCGACGGTCCCTTCACTTGCTTGGCGACGAGCGGCAACTGGTCCCTTCCCGCCGCCGCGCAATTGGGTTTACTCTTATTACAAAGTACGCCGCCGGCTGCACATGCGGCGACGGCAGGGGAGGACGCTATGACCGATGAAACGATTCCACGCCGAAAATTTCTGGTCGGCGCAGGCCTTGCCGGAACCGCAGTCGCTACCGGCCTGAGCCAAGGCGCCGCCGCGCAAACGCAAGCGCCGCCCGCAGCGGCCCCCGAACCGGCGGCACCTCCGCACGACGAGCCGCTGCTTCTTCTCAATGAGACGGAGCACGCTTTCGTCGTCGCCGCAGTCGATACGATGATCCCGGCCGATGAACTGTCGCCGTCCGGCAGCGATTGCGGAGTAGCGACCTATATTGATCGCCAGCTTGCCAGCGCCTGGGGCGGCGGCGCCAAAATGTATCGCGCCGGCCCGTTCATCAAAGGCAAGCCGGAGCAGGGCTATCAGCTCCCGCTGACGCCGGCGGAATTCGTCACTGCAGGCATCGCCGCCGCCAACGAATGGTCGCGCAAGACTTACGGCGATGATTTCGCTCGGCTCGATCCGGACAAGCGCGTCGAGGCGCTCAAGGCGATGGAAGCAGGTAAGGCCGAATTCGCCAATTTCGGTTCGCGCGCCTTCTTCGCCCGGTTGCATGCGCTCGCCATGGAGGGATTTTTCGGTGACCCGATTTACGGCGGCAACCGCAACAAGGCGTCGTGGCGGATGCTCGGCTTTCCCGGCTTGCCGGCCAACTACGCCAACTTGGTCGAGGAATATCGCGACAAACGCTATGTCGCCGAACCGCATTCGATTGCGGACTTCTCATAGGGGGAGGCCGACATGGTAACGCGATTGAAAGAAGTCGATGCGGTGACGGTTGGCCTTGGTTGGACCGGCGCGATCCTGGCGCGCGAATTGACCAAGGCAGGCTTGCACGTGGTCTCCTTGGAAAAAGGCCAAGACCGCATTCCGAGCGAAGACTTCGTTCTCCCCGGCGTGCGTGACGAAGTGCGCTATGCCGAGCGCCTGGAATTGATGTGGGACAATTCGATCGACACCCTGACATTCCGCAATTTCCCCCGTGAGCAGGCATTGCCAATTCGCCGCATCGGCGCGTTCCTCCCCGGCGAAGGGGTCGGCGGCTCCGGCATTCATTGGGGCGGCTTGCATTGGCGTTTCCTGCCTACCGATTTCCGCATTCGCAGCGCGATCACGGAGCGCTACGGCGCCAAATCGATCCCGGACGACATGACGATCCAGGACTGGCCGGTGAGTTATGACGAGCTCGAGCCGCATTACGACTATTTCGACAAGGTTTGCGGCGTGTCGGGCAAAGCCGGCAACCTTCGCGGCAAGAAAATCGAAGGCGGCAATGTGTTCGAGGGCCCGCGCAGCAACGAATACCCCAACGCGCCCATCAAATCGAGCAGCGCCGGTCTGATGTTCGGCGAGGCGGCAAAAAACCTCGGCTATCATCCGTTCCCGTTGCCGATTTCCATCGTCAGCTCCGCCTATACCAACGCCGAAGGCGTGAAGATGGGAGCGTGCGAATATTGCGGCTTCTGCAATCGCACCGCTTGCGCGCCCAACGCCAAAGCTTCGGCCAACTCCACCATCCTGCCGGCGCTGCGGCTCGATCCGAAATTCGAGCTGCGCTCGCGCTGCTTCGTCACCAGGCTCAATTACGACAAAGCCGCGAAGCGGGTGGCGAGCGTGACCTACACCGATCTGCGCAACGGCGAACAGTACGAGCAGCCGGCAGGCATCGTCGTGCTGTCGTCCTACGTTTTCGGCAATGTTCAGCACATGCTGCTGGCCGGCATCGGCGAGCCGTATGACCACGCAACAGGCAAGGGCGTCGTCGGTAAGAACTATGCCTATCAGTTCGAGGCCGGAGGCGGAGCGTTCTTCGAAGATAAGGAGCTCAATCCTTATTGGGGCAACGCCGGCATGTCGGTTTGCATCGACGATTTCAACGGCGAGAACTTCGACCATGCCGGGCTGGGCTTCTTCGGCGGCGGCTACATGTCATGCAACGCCGGCGGCGCGCCGCCGATCGCCGGACGGGGCGTGCCTCACGGCACGCCGAGCTGGGGATCGGAATGGAAGCGCGCCACGGTGAAGTGGTACTACCGGCGAGCCCACTTCCAGACCGAGGGCTCGGTCTATGCCAATCGCAATAATTTCATGGATCTCGATCCGACCTACAAGGACGCGTTCGGCCGGCCGTTGATCAGGCTGACCTACAATCCGTCTGACAACGAATTCAAAATGTCGGCCTACCTGCTCGGCAGGCTTGAGGGTATCATCAAGTCGTTGAATCCGACGCACTATCAGATGTTCCCGCGGCCCAAGACCTTCACGATCGTGCCTTATCAGTCGACCCACAATACCGGCGGCACGATGATGGGTACCGATCCGAAGACGAGCGTCGTCAACCGCTATCTGCAGGCCTGGGACGCGCACAATCTGTTCATCCAAGGCGCTTCGGTCTACCCGCAACAGCATGGCTACAACCCGACCGGCACGCTGGGTGCGCTCGCCTATTGGTCGGCCAAGGCGATCACAACGAGCTACCTCAAGAGTCCCGGGCCGCTGGTTCATGCATAAATTTTTTCGTCATTGCGAGCCAGCGGACC
>JASHQI010000150.1 GCA_030037645.1 Xanthobacteraceae bacterium
ATAATCGACAATAGCAACTGCTTTTTTGCAAGCTTGGAAGGCGGCGCGAAAATTCGCTATGCGCACCGGTGGCCAGGAAGCCGGGGCACCGCCGCCTCCGGCGCCGGCAAGTCGTCCGATTTATGCGAGAAATTACTCGGTGCCGTCGCGTGCCTGCGCGCGATATTCGCGGGCCCACTGCGCGGCCATGAAGCCGAGCAGGGCCACCGGTATGACGCGTTGCCACCCGATGGTGCGGCCCAACTGCATGGCAATCGCGAAAATTTTTGGATCGAGCAGCCACGACGACGCGTGCGCCCGCGCCGCGCGTTCAAGAATGGCGCGCTCTCTGGCACGCCGCCGCACCAGTACGCAGATCATGGCGGCGATTACCGCGATCAGCGCGAAGATGCCGGTCATCAGCAAGGCGGCAAAGACGCCGCCGAACTGCACGGCAAACCAGTCGTAGCCGGCGACGCAAAGGAAGGCGAATGCGGTCAGCGTCGCGAGCGCGATGACGGCGATCCAGACCAAAAGGGCAGGGGTTGCACCGGTCCGGGCCTGGACCGCAAGGCCGATCTCACGCGTCACGCCCTTGAGCATGGCAATTCTCGCGATGCGCTCGGCGCCGCGTCAGCGACGCCACGTCGCGCCAAAGAGAAATCCAAGGCCGGCGACCAGAGCCAGCGTCGTGTAGGGCCGGCTCTTGATCGACTCGTCGATCGCCTCGACGAAATTATCAGTGACATCACGCATGGCGTCGACCGCTTCGCGGCCTTTATCCTGAGCGTCGGAAACCACGTCATCGACGCTCGATCGGGTACGTTGCCATGCCGCGGAACCCCGATTGGCGAGGATGTCGCCGACCTGCTGGGCAAGCCGGCCGAAATCATCGCGCAACGCCTGCAGATCGCTCTGAATATCACCGGAGGCGTCGGCCGCTGCCTTGCGGACCTCGCGCACGCTTTCGCGGGCTTCACTGGCCGTTTCCCGCACGTTCTGGGAAGCCGATGTAGCGGTGTCCATACTTCTTCTCCATGGATTGGATAGACGGAATTGCCCCGATAAGCCGCGTCAGGTGCAAAAGTTCCATTCAATCAGGGAGTTTGGTGTCGTCGTGCGGAAACAAATGATTGACCACCACGAGCGCGATGATCGCCAGCGGCACAGCGAGAAAGGCGCCGAATGGTCCCCACATCCAGGTCCAGAACGCCAGTGCAAGGATGACGAGCAGCGGATTGAGCGTAAGTCGCCGGCCGACGATCGTTGGCGTGATGAAATGGCCCTCGGTTGTGGTCACGGCAATCAATCCGAGGGGCGCAATCACGGCGTGGCTGAGCGAATCGAACGTGACCAAGCCGACGCAGAACAACGCCACAACCATGATGGCGGGGCCGACGTAAGGCACGTAATTCAGCAATGCTGCCAATAGCCCGAAGATCGCCGGGTTGGGAATTCCGATGAGCCACGCGCCGACAGCCACGATCATCCCGACCGCGGCGTTGATGACGGTAACCACCGCCAGGTAACCGGCGAGATTTCTCTCGATGTCCTTCATGATTTTTAAAAACCGCAACTTGGTGTCGCGTTCGCTGAACATCGAAACAAGATGGTTGCGCAGCCCGATCTGGCCGGCGAGGAAGAAAATCAGCGTGCCGAAGAACAACAGCAATTCGCCCGCCGCAGGCGTGACAAAGGCGACGACCGGCAGCACCACGTTCGGCGGCGCCGCAGTGGCCGGCGCATTGCCTTCACCGCCGAACAGCGTGGTTTCCAGTTGACGCAACGCGGCGAGCGGTGGATCGAGAACCGAGAGCTTGGCCCTGATAGTGGTGCCGATCTCCGGAGCGCGCCCGATCCATTCACTCACCGGTGCGGCGAGCGCCGTTGCCGCCAAAGCCAGCGCACCAATGCCGATCGCGACGAGGACGATGGCGGTAATCCAAGGCGAAACGCCGCGCCTCTTGGCGGCCTTGATGACCGGCGCAAAGGTCAAGGCGACGATGGCTGAAGCCATGATCGGCAACAGGATTGGCCGGCCGATGTACAGAAAACCACCGAACAGCAGCACAAATATGCCGATGGTCGCCGCCGAGCTCGCTCCCAGCCACATGTCCTTGATGCTGGACACCGGCTGCGGGTCATCGATCAAGAGCGCGTGGCGCACCTCACGTCTGGCACGAAGATACTCCACTCTCCCACTCCGTCGTCCGCCCGTGTCTCTCCGATGGACATTGAATTAACGCCAAATTCGAGCGGTCGTTCCGCCCCGTGCGGACTGTCGCGCCGTGGCGAAACCCTTTGCGCATCGCCATCGGCTTGTTAGAAGGCGCAGCATGAGCGAGACGCCGACGAAAACGCGCGATTACAGCGCCACGCTGTTCCTGCCCAGGACCGATTTCCCCATGCGCGCTGGACTGCCGCAGAAGGAGCCGGACCTCTTGGCGCGCTGGCGGAAACTCGACCTCTACGGCCGGCTCCGCCAAGCCGGCAGGGGACGGACCAAGTTCGTGCTCCACGATGGGCCGCCCTACGCCAACGGCAACATCCATATCGGGCACGCGCTCAACAAAATCCTTAAGGACGTGGTGACGAAGAGCCAGCAGATGCTGGGCTTCGATTCCAATTACGTGCCGGGCTGGGACTGCCACGGCCTGCCGATCGAATGGAAGATCGAGGAGGAGAATTACCGCGCCAAGGGCAAGCCGAAGCCGGATTTGTCGAACGCCGCGGCCTTGGTGGAATTCCGCCAAGAATGCCGCGCCTTCGCCGCGCACTGGATCAGCGTGCAGCGCGTGGAGTTTGAGCGCCTCGGCGTGATCGGCGACTGGGCGCACCCCTATACCACGATGGACTTTTTTGCCGAGGCGCAGATCGCCCGCGAGCTGATGAAGTTCGTCGCCAACGGCACACTCTATCGCGGCTCCAAGCCGGTGATGTGGTCGGTGGTGGAAAAGACCGCGCTCGCCGAGGCCGAGGTC
>JASHQI010000018.1 GCA_030037645.1 Xanthobacteraceae bacterium
TTGAAACGCCAGACCAGCCCCGACGTGATTGTCTGAACATACGGAGTTGAGTGCTCGTAGTGGTCAATATCGCCAGTATACGTGTAGATGACCGGCACGTCGGCGGCCTCGTAGCTCGCGAACCTATATTCGGTGCGCCAGAACAGTCCTGGGATGGGAACAATCGACCCCAAGGCATATTCCGTCCCGCCGCCGAGGAACCAGCCGTCATAAGTGTGCGCCAACATCGCGAAGGGTACAGGTGTGCCCGTAAACTCATCGTTGAAATTCACTTGATCAAAGCGCGCCCGCGTGTAGCCGCCGTTCACATAGGTCAGTAGCGAAGGAGTGACCAAATATCCAAGGCGGCCGCCGATAGCCCAGGCTCCCGTTTCTTTTTCGCTCCCAGAAAAATCAGATGGCGAAGGAAGTGGGTCTTCGTTCGTGCCCTTAATGCTCATGGGGTCATAATCGCCAAACACGCCGATGACGAAGGACGATGAAACCTGATAGTCGCAGCCGGCGCCGAGGCTGCCCAACCAGCCACGGCCGCCATTGGTATAGGTCACCGAATGGAAGGGGGAACCTGGAGCCCAGGAATAATGATCCTGATTCCACATCCCGTAGCCCAAGCCGCCATCGACGTAGCAGCCGGTCCAGGTCGCGGCCGGCGGCGGCGGCGCCTTCAGCGGCATGTCGGCCGCAAGCGCGGAACTTGAGGCCAGCGCAAAGGTCGCGAGCGAGACGACGACGAGGTTTTTCATAACGGCCCCCAGTGCCTATTGGTCCAAATCACGTACAACTGGGCGATGTTAACGTGCGACCCCCCAAAAAGCTGTGGCAGAAAGGCACCACCTGCCAAAATTCACGCGTAATCCGGGGGAATCCCCAGTTTGTCTTGGGCTGTTCCGGCTCAGCGGGCGCGACGACCTCGTCACGCCCATCGAAAAGACAGTTCGATGATGGCGCCGCTGGCGCAAGCCGATTGCCTCGTGATCCGCGAGCCGCACGCGCCGGCCGCAAAAGCCGGCAACCGCTGCGCGATCATACGGCTCGCGCGTTGGCTTCACTTGAAATCCCATCAAAGAAAAAAGCCCGGAGCATTTGCTCCGGGCCTTGATCACGCGCGGCCGCTTTGATCAGTCGCGGCTCGCGATAGGACCGCCGGACCAGTTGAAGCGCCAGACTAGCCCGCTGGTAATGGTCTGCACGTCCTTGTGCATGTGCTCGTCAAAGCCGGCACACAGTCCGCCAAACTCTATATCGCAAATGCCGCTTCCTGACGTGTACGGCGCCCCCGAAGAGTTGAGTAGCGGAACATTTTTGGAGCTGAAGCCCGCGTAGCGATACTCGTTGCGCCAGAACAGGCCGCGGATTGGAATCCAGTCCATATCCAGCGCATATTCCGTGCCGCCGCCGAAGAACCAGCCGTCATAGCTGGTTGCCGGAATGTAACACGGGCCGGTGCCGCAGGCGGTTGGCACTGATGGGATCGCATCGGTGGAAAGATTGATTTGATCGAAGCGCGCCTGGGTGTAGCCGGCGTTGATGTAGGACAACAGATTGGGAGTAACCACGTAGCCGAGCCGGCCGCCAATGGCCCACTGGTCGCGCTCCGTTTCGTTGCCGATCCAGCCTTGATACGGCTCCTGGAAATCGCCACTGAGGTCCATGAAGTCGTAATCGGCGAAGGCGCCGATCACAAGACGATTGTTGAACGCCGGGGTCTGGTAGTCGCAACCACCACCGGCCGTGCCGAGCCAGCCCTCGCCACCCGTTGAGGTGGTCGGAGTGATTGTCGTCGGTGGCGGATTTGTCACTTCCACGGAGTGGTCCTGCTTCCAAAAGCCGTAGCCGCCGCCGGCGTTGACGTAGCAGCCGGTCCAGTTCGCGACCGGGGCCGGCGGCGCCTTGAGTGGCATCGCCTTGATTGGGAACTCGCCCGCCGTTGGCGTGTTCGTCGCCATCGCGCCGTCGTAGTTGAAGCGCCAGACCAGCCCGCTGCTAATCGTCTGCACGTCCTTCTGCATGTGGTTGCCAAGCGCCCCGGGAATGACAATAGACGCCCCTGAGGCGGTGAGAACCGGGAGATCGGTGCTGTTATAATCCGCGTACCGATACTCGGTGCGCCAGAACAGGCCATTGAGTGGAACAATATCGGACAGCGCGTATTCCGTGCCGCCGCCCATGAACCAGCCGCCATAAGTGTGCGCCGGAATGAAACAAGGGCCGGCACCGCACGCGCCTGGCACACTTTGCGGGACCGAGTCGCTCGAAAGATTGATTTGATCGAAGCGCGCCTGCGTGTAGCCGGCGTTGAAATACGTCAGCAGCCTGGGAGTGACGAGATAGCCGACCCGGCCGCCAACGGCCCACGCGCCGTGCTCTGTTTCGTTACCTATCCAGCCTTCCCACGGCTCCTGAAACGAGCCCCTAAGGTCCGTGAAGTCGTAATCGCCGAAGACGCCGATGACGACCCGATAGTTGAATAGCGGAGTCTGATAGTCGCAACCGCCGCCAATGTCGCCAAGCCAGCCATCGCCGCCGGTGCTGGCCTTCGGGGTTATTTGTGTAAAGGGCGAAGTAAAGGACGTGGACGATCCGCTTGTTTCTGCGGAATGGTCCTGCTTCCAGAAGCCGTAACCGACGCCGCCATTCACATAGCAGCCGGTCCAGCTCGCCACGGGCGGCGGAGCCGGCGGCGCCTTCAGCGGCATTCCCATGTCCGCCGCCAACGCCGGATGCGACGCCAACGCCACGCCAAACAAGCCGGCGACCACGAGCTTATTCATCAGCGCCCCCAATGATCGAAATCGCCTATGGGGAAATAATACATCCTCCAGTTGGAAATTGGTGTCACCCGGCGGTGACAGTGCCTGAGATTCGATGGCCATCCACATGCGCGAACCTGCAATCGAACTGCCGAATCGAGTCGCGAAAGCGGAAAAGCGACTCGCCCAATCAGGCCGATCAGCCGGCCGGTCAGTGGGAATTTGCGGGCAATATCGCGTCAAATCCCAGAGTTAAGCCCCCGTTCTCCCGAGAGATCGACTTCTTCACTGCAAATTAAATGGTTGCAGAACACATATGGAACGGATAGTGTCTGTTCATGATTTGTTTCGACCGCCGGGTGGCCGGTCAAAAGGGGAAGTGCCGATGCTGACGCGCAAGCAAGCCGAGCTCTTGCGATTCATTCACGAGCGTCTCAAGGAGGCGGGCGTGCCGCCCTCCTTCGACGAGATGAAGGACGCACTCGATCTGCGCTCCAAATCCGGCATTCATCGTTTGATCACCGCGCTCGAGGAGCGCGGCTTTATCCGACGCCTGCCCAACCGGGCGCGCGCCATTGAAGTCATCAAGCTGCCCGAGTCTGTTGCGCACGGCATCGGTTCGAGCCGTTCGCGTGGCTTCACCCCCAGCGTCATCGAAGGCAATTTGGGCCGGGTCCGCGCGGGGTCGGAGGATGAAGGCGGCCGTCCGGTCGCCGTTCCGGTCATGGGCCGCATCGCCGCCGGTACGCCGGTCGAAGCGATCCAGACGCGCAGTCACACCATCAATATGCCGCCCGAATTGCTCACCACCGGAGATCACTTCGCGCTTGAAGTGCGCGGCGATTCCATGATCGAGGCCGGCATCCTCGACGGCGACATCGCGCTGCTCAAGCGCAGCGATGCCGCCGACACCGGTGACATTGTCGTGGCGCTGATCGACGACGAGGAAGCGACGCTCAAGCGCTTTCGGCGTCGCGGCGCGTCGATCGCACTGGAGCCCGCCAATACCGCTTACGAAGTTCGCATCCTGCCGCCCAATCGGGTGCGCATCCAGGGTAAGCTGGTCGGGCTGTTCCGAAGGTATTGATTATCCTTCACTCATCCGTCTCGATATCGTCCTGGCGCGGCGTTGCATCGCCTGACGCTGGGTGCGACGCAGCCGGCCTCCCCGCAGCCCGGTCCATCGCCGCCGCGTCATCGCTTGCCGGCTTTTGCTTCGGAGCAGGCGCCCACGGCCGATCGAAATTTGCCGGCCGCGCCCCATCGATCACAAAGCCCGCTTGCGTTCGACGGATCGCCAGCGCGCCGCGTGTGCGCCATAACTTGCGCCCGATCACCGTGGCGGCACAGTCCGGCGGAGGATCCTGCGTGGTGACGACGAGAGCGACGCGCCGGCAATCCTCTTCCAAAGCGTCCGGCGCAATATCGTCAGCCACCAGGCTGCCGTCGCGGAGCTTGCCGATGCAGCCGGACGGGTCGCAGCGAATGCCTTGACTCAAGCTCGTGTCGTGCACCTCGCGGCCGTCGGCGTCGGCGGCGAGCCAGTCTTCGAGCGCGAAGTCGTCGCGGCTCACATGCAACGCGGCAAGCCGTCCGTCACGTCCGCGTAGCGCCACGGTGGCGCCGTCGGGCGACACGAGGAGATCCGGCTGCGGCGCCGCCACCGCCCAGAGTGCGGCGGCAAGCAGGAGCGGCACGCCGCTCAAGCGCAATGGACTGCGTAACAGCGACAGCAGCAGCAAACCCGCGGCACAAAGCAGGACCGGGCCGGTGTCGAAGGCGTGAATGCGGCCGACCGCTCCGGGCAGATGCGCGACCCACAGCACGACGGCGATAATCCAGCCGATGCCATCGCCCATCAGCCGCCAGCATTCCGCATCGAAACCGAACGGCATGGTCAGCACGCCCAGAATGCCCATGGGCATGACCCAGACGGAGACCACCGGCATAGCCAGAACATTGGCGAGGACGCCGTAAGGCGCCAAGCGATGGAAGTTGTAGGCGGCGAAAGGCATGGTGGCGAGCCCGGCGACCACCGAGGTAAACGCAATCGCCGCGACCTCGCGCGCGCCCCACAACGCCGCGCGTGCTCGAAGCCTGCCGTCAGTCCAAGCGTGCCACGGCAGCCTGAATTGATAGGCAGCGATCAAAGCCAGCGTCGCTGCGAACGACAATTGAAAGCTCGGCGTCAGGACGGCCTGCGGTGCCAGGATGAGGACCGCGAAGACGGCCAAGCTCAGTGTCCGGAACGTGAGCGTGGGTCGATCGACCATGACGCCGACGAGCACGATGGCGACCATCACGAACGCACGCTGCGTGGCGATGCCGGCCCCGGAGAGCACCAGATAAAACGCGGCGACGAGGAACGCGCCGGCGGCGGCCCATTTCTTGATCGGCGCGTGCTCGGCAAGCCTTGGAATCAAGGCGAGCCCGCCGCGAACAAAAAAGAATACGAGCCCGGTCACGACGGCCATGTGGAAGCCCGCGATCGCCAACACATGGACGAGGCTGGAGATGTAGAAGGCGTCTTTGACGGCCGGCGAGATTTCACCGCGCTTGCCGGTGATCACCGCCGAGGCGATGGCGCCTGCGTCGCCGGGAATGACGGCACGGATGCGCCTATCGATGCTCTCGCGCATCCGCTCGACGGCCGCTGCGTAGCGCAGCCATGCGCCGCCCTCCGCCGGCGGCGCTGCGATTTTGATCCCGCCGAGCACGAAGCCGGAAGCGCCGAGCCCCGAAAAATACATGTCACGCGCGAAATCGTAGCCGCCGGGCCGCAGCGGCGGCAGCGGCGGCTCCAGGTTTGCTTTTAACGCCACGAAGGCGCCGACCGGTGGCGCGGTTCCCGGGCGCAGCACGACGCGCACCCGCTGCGGCGCTGGATCGAGGCGGCTACCTTCAATCGTGAGCGCCCGCACCACAATGCGGTCGCTGCGTTCGCGCTCCTCGCGCGATTCGACAAAGCCGGTCACGGCAACGCCCCATGCCGGTCGGTGCAGCACGGGATGGGCAATCCACGCCGTGTGCAGCGTCGCAGTGGCGAAACCGCCGGTCAGCGCGGCAAAGGCCAGCGCTAGTGGAAACCCGACTCTCCTGCGGCGAGCCATGGTCGCGCTCGACGCGCCAAGCGCGGCAAGCGCGAGCGCCGCCCACCAGATCGGTTCGCGCTCCGCGCTGAAGTAGAGAACCACGCCCAAGCCGTAGGCGACCGCGAGCCACGGCAACAGGCGCCCGGCGGCCGCTTGAAGCTGAGGCCGAGATGGTTGCGCGGGAGGTGCGGGAAAAGGGCGTCAAGGCGCTCGCCGTTCTAGCGGACGTCGCCAAAAGGGATCAGGTTGAGGCGATGGTGGCGCGCGTCTTTGCCGAGTTCGGCCGCGTCGACATCCTCGTCAACAACGCCGCGATACGCCCGCAC
>JASHQI010000151.1 GCA_030037645.1 Xanthobacteraceae bacterium
CCATCTCGGGCGCAATCGTTCAACTTGAATCGATTTGGCACGCTAGCATTTTGATGGAGCATGATCTTTTCGGAAAACCGGTGTCCA
The DNA here is from genome assembly GCA_030037645.1 of Xanthobacteraceae bacterium. Classification (GTDB taxonomy): domain Bacteria; phylum Pseudomonadota; class Alphaproteobacteria; order Rhizobiales; family Xanthobacteraceae; genus BOG-931. Next base: position 88 of record JASHQI010000151.1, read on the forward strand.
CCCCCGGATCAAGTCCGAGGGCAGGCTTTTTCCGGATCATGCTCTGGTGGTCCGATTCCAACATTCGCGTCCCGGTTCGGCAGGCTCATTGCGTTGCGCGCTGGACGCGATAGGCTTGCCGCCCGGCAAGCTGGTGGCGAAGAACGGAGAGAGTCAACGATGAATGCGGACGCCAAGAAGACCGTGCTACGGATGATCCCCTATGGCATCTACGTGCTCACGGCGGACGACGGCAAAGGCAATATCGCGGCAGCGACCGTAAACTGGGTGACGCAATCCGCCTTTGCGCCGCCGCTGGTGGTGGTCGGCATCAAGACCGACTCCGGCGCTTACAAAGTTGTCAAGGCGGCGCAAACCTTTGCGCTCAACATGCTCGGCAAGGAGCAAAAGGGCGTGGCGTTTACGTTCTTCAAGCCGACCCAGGTCAGCGACGGCAAGCTGAGCGGCCAATCCTATCGCCAGGGCGCAACGGGCGCGCCGATCCTGGTCGACGCGCCGGGCGCGGTCGAGTGCCGCGTCACCGCGGTCGTCGAGCAGGGCGATCATCACATCATTGTCGGCGAGGTGGTCGAGGCGCATCTCAACCGCGCTCCGGCCGGCCGTCCCGATGCCGCCATCCTGGAAATGAAGGACCTCGGCGACAACGTATTTTATGGCGGCTAGACGGTGGCCGGATTTTGCTTCGCTCCATCCGGGCAAAACGCTAGAATATCCAAAAGCAAACCAGGTGCTCCGCTGTGACGCAAAAAAGGACCTTCGCCGTGGTGCTCGAACCCGAGGAAGAGGGCGGGTTCACCGTCCGCGTTCCAGCGATCCCCGAGATTGTCACCTACGGCAAGGACGAACGCGAGGCATTGGCGATGGCGGAGGATGCGATTCGGCTTGTGATCGCCGATTGCGCCGCGCGCGGCGAACCGATGCCTAGCGGCGATCCGCCGCGCATCCGGGAAATCACCGTCACCCTCGCAGCATGAACGAACGGCTGCCGGCGCTGACGGCGCGCGATGTGATCCGTGCGCTCGGACGCGCCGGCTTCGTCGCATCGCGAACTTCGGGAAGTCATTGCCGCCTCATTCACGCGACCGATCCTGTCCGCAAGGTTACCGTGCCTGTGCACAGCGGCGATCTCAAACGTGGCACACTGCGTGCGATCATCGCTCAGGCCGGAATGACGGTCGAAGAATTCTTGAAATTGTTGTGATTGAGCCGCTTACGAGCAACCGACCGGCAAGATTCCGGCGACCACAGAAAGGAATACGATGCGAACGATAACCGTCGAAGAGCATTTCGCCAGCCCGGGATTTTTGACCGGAGCCGGCAAGGAATTTCGCGAGGAAGCGCGCCGGCGCGGCCCGCGCGGCGTGGAAATCTTCGAGCAGCTCAGCGACGTCGGCGCCGGGCGTCTGGCGGCGATGGATGCGGCCGGCATCGACATGCAACTTTTGTCGATCAATTATCCCGGCACCGAGCAACTGGACGCCGCCGAAGCGATCCCGGGGGCGCGCGAAATCAACGATTTCCTCGCCGGCGCGGTCAAGCAGCATCCGGCGCGTTTCGCCGGCCTTGCCGTGCTGCCGACCGCCGTGCCCGACAAGGCCGCGGCGGAGCTCCAGCGCAGGATCGGCGAGGGTTTCAAAGGCGCAGTGATCAACGGCCACAATCGCGGCCGTTATCTCGACGATAAATTTTTTTGGCCGATTTTCGAAGCCGCCGAGGCGCTCGATGTCGCGATCTATCTGCACCCGACGCGGCCGCCCAAGCCGGTGATCGAGGCGCTGTACTCTGGCTTTGCGCCCGAGGTGAATAATTCGCTGTCGGCCTCGGGCTGGGGCTGGCACATCGAAACCGCGATTCATGTCGTTCGTCTCATTCTCGGCGGCGTGTTCGACCGTTTTCCGAAATTGCAGATCGCGGTCGGCCATCTCGGCGAAGGGTTGCCCTTCATGCTGCCGCGGCTCGACCGCAACATGCCGCCGGCGCTGACCAAGCTGCAGCGTTCGCTCGGCGACTATCTGCGGCAGAACGTCCACTACACGTTCGGCGGCTTCAATTTTCCGGCGACCTTCCTCGACCTGCTGCTCGAAGTCGGCGTCGAGCGCATCATGTTCTCGGTCGATTATCCCTATGGCTCGATGGCGGCGGCGCGCGCGTTTCTGGAGCAGCTTCCGGTCAGCGCCGCCGACCGCGAGCGCATCGCGCACGGCAACGCGGAGAAGCTGTTCAAGATGTAGTTTGTAGTCCGGATGGAGCGCAGCGACATCCGGGGGTGGGTTGCAAGGTTGGATCGGACGAATCTCGAATTGCGCCGCGCTCCAAACACCTCTCCCCGGTGGGGTATCGCGGAAATCCCGGATTTCGCTGCCGCTCGATCCGGGTTACCTTGCTGAGCAAAACGTACCGACAGGCTTCCGCGACACCGCGTGCGCGATAGCGAGATGAGCTATGTGGACACCCGCAGCGGAGACCCCATCGTCTTCCTGCACGGCAATCCCACGTCGTCCTATCAACGGCCTCGTCATTGCCGCACTTGATCCGGCAATCCATGCTGAGAAGACAAAGTCCTCTCGATTTAGCGGCAAATCCGGCGGCCGTGGTGTAGCCAACAATGGTGGTGATGATACAGATGCGACGCCATCATTCCTGAGATCATGGAGATGATGCCGAGCGCCGCCGCGGCGCCGTAGTCGGGCTCATAGTAGTAGCCGTAGTCGGGCGGATAGTAGCCGTAGTCGGGCGGATAGTAGCCGTAGCCGCCGCCGTAATTGTATCCGGGCGCATAACCGGGATGGAATCCGCCGCCGCCGACGAAGCGGCCGGGTCCGCCGAACTGCCGGCCGCCGCCGACGGAATGGCCGGGATGACCGTGACCGCTATGCCCGGCGGCGAAAGCGCCTGCCGGCATCGTCATGGCGAGCGCGGCGATGGCCACAAGCGAAATGATGAAGCGTCGCAGCATGGCCCGTCTCCTCGTTCGTTCTTCCACCATCTTACTACGACCGGAACGGAAGTATCGAGCTCATGTGTGGGGCGGGTAGCCGAAAGCGTAGCCCGCCGTAGTGGGCGGAGCATAATGGCGGATTACGCTTCACTAATCCGCCCTACGCGCTGGCGCGCGGGCACCGCGGGATGACGAATTATGGCTGTTCGTCATTGCCGGGCTTGACCCGGCAATCCACGTCTTGCATTGCCGAATGAAAGACGTGGATGCCCGCGACAAGCGCGGGCATGACTGTGTCATTGGTGGCCCGCATGGAGCGTAGCGACATCCGCGGCGGCTCGTGAGGGCGGGTCGCGAAAATACCGGATTTCGCTGCCGCTCAATCCGTGCGCCGCATGCGTCATGGCCGGGCGTGGGGACCGCGCCGCGCTGGCGCGGCGGGTCCCCCGACCCGGCCATCCACGTCTTCCTTTGCCGAATGAAAGACGTGGATGCCCGCGACAAGCGCGGGCATGACGGCTATTGTGACCTTCATGAGCAGAAAAGCGCTCGCATATTCGCCAGGCGAAATCGGCCGCCTGCGCATCGTCAAGGATTTCCTGCCGCGACCCGACGACCTCGTGCTGCGCGAGGATAACGTGAAAGTGACGCTGTCGTTGTCGCGCCGCAGTCTCGACTTCTTCAAGCGCGAGGCCAAAAGACGCCGTGTACCCTATCAGCGCATGATCCGCGCGCTGGTGGATACCTATGCGGAGCGGCAGGTGGGAAGAAAATGATGCGCTACGCGGTCGTGATCGAAAGGGCGGACGGCAATTTTTCGGCCTATGTGCCCGATCTGCCGGGCTGCGTTGCCACTGGCGATACGGTCGAGTCGGTTGAAGCTGAAATCCGCGACGCGATTCGCTTCCATATCGACGGCCTGAAGGCCGACGGCCTGCCGGTGCCCATGCCGACCAGCATTGCCGATTACGTCGAGGCGTAGCGAGATCGTAGGGCGCGTTAGCGCCGCGTAACGCGCCGTATCCTGGCGAGAGAAAATGGCGGATTACACTGCGCTAATCCGCCCTACGGGCTGGCGCGTCCAGAACCTTGCGCCATACAATGATATGGCTTAAATTACATATCTATGACCGGTGCAGCGAGCTTCGAATGGGACGATGCCAAGGACCGGATCAACCTCGTCAAGCATGGCGTCCCGTTTGTGCTGGCGCAAATGGCCTTCTTCGATGCACGCCGTGTCATCGCCGAAGACTTGGCGCATAGCGGCGTTGAACGTCGTTATTACTGCTTCGGCAAGGTCGGAGACGGCATCATGACGGTGCGCTTCACCTATCGCGCCGGGCGCATCCGCATCTTCGGCGCCGGCTATTGGCGGAAGGGCGAGAGGATCTATGAGCAACAGAACCGTTAAATACACCGCGGGAGAAATCGGCCGCCTGCGCATTGTCAAGGATTTCCTGCCGCGACCCGACGACCTCGTGCTGCGCGAGGATAACGTGAAAGTGACACTGTCGTTGTCGCGCCGCAGTCTCGACTTCTTCAAGCGCGAGGCCAAAAGACGCCGTGTACCCTATCAGCGAATGATCCGCGCGCTGGTGGATACCTATGCGGAGCGGCAGGGGGCAGGACGAAAATCGTAGCACGGCGGGTTAGCCGAAGGCGTAACCCGCCGTGCGGTGGCAAAACAATCGGCGGATTACGCTGCGCTAATCCGCCCTACGGGCTTGGCTGCGTTAATACGAAAATCTTTGTACTTCACGAGCCAGCGTATAGTGAGTGTTGGAGCCTTGACAATTAATGTGTGCTCTTTTCCGCTAGCGCCATTAGACATTGTGAACCGAGCGAGGCCCGATCCAGAATTGAATTTCTTTAAATGCCTTCCCGATAGGAAGTGCATAGTTGGGGTAAAAGCTTTTGAGGGCGAGCCGCTTAAAGATGGTTATGTTATGGTGAAGTGCAACCCCTGAATGTCAGACATGAACGCGCCCCTCAGCACCCACCCAACACCATCGTACAAGCACACGCCGCTGTTTCCGCTCGGCAAGGATTCTGCGCCCTATCGCAAGATCGATGTCGTCGATGCGGTCGGGCGCGCGCTGGGCGTGCGCGTCGAGCGCGTCATGGGCGAAGAGGTGCTGGTGGTGCCGCGCGAGGCGCTGCGGGCGCTGGCGGAAGCCGCGTTCACCGACATCAATCACCTGTTGCGCCCCGCGCATCTGGCGAGCTTGAAAAAAATCGTCGAGGACCCCGAGGCGTCGGATAACGACAAGTTCGTCGCCTATGATTTTTTGAAAAACGCCAATATCGCCGCCGGCGGCGTGTTGCCGATGTGCCAGGACACCGGCACAGCAATCATCATGGGCAAGAAGGGGCGGCTCGTTTGGACCGACGGCGATGACGAGGCGGCGCTCGCCGAGGGCGCGCGCGATGCGTATCTGAAACGCAACCTGCGCTATTCGCAGCTTGCGCCGCTCTCGATGTTCGAGGAAAGAAACACGCGCTCGAACATGCCGGCGCAGGTCGAGATTTATGCCGAGGGCCGTAATCCTGAGCATGGCGATGCCGACGCGGCCTACAAACTCCTGTTCATCGCCAAAGGTGGCGGCTCGGCCAACAAATCGTTCCTGTTCCAGGCGACGCCGTCGATCCTCACCCGCGAGCGCCTGCTGGCGTTTCTCAAGGAGAAGGTGCTGACGCTCGGCACCGCGGCGTGTCCGCCGTACCATCTCGCCATCGTCATCGGCGGCACCTCGGCGGAGCTGACCATGAAGACGGTCAAGCTCGCCAGTTGCAAATATTACGACACGCTGCCCGACCACGGCTCCGAAGACGGCCACGCCTTTCGCGATCGAGACATGGAGCAGGAAATCCACAAGATGACGCAGTCGCTCGGCGTCGGCGCGCAGTTCGGCGGCAAATATTTCTGCCACGACGTGCGCGT
>JASHQI010000152.1 GCA_030037645.1 Xanthobacteraceae bacterium
GCTTACAACGTCAATGATGAAGCTCGTTTGCTCCCATATTGGAAGATTGCGCCATCACCACTGCGACTGCAAACCGACGGTGCCCGCGTAGCTGACGCCCTGCGGCGCGAACCAGCCATCGAAGCTTGCCAACGCCGTTAGATGGGAAGTCAGCGCGTATTTCAAGCCGAGATCGACCGATGCAGCATTCGCGGGCGCCACGGCGCCGTTGACGACAAAATCGAAACCGGGAGCCGCAAGAAAAGAAGCGTCAATTGTGCGGTACGGTTCGAATTCGTGCATCCACGACAGTCGAGCCCAGTACGACAGCGGATTGGCGGGATTCAAATTCATCGAATCGAACTGTATCCCAAGGAACGTCGGCAGCGAGTCGACATCGTGACTTGCGTAGGAAAGACCGAGCAGATCGGATCCACCAGGGTCGAGTTCCGAAAAATGATTGAGGTGCAATAGGCCATATTCGACAGCCGCGAAGGGAGTAACATTGACCAAATCATAAGAATGTCTCCAGCCAGCCTCGAATCGAGCGTTGAATGACTGACTTTGAAAATCGCCGTTCAACTGCTCGGCAAAACCCGGAACCGGAACGATTGGCGCGCTGCTGCCTGGTAAAGCGGCAAAGCGTTGTTCGCTGTTGGTAAAGAAACCAAAATTCGCGATCCCAGTAGCATAAAAGTCTTGCCAGCGTTTGACGCCGTAAGCTGCAACTTGGCCGCCATCGACGCTGCCGGTCGTTGCCCGGTCGGGAACACTAAAACTCGAGAGATTGCCGCCTAACGCCAAGCCTACGATCGCCTCGGCATCAGGCTGATAGTCGGTGCCCAATGCCAAACCGCCGCCAGAAAAGTTCAGTTGTGCCGAACCTAACGGCAGTTCGCCGCTGACCGAGCCTCCGCTGCCGTAGGGCTCCTCCCAGAAGCGCCACGTCGGCGGCCGGGATGCTGCGAGCGCCTTGAAGATGGGATTTTGCGCATCTGCTTCAAGCAAGTCATCGTCGGCGTACATGACGACTGTGTGTTGACCGCTTGGTTGATTGCCCAGCCACAATTGAGCCTGTTGAGAAATGGAGTTCATGAACAGCCGGTCAGCGGTGAACGCGGTCTGCTCGACGCCACTCGTACCCTCGCCGGACAGCGAATCGTAGACCTGGCCAAGCGAGGTCACTGTCGGCTGATAAAACAACGCGGCGGCGATCGGCGCAAAATTGGGCGAACTGCGCGCGGTCTGAATCGCGTTCACCGCATTGCCGACAGAATGCTGGTTGATGGTCAGTCCGCCCGGCGAGAAATTGATCGAGTACCGCAGGTCGATGTCGTTTGGGTTCGGATAGACGAGGCTGTATTGCGCTACGGCCGTAGCAATCGCGTCAAGGCTGAGCCCCGCGTGATTAGTCACGTCCCCCGCTGCTGCCAGGATTGTGGTCTGATAATTACCCGGCAATGCCAAGGCGGGATTATCAATATTGACGGCGACCGTTCCGCTGACGTTGGCAGTCCCGGTGATATTGATAAGATCGGTGGTTTGGTTGAGGAAATTGAGATCAAGCCCGTACACGCCGGTGCTCGATTGAGTGAAATTGCCAGTGACGTTCGTTGTTGCGACGTTCAAATAACCGCCCGGCGAGATCAGCCCTTCATTGCTCAGCAGATTGCCGGCAACCGTTGCGGAGCCGAGATAGACAGTCGTCCCCGAATCGAAAATTGCTCCAGGAAAAGAGCAATTAGTTCCACCGTTAGCGGCACAAACCGTATCGAAAACGAGACCACCGCTCGACCTGTTATCGAAAGAATTGACAGTGGTTCCGGCATTGCACGACGCCACGCCGCCATTCAAGCAGAGATCGACTGACCCGATGACGTAGTTGGTGTTGACGACGGCGTTCGAAGCCATTCCACCGGTGATCGTCATACCATTGACGCTCGAGACGGTAGTCAGCGTGCCAGCATTGGTGATCGTATTGCTCGTGCCACCGACCAAGGCGATTGCATTTCCGGCGACCGGAATGGGGCTGCCGGTGAAGTAACCGCCGGTGATCAGCGCGCCTGAAATCACGTTGACCGTTATCGCGTTGGCGCCCGAGCCACCCAAGCTTTCGGCGAAGATCGCTGTCGAGTTCAGTCCGGTCGTCAAGATATTTGCGGACGCTGTGACACCGACTGTTCCCCCCGAACCGCTGCCGCCGACCGTGCCGGCGAACGGACCGGTGCCAGGGGCGGACAGCGCGAAGGCACCGCTGCCGACCAAGCCGCCGCCGCCGCCGATCGACTGGGCGATGATGCCATCGGCGCCCGCGCCGATGGTCATGATGAATGCGGAACTGTTGACGCTCACGGCGCCGCCGGTGCCGCCACCACCGCCTGTGCCGCCTGCGACCGACAGATTGATCGGGTTGCCGCTGGTATCAAAGGCCTGCACGACGCCGCCACCGCCGCCGATCGACTGCGCCAAGATTCCATGGGCGCCGACACCGCTTGTCCCAATCTCGCTTGCACTGGTCACGGTGACGTTGCCGCCATTGCCGGCCGCTCCATTGGCCGCCCCAAGCGTCGCCGTGTTGGAACCCGTCACCGATGCGCCATAGACCTGCGCGATGCCACCACCGCCGCCGATCGATTGCGCAACGATTCCCACTGCGCCCGCCTTGGTGGTCGTGATGGTCGGGGCAGTGGAGTTAAGCGTCACGGTGTTGGCGCTGCCGCCCGGACCGCCGGTGCCGCCCGCGGTGAGTGCAAGACCGTTCGCCGCGAGATCGATTCCCGATTCGGCGACAAAAGTGGCGACGCCGCCACCGCCGCCAATCGACTGCTCGACCACGCCCTCGGACAGGAGTCCCTCTGTGGTGACGCTGCCGGTAAAGGTCGTCATCGTCACCGTATCGCCGCTGCCGGCAGTGTTCTGCGAGCCGCCGGCGATCAGCGTGATGAAGTTTCCGGTTCCGGTGACGGTGTAGGTATTGCTGCCCAGGCCGCCGCCGCCGCCGATGGACTGCGTGAGGACTGCAATGGCGTTGTCCGCAGTGGTCGTCACCGTCCCGGTATTCTGGAATGTTACCGTATTTCCAGAGCCGCCGTCGTTGCCGCCGCTGGCATTACCGCCGACGAAAACATTGAACGGATCGCCGCTGGCGTTGATTGTAGCAACGATGGCGTTGACGCCGCCGCCGCCGCCGATTGATTGAGGCATCAAACCGACCGCGCCCAGTCCGGTTGTCACCGTCGGATTTGCATTGGAGGTTGACAGGACACCGCCGTCACCGGTCGTTGCGCCGTTGCCACCAACCTGAAGTGTAGGATCGCCGATCGTTACCGCATCCGGAACCACGAGCCCGTTGTTGCCGCCGCCAGCGCCTATGGCTTGGGCCAAAAGGCCGTACGCCAAGTCTCCTGTGGTCATCGTCATACCGCCGCCACTGATAGTGACAGTGACCGTTCCCTTCGAACCATTGTCCGCGGACGACGTCGGGCTGTTGCCGCCTACAATATTGTCGAGACTGCTGAGCGATGTTCCGCTCAGCGTACCGTTGCTCGAGAAAGTCATGCCGTTATTGCCGCCGCCGCCGCCGATCGATTGCGCGAGCACGGCGATCGAGTTGTTGCCGCCGACTATGATGTTGCCGGCCGTGCTGGTCACGGTGACGTCGCCTCCGTTGCCGCCTATCCCTCCAGTGCCACCCACTTGGTTTGTCATCGAGCCGCCGCCGAATGCGACCTGACCCGAAAATCCGGCTGAGCCGCCCCCGCCACCAATGCTTTGGGCGATGATACCGACCGAGTTGTCCTTGGTGACCATGATGGTGCCGGTGTTGGTCACCGTCACAACGCCGCCATTGCCGCCACCGCCACCGCTGCCGCCCTGACTGCCGCCAACACTATCCCCCGAGTTGCCGCCGCCGAGCGTCAACGAACCACTGACTGCAAGGCCGCCGTTACCGCCGCCCCCGCCAATGCTTTGGGCGACAATGGCCGCGGAATTCGCGCCGCCGGTGGTGATCGTGCCGTAGTTGTAGACGTTGACAGTTCCACCGGCGCCGCCATTACCCCCACTGCCGCCGACAGCGGTTGTCATGGCATCGCCGCTATTGCTGACGCCTGCCCCAAAGGTGAAGCCGCCATCGCCGCCACCGCCGCCGATCGATTGCGCCAGAATGCCAATCGAATTCATTTGCTCGGTCTTGATGAGCGCATTCGCGTCGTTGGTGACGGTGACAGTGTTGGCGGCGCCACCATCGCCGCCGCTGCCGCCGACAGAATTGCTGGTTGAATCGCCGCCGCCGCTGACGCTGAGCGTTCCGGAAAAGCCACCAGTCCCACCGCCGCCGCCAATAGATTGCGCAACGATCCCGATGGAGTGGATGCCCGTCGTCGTGATCGTTCCACCGTTCTCAACCGTCACGGTGTTGCCTGTCCCGCCACCTCCTCCGGTCATCAGCGACGCGCAGGCGGAGTTACAGCTGCCGCCAATTGTCGAACTGGCATTGCCGTCGAGCGAGAGACTCCCGGCGATCGAGAAACCGCCGTTGCCGCCGCCACCGCCGATCGATTGCGCCACAATGCCAAAATCGTCGGCGCCGCCTGTAAATACTGAACTACCGGCCTTGGTCGTTACCGTTACGATCCCGCCGTTGCCGCCATTGCCGCCCGATCCACCGATCGTATTGGCTGCGCCATCCGAGCTGCTCGAGCCGGCGCCGCCGATTGCAAACCCGCCGTTGCCGCCGCCACCACCGATCGATTGCGCCAAGATGCCGATGGAACTCGACTGATTGGCGGTCACAGATCCGGTGGATTCAAGCGTCACCGTCACCTGGCCGCCGTTGCCGCCGTTGCCACCGTTGCCGCCGATCGCATTACCAGTCGCGGCGCCATCCACACTGAACGCGGCGGTGATGGCGAAGCCGCCACTGCCGCCGCCGCCACCGATCGACTGTGCCAGAATCCCAATCGAATTCATGTCATTCGTCGTGACGGCACCGGCATTATCGACTGTCACGGTGCTGGCGGTGCCACCGCCGCCGCCCGTGCCGCCGGATTGACAATTCGTGTTACAGCTGCCGCCGACCGATGTCGTTGTGTCGGCGCTGCTCGTGAAGCTGCCAGTGATCGAGAAGCCGCCATTGCCGCCGCCGCCGCCGATCGACTGCGCCACAATGCCGTTGTCCATGAAGGCACTGGTGGTGACCGAACTACCAACATAGGTCGTTACTGTCACAACGCCTCCGGCCCCGCCGGTCCCGCCCGCACCGCCCGAACCGCCGACGGTGTCACTTGCGCCGTCCGAATCGCTATCGCCTGTTGAGGCACCGGCGCCGATCGAAAATCCGCCATTGCCACCGCCGCCGCCGATCGATTGGGCGAGAATGCCGTCGCTGTGCGCCCCGCCCACAGTGATGGTGTTGTAGTTGTAGACATCAACTTCGCTGCTGCCACCTCCATTGCCGCCGCCACCGCCGAGACTGTTGGTTGCTGCTGTGCTGCTGAGCGACAGCGCTGCCGAGATCGAAAACCCGCCGTTGCCGCCGCCGCCGCCGATCGACTGCGCGATGATGCCGTTCGCCATGTCGCCGCCGACGTTAATGTTACCCATGTTCGTCACGATGACTTGACCACCAGTGCCGCCACCGCCGCCCGTACCCCCGATGGCATTGCTGGAGGCGCTGTCCTCGTCAGAAAATGCGCCGGATATGGTGAAGCCGCCATTGCCGCCGCCGCCGCCGATCGACTGCGCCACTATGCCGTGAGCGCCGTTGCCCGTGGTCGTGATGGTGCCATTGTTGTTGACAGTGACGGTATTGCCATTGCCCGCGCTGCCACCACCACCGCCGGTCGCGCCCGTGCCGCCCAGCGTATTGTCACCGGCGCTGTCTTCGATGGAAGCATTAATGTCCGCGGCGAAGCCGCCGTTGCCGCCGCCGCCGCCGACCGATTGCGCCAGAATGCCGATAGCGCCGGTGCCGGTCGTATAGATAACGGTTCCAGGTATAGAAGAACTGGCGCTCGGATTCGTCGTGACGGTCACCTCACCGCCATTATTTCCGGAACCGCCGTATCCGCCGACACTGTTGCCGGTAGCCCCACTGCTCTCCGAAAAAGCGCCCGCGATCGAGAAGCCGCCGTTGCCACCGCCGCCACCGATCGACTGCGCCAGGATGCCGTAGGAGAGATCGCCCCCGGTTTGTATCGTTCCGGTGCTAGTGACCATGACGGTATTGCCATAGCCGGTGGAGCCGCCGACGCCAGCCTTGGCGTCGCCGATCGAAAAGCTATTAAGGCTTGCGCCGACCGACAGCGAGAAGCCGCCATTACCGCCGCCGCCGCCGATTGACTGCGCAGCGATGCCTACAGAGTTGTCCAGTGTTGTGGTGATCGAACCGGTACTCATAACGGTTACGGTGCCGGCGTTATTGCCGCTGCCGGCATTGCCTCCGAAGGCGTCGCTGAACGCCGCTCCGTTACTGAGCGCAATGGCACCGGAGAAGCCGCCGTTGCCGCCGCCGCCGCCAACCGATTGCGCCAGGATGCCGTCGGCGCTCGCGCCGGCCGTCGTGATATTGTTGTTGTTTGTTACGTTGACAGTCCCGCCCGTCCCACCGCTGCCGCCGGTGCCGCCAAAGCCAAGCGAGATAGCGCCACCGACGCTGTTTATGGTGAGCGATCCCGAGACACTGAAGCCGCCATTGCCGCCGCTGCCGCCGATGGACTGAGCCGAGATGCCGTTGGCTTGCGCACCGTCAGTTTGGATTATCCCCGAATTGTTGACGGAAACATTGCCGCCAGGGCCGCCGCCGCCGCCCGATCCGCCTATGGACAGGGAAATGGACAGGTAGGGGGCTCCGCTCACACCAATGGCGAACCCGCCATCGCCGCCCCCACCGCCAATGGATTCAGCATGGATGCCAATCGCCTGATCGCCCCAGGTCGTGATATTACCGGAGTTGACGACCGTCACGTCGCCGCCCGCGCTGCCGCTACCGCCGGCCCCGCCAAACGACAAAGTCGCCGCGGCGGCGGTTGAAACGCCTACCGTGACTGAGAAACCGCCGGTGCCGCCGCCGCCGCCGATCGATTCTGCGTCGATCCCATCAGAGAATTGTCCATAGTTGGAATTTGTGGAAGAGTTGAGGAGATCCTGACCAGTTATGAGATTTTGACTGTTGGTCACAAAGACATCGCCGCCCTTACCGCCGCCGCCGCCGTCGCCGCCCGCACCGATGCTGAGATCGCCATACAATCCGACAGAGGCCGACACGGCGAACCCGCCATTGCCACCGCCGCCGCCGACTGACTCAGCCAAGATAGCGGTCGAGCGGTCATCACTCGTCTGTATCGTTGTTCCAGAGACAGGAGTGAGGGGAGCGGCGCCCGAGCACTCGCCGCTGCTGTTCGCTGTGCTGGTGTTGACGCAGACCACGCCGGCGTTTGCGCCGGCGCCACCCTGACCGCCCATCGCGAACGAAACAAAGACCCCCACACCGACGCCGCCGCCACCACTGCCTCCACCACCACCGACCGATTGCGCGAAAATTCCAGCCGAGTCAGAGGCGCCGGTCGTGATGCTGGCAGAATTGTTGACGGTGACCAATTGTCCGATGCCGCCCGTACCGCCGGTTCCGCCGATCCCCGCAATGCCCCCTCCGAAATTGCCGTTACCGCCCCCGCCGCCGACCGACTGCGCGAAAATGCCGGGCGAGAATGTCGCCGTCGTCGTCAAGCCGCCGCCCGAATTCGTGACCGTAACGGTGCCCGCGTCATTGCCCATGCCTCCGCCACCGCCGAGCGCGATAATGCCAACAGCGCCGCCACCATTGCCGCCGCCGCCACCGACCGATTGGGCGAAGATCGCATCACCGCCGGTGCAAGTGGCGCCGCAGAGCGCCTGAATCGTGGCGGTATTGGTGACCGTCACGTTACCTCCGGTGCCGCCGTTGCCGCCGCCGCCGCCGAAATTGACGAGACCCGCGACGGCTATGCCGCCGTCGCCGCCACCGCCGCCGACTGACTGCGCAAAAATGCCGGTGCTGAGCGTGGCACTCGTAACGGAGGAGAAGCCGGCATTGCCGGAGACCGTAATGTTGCCATTATTATTGACGGTGACGGTATTGCCGGTCTCTCCAGTGCCGCCTTGGCCGCCGAAACTGGCAATCGGAGAGATGCCGCTTCCGCCAGCGCCGCCGCTGCCGCCGATGCTCTGCGCATAGATGCCGGACGATTGCTCGCCGGTCGCGGTCAGCGTGGCGTAATTCGTGACCATGACGGTGCCACCCGCTCCGCCTGAGGTTCCGCCTGATCCGCTCGCGTAGAACAGACCGAACCCCGAGCCTCCGGCGCCGCCGCCGCCGCCGACGCTTTGGGCATAGATCACGGAGGAATTCGATCCGACTGTGGAGATTGAACCGCCGGTAACGTCAATGGTGATGTCACCACCATTGCCACCGCTTTGCGCGTTAGCGCCCCAGCCGGCTAAGCCAAGAAAACTGCCCCCACCACCGCCGGCGCCGCCGCTACCCCCAATACTTTGCGCAAAAATGCCGTACGAATTGCTCGTGCCCTGTATCGTGAACGTGCCGCTGCTGGTGACAGAAATTGTTCCGCCATATCCGGTCGGGCCTCCGCCACCGCTGCCGAAGCAAAGTCCGCCGCAAGGGCCGCCCCCACCGCCGCTCCCGCCGTTGCTGTCGACAACAATGCCGGATGAGTTGTTTGCGTTGGTCGTGATGTTGGCGGTGTTGTTGATCGTCACTGTTTGGCCGTTGGAGCCTTGCCCACCGCTTCCGGGGTTGAACCCAACAACGAACTCGCCACCACCCATGCCGCCAGAGCCGCCGCTGCTTTGTGCAAAAATACCCGCCGAGTTCGCTCCCTGGACGGTGATCGAGCCCGAAGCAGTCACGCCGACGTTTCCTCCTTCACCGCCGCCACCGCCGCCGCCGGCATTAGCAACACTGCAGCCTCCGCCGCTGCCGCCGCTGCCGCCATTTGACACAACAGTAATGCCAGACGTCCCCGCTCCGGTCGCATTGATCGACTGACTGCCATCAAACGTGACAGCCATATTTGTGCCGGAGGTACCGTTGCTGCCGCCGCTGCAAGCGCCCCCGCCTGGACCGCCTGGTCCGCTGGTATTGATATTGATGCTGGGAACGGCGCCCGTGGTCAGGTCCTGAACGTTAAGCGTCACGGTTCCCGAGAAAAGATCGCTATTGCTGACCCCTCCCGTCTGGTTTTGTTCACAGTCGGTGACACCGGACGATGGATTAGTGCAGCCAGTAGGTCCTGCCATCGCTGGAGTAGTCCAAAGCGACAGGACTACCAAAATGGCCGCGCCACACAGGCCCAACGCTGCAAGCCCAGGTCGGGAATAAAGGTTGGCGAAAACCCGAGTCGCGGGAGCAATTGCGCGGGAT
The DNA here is from genome assembly GCA_030037645.1 of Xanthobacteraceae bacterium. Taxonomy (GTDB): domain Bacteria; phylum Pseudomonadota; class Alphaproteobacteria; order Rhizobiales; family Xanthobacteraceae; genus BOG-931. The sequence goes on from JASHQI010000152.1 coordinate 9,401, forward strand.
GCACGCACAGCTGATTGCGGGAGAAAACGACTCCCGGCCGCACGTAAGCTAGTTGGCGAAAATGCAATTCCCTGCCGGCAAAACTCATCCGGCGGAAACCCGCTCCTGTCCAGCCCCCAACGCATTCGCCCCACGCTCGGCTACGCTGGTCTCTGTGCGGCTGCATCCGAGTATTGCCGCTTGGATCTGATGGGATCATCAAAGCCGATCCCGACGCGACAATCGCTAGAATGCAAAATTTGCCTCAGCTTATTCGGGATTGAGGACGGACGGGGAGTCGGATTCGTCCCCCATTGGGGTGAGGCGGGTCAGAAATTTCTGAGTTGTGGCCCTGCGGTCACACCAGAATGAAATTCCGTGTTACAAGGAACTGCAGCGGATTGGCGGTGTGGTGGAAACTTCCACGACAATAACTGTCTCTCCGGCTGGCAATCCGCCGGCAGCCGCCACAATTCGTCATTCCTTCGCCAGTGCGTCGAAGGCTTGGCTGAAGCCTTTGAAAGACAAAGGGACCGCAATGTCGCGCCCGCTCGCGTCCGCAAACGACACCTTGCCCGCACCAGAAGCTGAACGGAGCTTTTTCAGCGTCTCGTCATTGAGCTCGAAATCGGCGAAGCACCCCGTGGGAACGCAGCGTGCAAATGGCGCCGCCACGCCTGGATCGGAACTGTCCGTTTGGATGCGAACACTCTTGTTGAGAGACACATTGATGGGTACTTGCACCATGAGCCTAAAGGGTTGACCTTTGGCCGGACGTGCAACTGCGACGCGCGAGAATGGATTGTTATTGCCCTGCACCTGTGCGACTTGCGCGATATCACACAACTTTGCAGCAGAGGTTTCGCTCTGCATCTGGCATTGCAGGATCCAATCTCCGTAGGTCGCTGTGGTACTTTGTGGACCCTTGTCTTCGACAGTCGTGCGTCGCGGAACGGGGTGGGCGGTCGTTGCGGGGCGGGGGAGCGTTGGCGCCGACTGCTGCGTTGCGCCATTACTTGCAGTCAGCAACAAAGCTACGCCGAGTGCGATCGAAACTTTCAAGACGAGACAACATCGTCTGAGCACATTTCGGACAACGCGCATGCGATGCCTTGTAACCAAATTAAAAGGCCCGTCGCAACAATATTCGCGATTGTCGGCCCTTTTGCAATAAGGCGGAGATGCAGACTGAGTTTTTCGCTAGATCGATCCCCTCACACGGGGAGATCTTAGGGTCAATCCCTACAGCGCCCGCTCGTTTAGTTGCTTCTCAGCTATGGCTGCGCCAGCCAGAAGGTTCCGTATGGGTAGCATCGATACGTAGCGCTCTCAGGCCGCGCGGTCGATCTTGTCGTCGAACATCTTCTCCGCACGTTTTGGCGCGGGCTGCGTATAGATACAACCGGCCGCGATGAATGCGATCGCGCATGCAAAGATGATCCAACCGACCACATCGACGATCATTGGCACGTCCTCAGTGGTCGCCCTTGACTCATCAAACGCGGGCACGATCTCATATCCAACGTGATGGAATGTCGCACGATCCGGTCGTAATGACGCAGGAGGGACCCGAAACCCCAGCGTACATCGGTGCGATCGGCGTGCCTCGGGTCGAGCAAGCAGGCGAAAATGCCGTGTTCGCGGAGCCGAGGACTTTGTGCAGCAGAGCGTTATTCGTCCCGCGTCGGGAGGGCGTTGCTATGCACGCTGAAGCTTCGGCCTGCATGGCGATGGAACGGTTCATCAACCAAGGGCGCAAATAACCATGCGAGCCCGTGGGCGTTGCTTCAATCAACGTTGCGCGTTTGTCAGTCCGCGCGCCGTTCCCGCAGCGGCGGCCAACTGCGCATGCGACGCGGCCAGATTAAGAACCGCGACGGGTAAAAAACGAACGGCCTTGGCCCGAGGGAGAGGGACCAAGGCCGTTCTATGTCGGTAGGCGCCCCATCTTACGCCCCTCCCCGACACCGGCGCGATCATGCCGAGCCAAGGTTGACCGTTCGTTGACGGGTCGGGAGCGGCCGCCGCATCAAGCGGCCAGCTATTCCAACGCCCCGGAGACGTTCGAGAACGTCGTATTGAGATTGGTGCCCAAAGCCGCGACGACGGCGATGATCGCAACGGAAATGCCCGCTGCCAGCAGGCCATATTCGATCGCAGTGGCGCCCTGGTCGTCGTTCACAAATTGCCAGATCAAGCTGCGCACGAATGAGTCCTTTCCCATGCTGAAGTTGCCCCTCGTGCAAAAACGTCATGCGCGAGTGCGCGTCCGTGACGCGCGCTGCGCATTTCTGCGTATGGCTCCATACCGAGCGATTAAATGCACGCCGAAGGTTGTCGGCATAAAAAGCATAAAACTGGCGTGATCTCGACTTCCCTGCATATCAGGGCGTCGACGGCACTCGTGAAAGATCTTTTTCGGCGAGTTCTCGCAGATACTCGTCCCAATTTTGCTCGCGATTGCGGCCGAGCTCGAACAGATAGTCCCAACTGAAAATTCCGGTCGAATGTAAGTCATCGAAGACGAGACGTACCGCGTAGTTGCCGACCGGGTGCAACTCCAAAATCTGCACATCGCGCTTGCCGCCGACAACGCGCCGCTCGCTCGGCGAGTGACCTTGAACCTCGGCGCTCGGGCTTCGCACGCGTAAATATTCCGCGGCGAGATCGAAGCGCTCGCCATTGTCGAACGCGACGGTGAGAGTTTTGCGATCCTTGCGCAGCCGCACTTCAGTCGGCCAAGGGGTGGTCATCGCTGCTTGGGGTCAATCCAACGTGATATGGCCGTCGGTGATGACCTTCCGCCATTTCTCGTATTCCGACCTGGTGAACGCGGCGCCGTCCTTGAGACTGGTACCGCGCGGCTCGACACCGAACTTGGCAAACGCGGCCTTCAGTCCGTCGTCCTGCAGCGCTTTGGCCACAGCGCCGTTGAGCGTGGCGAGCACTCCGGGCGGCGTTCCGGCCGTTCCATATAGTCCGAGCCAGACCTCGACATCGAATCCGGCGAGGCCCTCCTCTTCAAGCGTCGGCAGGTTGGGATAGACGGGCGAGCGCTTGTCGCCGGTCGTTGCCAGCGGAATGACGCTGCCCTTGGAGGTAAACGGCAGCGCCCCGGCAATCGAGGAAAATTCCATCTGTATCTTGCCACTCATCAGATCGACGAAGGACGGACCAACGCCCTTGTAAGGTACATGGGTCGCTTTGATGTCGGTGCGCTGGGCCCACATCACGCCGGCCAGGTGCGGCGTCGTGCCAACACCGGCAGAACCGAAATTGAGCTTGCCGGGATTGGCTTTGCCGTAGGCCACGAGCTGCGCATAGGTCTTCACGCCAAGCTGCGGCGAGACGATCAGGACGTGCGGCGACGAACAGACAATCGAGATTGCTATCAGATTCTTGAAAACGTCATAGGGCATGCTCTTGTGCAGAGTCTGATTAATGACGATCGAGGGATCGATCAACACGATGTCGTAGCCGTCAGGCGTCCCGTGAGCGACCTCGTTTACGCCGACGATACCACCAGCGCCCGGCTTGTTCTCGGCGACGACGGTCTGGCCGAGGACGGCGGTGAGCTGTTTGGCCAGAACTCTTCCGGTAAAATCCACAATGCCGCCCGGTTGGTAAGGCAGGATGAGGTGAATTGGTCGTGACGGGAAATTCTGCGCCTGTGCCGGCAGGCAAGCCAAGAAGGCGAGCACGGACCAAAGCAAGATACGCGCCGCAGAAGGCAAACGGTTCATTCAGGTCTCCATTCCGGGACGGCGTTGCCGCGCGAAGAGTTTGCCCCAACACCGGCAGTGCGTCAAAGCGAACGCTTTTACGGTTTGAACGATCAGTGGCGCTCTCCACATCAGGTTGTTCCCGGTTTTCTGCGAATGCTGCGCACTATAGCCGAAGTCTTGTCCGATGACATTTAGGTTTTGCGTCCGCTGAACAGCGCAACAATCTGTTGCCAAAAAACGCGCGCAATCAGCGACAAGCCGGCGATCGGCTTTACGGCTGGAGTCTCCGGCTGCGGCACGGCTGGCTGCGGAGATGGACCGGCATTCGAAGCGGATCGTGCAGCTTCGGACGATTGCGCTCGTGGCGCCACGACCGAGACCGCCGGTTGTTGCATGAGCTGCGCCCGCAAATTTTCCGCGAATTGCCCGATGATTTGAGCAGCGGTCGCCTGGATCATGCCGACGCCGCGCCCATATTGCGCAACGGCACCGGACAACATCAGGTCGGTATGGATCAACACCCGCGAGCCGCCGCTCGCCGGTTCGATACGAAATGCCGCCGTGGCATTGGCAGAGCCGCGACCTTTGGCGTCGCTGCCCTGCGCTTTGACACGCGCAGTGCGATCTTCTTGATTGACATCGAAAAGCTGCACATTGCCGGCAAATGCCAACGCCACCGGACCAAGCCGCACGGAAATCTTACCCTTATAATTTTGCGCGTCGACGACCTGGGTTAGCTCTGCGCCCGGCATGCACGGCGCGATACGGGGAATGTCCATCAGCATCGCCCATGCCTGCGCCGGAGCGAGCGGCACGTCGAAGGAATTGTCGAATTCCATCCAGTAACTCCAGTCAACGTTTCGTCATCCTGAGGCGGCCGCGAAGCGGCCCTCGAAGGATGCGGCCGAAGCGCTGAGACCGTCGCCTCTCGAGGCTCGCTGCGCTCGCTCCTTAGAGCATGATCCCGAAAAGTGGAAACCGGTTTTCGGATGATCATGCTCGAACAAGTAATTTAGACTTTGATCCAATTCAGTTGAATTGGATCAAAGTCTAGGGTGAGGGATGACAGCCTACCATTTTCGGCGCGCCGATCTTTCCCCATATCCAGTGAGCGCAGGCGAGCAGCCGATCGTCGTCGTAACGTTGCGCGACCAACTGGATGCCGACGGGAAGATTGTTTGGGCCGCGATGCGTCGGCAGTGTCACGGTCGGCGTATGCAGCGCGGTCCAGACCGCCTGCAGGCTGCCGTCGCCGGTTGAGGCGAGGCCTTTCGGCGCCTCGCCTTGCACGCACGGCACGAGCAGGACTTCGAGCCCCTCGAACACCGTCGGCAACAGCGCGCGGCACTCCTCGACACGCCGCCAGCCGGCCACATAATTGTCACGCGTCGTTTTTTGGCCGTTCTCGATGTAGCGGCGCATCTGCGGCGACAATAGGTCGCGATGATGATCCCATTCGTAGGCCATGCAGGCAGCGCGCTCATAGAAATTGATGGTCTCGCGCGCAATGACGCGTAATCCGGTGAAGGCGTCCGGCAGCTTGACTTCGCGCACCGTCGCTCCCGCCCGGCCCAAGGCTGTGACGGCGCCTTCGACCGCCGCTTTCGACTCTGGCTGCACCGTGTCCCACATTTCGGTGCGGCAGAGACCGACCCGAGGCGCTTGCTCCAGCCTGCGCGGCGGCCGCGGCGCCTGCATGCGCAGCACCGCGGTGAGAAGTTCGATGTCCTCGATCGAACGCGCCAGCCAGCCGATCGTATCGATGCTTTCTGCCGCCGGTTTCACGCCGGCCTTGTTGAATGAGTTGTAGGTCGGCTTGTAGCCGAAAATGCCGCAATAGGAGCTTGGCCGCAGCACCGAACCACCAGTCTGGGTACCGAGTGCCGCCGGCACCATGTGGTCGGCGACAGCCGCCGCCGAGCCGCTCGAGGAGCCGCCCGGCGTGTGCGCGGCATTGTGCGGATTGGTCGTTGCGGCCGGTGCCATGCCGGCAAATTCGCAAGTGGCGGTTTTACCGAGTATGACGGCACCGGCGCGGCGCAACAGCGCGACGCAAGGCGCGTCGGCGGGCGGCCGATGACCGCGATAAATCTCCGAGCCCATTTCGGTCGGCATGTCGAAAGTATCGATGATGTCTTTGACGCCGATCGGCACGCCATGCAGCGGCTCACGGCGCGGGCCACGATCGAGCGCGCGCGCCTGGGCGAGCGCCAGCTCGGAATCGAAGTTGACCCACGCTTTCACGACGCCGTCGTGCATTGCGATTCGCGCCGCGCAATCGCGCACCACCGCTTCGCACGTCGTCTCGCCAACCGCGATTTTCTCAACGATCTCAGCCGCACCGAGTTCGTTGAGGGGGCGCTTGATCTTGACGTCCATGATCAGTTCTTTCCGACGCGACCGGCCGAGGTGCCGGCAACCTTGCCGAACACGGTGCCCGACATCAGGCCCGAGCCACCCGGATAATTGAAATAGAACAGGCCGCCGACCAATTCACCCGCGGCATAGAGGCCCCGGATCGGCTGGTAGTCGGTGTTGAGGACCTCACCATCGGTGTTGATGCGAAGGCCGCCGAAGGTGAAAGTGACGCCGCAGGTCACGGCGTAGCCCTCGAAGGGCGGCGTGTCGACAGTGTTCGCCCAGTTGCTCTTGTTGACTGCGAGTCCACGCGTGCAGCGTCCATCCTTGACGTTCGGATTGAAGGGCACGTCAGTGCGCACCGCGGCGTTCCATTCCTTGATCGTCTTCAGGAACTCCACCGCGTTCACGCCTTCAAGCTTTTGCGCAAAGTCCTCGATGGTATTTGCGGTCACTCTGGTGATTTGCCGAATCCTGTATTCGTCGCGTTGCAGGTGCTTTACCTTCTGGTCGAAAATCTGCCAGGCGAACTGGCCCGGCTGCTCCAGAACCACGCGTCCATATTTTGCGTAAGTGTAATTGCGGAAATCCGCACCCTCATCGACAAAACGCTTGCCGGTGGCGTTCACCAGGATTGAGAACGGATAAGAGTGCTTCTGGAACTGATCGCCGACCGCAAGATCACCGAACTCGGGTGCGTTCATCTCCCACTGCACGGCATGGCAGCCGGACCAATTGCCGCGCGGCGCAGCACCAATCTCGATGGCCATGCGGATGCCGTCGCCGGTATTGTAACGCGTGCCGCGCACCTTCGCGAGATCCCAGCCCGGGCCGAGATAACGCGTGCGCCATTCCGGATTGGCCTCGAAGCCGCCGCAGGCGAGCACCACGGATTTTGCGCGCAACTCGCGCACGTCGCCTTTCTCCCGCACCCGCACTCCCTCGACTCGATTGCCGTCGAACAGAAGATCAAGGCCGCGCGTCTGGTAGCGGATTTCGATGCCTCGCTTCTTCGCCGATGCCGTGAGCATATTGATGAGTCCTGGTCCGCCGCCGACGGACTCGACCGTCAAGCCACCCCAGAACTTGAACTTGCCGTCGATCTTGAACGCCTGCCGGCCGTAGATCGGGATGAGGCGGACACCCTTATTGCGCATCCAGTTGAGCGAGTCGAAGCTTTTGGTGACAAGCAACTCGACGAGATCGGGATCGGCGCGATTCTGCGTGATCCGCGCCATGTCGTCGAAGAACTGATCGGCCGTGTAGGTCCCGAAATCCGTGGTCTCGATCTCCGCCGGCGTAAGATCGGGAACCAGCGTCTTGATATCGTCGACGCCGTTGTAGACGACACGGATCGAGCCGGCGGTGAAGCGGCTGTTGCCGCCGGACTCGTCCTCAGGCGCCGCTTCGATCATCAGAACCTTGACGCCCTGCTCCTGCGCCGCCAGCGCCGAACAGAACGCCGCGTTGCCGGCACCGACAACGATTACATCCGCAACCTCGTTTGGCATTTGCTACCTCTGACTAGTCACCCCGAGATACTCGACGCAGAGTGCCGAGCTGCGAAGGGCCGCACCGCCTCGGCTGTCATCCTTCGAGGCCCGCTGCGCGGGCACCTCAGGATGACGTTCACTGACCCTATTCCGCCGCCTGCGCGGCGCCGCCATGCGCTTTCGACCAACCGGCTGGATTCTTCATGAATTTCTCGACTTCCCTGAGCTTGCCCTTGTCGAACTTGCCGCTGTTCTTGGCAACTTCCAAGACGTTCCACCAGGTGGCGAGTGCGTGCAGCGTCACGCCGAGGTCGCCAAGGATTTTTTTGCCCTCGGGGAAGATGTCGTAAAAGAAGAACACGAAAACATGGTCGACCGTGGCGCCGGCGCCGCGGAGCGCGTTGCAGAAATTGACCTTGCTGCGGCCGTCAGTGGTCATGTCCTCGACCAGAAGCACGCGGTCGCCGGGCTCGATATGGCCCTCGATCTGGGCGTTGCGCCCAAAGCCCTTCGGCTTTTTGCGCACATACTGCATTGGCAGCATCAAGCGATCGGCCATCCACGCCGCAAACGGAATTCCGGCCGTCTCGCCGCCTGCAACAGCGTCGAATTGCTCGAACCCGACATCGCGCTCGACCGTCGCCACGCCGAAATCGATCAGGGCTTGCCGCACACGGGGAAATGAGATGAGGCGACGGCAGTCGGTGTAGACCGGGCTCGCCCAGCCGGAGGTGTAGATGAACGGCTTGTCGGTCATGAAGCGAACCGCGTCCACTTCGATGAGCATCTTCGCCGTCAGATTGGCTATCACCTCTTTATCGGCAAAGCCTGTCATTGTTGTCTCATCTAGCCCGCGAACTCCGTTTCCATCACCCTGACGTGCGAGCGAGGCGAGCCTCGAACGACAACTGGCATTGCACCCAAGCTGCTTCCGTCGAGTTTTGTGCCACGCACGGACGCCTCAGCATGACGGCTCGCAAGGCATCGTTCAACTGACCACCTTCCACTCGATCGTCTCGCCACCGCGATAGATCAGCGCGCGTTCGTCGGGACCAAACACCTTGACCTCTTCCGGCACGGTCCAGGTCGTTTTCTCCAGCGTGATGCGCTCCTCGTTCGGGGGCAGACGATAATGCTTCGGCCCGTTGAGCGACGCAAACGCTTCGAGCTTGTCGAGCGCACCCTCCTCCTCGAACACGCGCGCATAGGTCTCAATCGCGACCGGCGCGTTGAACATGCCGGGAATGCCGTTGACCGACACCTTCTTGGCGTAGGGATGCGGCGCAGAGTCGGTGCCGAGGAAATAGCAAGCCTGGCCCGAGGTCGCTGCCTTGCGCAACGCGGCGCGATCCTTGGCTGTTTTGATGACCGGCATCACGTACATGTAAGGCTTCAGGCCGTGACCGAACCAATCGGTGCGGGTCAGAATCAGATGATAGGGCGTAATCGTGCCGCCGACCTGTGGCGCTGCGCTTTTGACAAAATCGACGCCGTCCTTGGACGACAGATGCTCCAGGATGAAGCGCAGGCCGGGAAATTGCTTTACCCATTTCGACAGGTTACGTTCGATGAAGACCGCCTCGCGGTCGAAGACGTCGACGTCGGGGTCGACGACCTCGCCGTGCATCAAAAACGGCATATCGATCTTTTCCATGCGCTCCAGGACGCGCATGATCTTGCGATAGTCGGTAACTCCGGCCGCCGAATTGGTCGTGGCGTTTGCCGGATAGAGCTTGACGCCGGTAAACACGCCGTCCCGAAAGCCGCGCTCGACGTCGTCTGGATCGGTGTCGTCGGTGAGATAGCAGGTCATCAAAGGTTTGAACTTCGAGCCCGGCGGCAATGCCGCCATCACGCGCTGGCGATAGGCGATGCAGTCGGCCGTGGTGCACACCGGCGGGATAAGATTCGGCATCAGAATCGCGCGGGCGAAATTCTTTGCCGTGTGTGGCAGCACTGCCTTGAGCATCTCGCCGTCACGTACATGCAGATGCCAGTCGTCCGGCTTGCGAATGGTGATGCGTGTCGTCATGGCTCAGTTTGCCGACCCTTCAAGCGAAACTTGTAGCGGGGAGGGTTCGGCGACGGGGCGAAAGTTTGTGTGCGCCCCGATCCGGGTCGCCACAGCTTCGCTTGCACGGCCGACCCTTCCCATCGCGCGCAAAAGCTCGCCTGCAGAGGGATAACCATAAATGGACCGATCGAGATTCATCCAATGACGCGACTGCAACTTCAGGCATGAAATGCTGCCCTGAAGCAATCGTGGTCCATCAGCAGAGCGTGGTCGGTCAAGAAGCACTCGGACGCCGGCATAACGGTTTCGGACGCGCCGGTTGTCATGCAACGGTTTTCTCCGATCCGCCGCCCCCGCGGCAAGCAACACATGGGCCAAATCCATCCCAAAATCAAGATTTGTTCCAATTTTTGAACAATGCACGCTTCAGCAATCGCGCGTCGCGTTTCTCCCGCCTCGTACGCCTGACAGATCAAAACGTCGAACGCTGGCGCCAGATCGGGTCGTGCGCCGCAGTGCTTGCCGAGCGTACTCAAGCCGCGACAGCCGCAGCTTCGGCATCAGGCTGCTTCCAAGTCTTGAGCCGGGGATAGACCTCGCGGGCGAACAGCGTGAGGTTGTCGACCGTCTGCGCGTGCGTGAGCTCACCGCCCTGGCCCATCATCAGGAGGTTGCCCATGCCGCCGCAATGGCCGCAGAAGTCGACGACCTGCTCGTAGACCTGATCAGGCGTGCCGCAGAACAAGACGCCGGCATCCACCAACTCGTCGACGCTTGCCGTCTGCATGCTGATCACATGGCCCTGCTTGGTGTAGGTGCGCGGCGGAGTTTCGCCACGCAGGAGCCGCGCATTATCCTCGGCCGGCAGATAGCCGGGCGGGTTGCGGAATGGCAAGGCAACGATCGGACTGGTGCGCAGATAGCCGGCGATGAGATCGCCGCGCCGGCGCGCCTCCTCTGTGTCCTGCGCGACCGCAACGAGGCCCAGATAGGCGAAACGGTCGGCGCCGGGCGCCTTGCCATGCTTGGTGACGTAGGCCTTGCGGTAGGAATCGTACATTCTGCGCGTACCGTAGCCGGTGCCGAGTGTCGCCATGACGTAGCCGCGCTCGCCGAGCACGCGCGCCTGCGTCGCGCTGCCGGTGGTCGACCAGACGGGCGGATGCGGCTCCTGCCACACCCGCGGCCAGACGTTCACCTGCCGGTACTGGAAAAATTCGCCTTCCCAGTTGAACACCTCGTCGTGCGTCGTCATCGCCTTGAGGATGAAATCGTGCGCCTCCCAGAAGCGGTCCATCAGCTCGGTCGGATTGCGATTGGAGGCGGCGATCTCGTAGGGGATGCCCTTGATGAAGCCCATATCGAGGCGGCCGCGCGAGATCACGTCGATGGTCGACAGCTCCTCGGCGGCGCGCAACGGATCGGGCCGATGGCCGATCGGATAACCGAGCACCAGCAGCCGCGCCTTTTGGGTGATGCGCGCCAGCACGGCCAGGCCCACCACCACCGTCGACGACATGCAGGTCGCGGTCTGGTGGTGCTCGTTCAACATGATGTCGAGGCCGAGCTCGTCGCAGAGCTGCCACTCGTCGTAATAGCGATGCAACAGATCGGCGGCGACGCGCGGATCGCATTTGCGGTTGGGGAAGGTGACGCGCAACGTGCCGGAATGCTCGTTCCACGCCGGGAAATAGGCCTGTTCGCTGAAGTGATAGACTCGCATGGCGCGCGCTCCCGTCATTCCGGGACGCCGCGCAGCGGCGGGGCCGGAATCCTCAATCACGCAAGCGTAGGAAATTCGCTGGGCCGTGCCAACTACGAGGGACGGTGGCTATGGATTCCGGGTTCGCGCCTTCAGTGCCGTCCCGGAATGACAATCACCTTGCGCCGATCGTCGCGTCGACCAAATCTCCGGCC
>JASHQI010000153.1 GCA_030037645.1 Xanthobacteraceae bacterium
TGGCTGCGCGCCTCGCATCGGCGGTTGGACAAGAAGTTGTCGAAGCCGTATCGCCCGTATCACAGCCATAGCAAGAAAGAGCCGCTCAAACCGGGTGACGTGGTGGCACTCGATATAGAAATCTGGCCGACTTCGATTGTGGTGCCCGCGGGTCATCGCATCGCCTTGTCCATTCGCGGCAACGACTACGTTTATCCGGGCGGCAGTGGCGGGCGGCAGTCGAATTTCAAGAATGAACTGACCGGCTGCGGGCCGTTCCTGCACGACGATCCGCGGGACCGGCCGACCGACATTTTCGACGGCGTCACCAGCCTGCATTTCGGCGGCGCTGCGCAGCCCTATCTGCTGCTGCCTATTATTCCGGCAAAGAAAAAATAGGCCAAACGCGACAACAGCGGACTTTACAGGACGGAACCGCTTGTCGGATGATGGTCCGTTAATCCGGGGCCGACGCAAAAAGGGGCCCGCAATCCATAGCCGTGCTTGACGAAATGGATTGCCGGCTCACTCGTTCGCAGCTCGGGGCATGCCCAGGGAGTTAACGGCGCGTGAGAGGGAGAACAGCAATGTCTCGCAGATTAACGGCTCGGAGCATCAGTCGTCGCACGCTGTTGGCAGGTACTGCGGCCGGCGCGACGATCGCGCTGACCCGGTTTCCAACGCCTGCCATCGCGCAAGCTGCGCCATTCAAGCTCGGTCTGCTCACCGTAAAGACCGGCCCGCTGGCCCAGGGCGGCATACAAATGGAACAGGGCGTGCTGACCTATCTGAAAGAGAAAAACTATACGATGGGCGGCCGCAAGGTCGACTTCGTTTCCGCCGATACTGGCGGCAATCCGGCGGGCGCTAAGACCAAGGCTCAGGAGCTCGTCGAGCGTGACAAGGTCGACGTCATTCTCGGCCCGCTTGCCGCGTTCGAGCTGTATGCCATCAACGGGTATATCCAACAGCAGAAGATGCCGACACTCAGCTTGGCCGCTGCCGATAACCTGACGCAGCGCCAGCCGAACCCTTATCTGTTGCGCGCCTCGGCCACTTCGTCTCAGGCGATGCAGCCGATGGGGCACTATGCTGCGACTGAGTTGAAGCTGAAGCGCGTCGTTACCATCGTCGAGGATTTCGCCTTCGGTTACGAGCAGATGGGCGGCTTCCAGGCTGCGTTCCAAAAGGACGGTGGCTGCGTCGTCAACAAGCTTTGGCCGCCGATTGTCACGCCCGACTACACGCCCTACATCGCCCAGATCAGCGGCTGCGACGGCGTCTGCCAAGGCTTTGCCGGCTCGAATCCGCTGCGTTTTATGAAGCAATATGCCACTGCGGGCCTGAAATACCCTGTCGTGACTGGAGAGACCGGCGCCGACGACGCGTTGCTGAAAAGCTACGGCGACGAGGCGATCGGTCTTGTCAGTGCGTGTCCCTACACGCTCGATCTCGATTCCGACGGCAACAACCGCTTCGTCAGCGAAATGCTGAAGAACTACAATACCGTTCCAGGTTTCTATGCCGCCGGCCTTTACATCAATTGCGAGGTCGTCGATGCCGGGCTGCAGGGGGCAGGCGGCGACGCAAGCGACAAGCAGAAATTCATGGCAGCGCTAAAGGCGGTTAGTCTGACGGACACGCCGCGCGGCCCGATCAAGTTCGATCACCTCAACAACGTGATCGGCAACATTTACATCCGTCGTATTGGCAGAGAGGGCGCCAAATACGGCCTCAAGCTCTGGAACAAGACAATCAAGACCTATGAGAACGTCAGTCAATTCTGGGTCTGGCCTGAACAGGAATTCCTCGCGCACCCCGTTTATTCGCGCGACTATCCACCGCTGACGAAGTGCTGAGCGCTGTAGCCCCCATAACCCGGATTGAGCAACGCGAGATTCGGGACAGTCTCGGGTCGACCCGGACTTCGCTTCGCTCAATCGGACTGCTGATCGGAGAACACCATGTCTCGCAGAGTCAGTCGTCGCACGCTGCTCACCGGCACCGCAGCCGGCGCAGCCGTCGCTTTGACCCGTTTCCCGGCGCCCGCCGTCGCCCAGGCCGTGCCGTTCAAGCTCGGCTTGCTCACCGTGAAGACCGGCCCGCTCGCGGCTGGCGGTATCTTGATGGAGCAGGGCGTCCTCACTTACTTGAAGGAGAAGAATTATACGCTGGGTGGGCGCAAGGTCGACTTCATCTCCGCCGATACCGGGGGCAATCCGGCGGGCGCCAAGACCAAGGCTCAGGAATTGGTCGAGCGCGACGGGGTCGATGTCATCCTCGGTCCGCTCGCAGCCTTCGAACTCTATGCCATCAGCGAGTACGTCATCGAGAAGAAGATGCCGACGCTCAGCTTGGCCGCGGCTGACAATCTCACTCAGCGGACGCCTAACCCCTATCTGTTGCGCGCGTCGGCAACGTCTTCGCAGGCGACCCAACCGCTGGGTCACTATGCCGCGACAGAACTGAAGCTCAAGCGCGTCGTCACGATTTCCGAGGACTTTGCCTTCGGCCATGAACAGATGGGCGGCTTCCAGGCGTCGTTCCAGAAGGACGGCGGCTGCGTCGTCAACAAATTATGGCCGCCGTTGGTGACGCCCGACTATACGCCCTATATCGCGCAGATCGTCGCTTGCGACGCGGTCTGCCAGGGCTTTGCCGGCTCGAACCCGTTGCGCTTCATGAAGCAATATGCGACGGCCGGGCTCAAATATCCGGTTATCGCCGGAGAAGCCGGCGCCGACGATTTCTTGCTCAAGAGCTTCGGCGAGGAAGCGCTCGGGCTGGTCAGCGCCGCCCCTTACACGCTCGACCTGGAAAGCGACGCCAACCACCGCTTCGTCGACGGTATGCTGAAGAATTACGACGCCATCCCCGGCCAGTATGCGGCTTTGCTCTACTGCAATTGCCAGGTGCTGGACGCAGGCCTGCAGACCGTCGGCGGCGATGCGAGGGACAGAGAGAAGTTGATGGCGGCGCTCAAATTGGTCACCCTGACCGACACGCCGCGCGGGCCGATCAAGTTTGATCATCTCAACAACGTGATTGGGACAATCTATATCCGACGCGTCGTCAAAGAGGGCGCCAAATACGGGCTCAAGCTTTGGAACAAGACCATCCACACTTATGAGAACGTCAGCCAGTTTTGGACCTGGCCGGAAAAGGAATTCCTCGCCCACCCGGTCTACTCGCGCGACTATCCGCCGCTGACGAAGTGCTGAATTTTCGTGGGCTGGAGTGACGAATCCCCTTCGCTCGCTTTGCGACCTTCGTTAAGAGTCCGCCGAAGAACGCAAGCGGGGGCGAAATCGGGGAACTGAGTTCGAACGATTCCGGAGTGTGCTTGGCGCATTCCGGGCTATCAGACAAAACTGGCAGCCGGAAAACACAAAGGCGGCGGATATGACGTTTTGGCTGCTGCTGACCGTCAACAGCGTGACGTTCGGCGGCCTGTTGTTTCTTTTATCAGCGGGGTTCTCCCTGATTTTCGGGCTGATGCGCATTCCCAATTTGACGCACGGCTCGATGTTCATGGTCGGCGCCTATCTTGGTTCGACGTTTCTCGGCGGTGCGCTCGGCTTCACCCTGGATTTCTGGGCTGCCGCAATCATCAGTGCGCTCGAAGTCGCGGTCCTCGGCGCTCTGATGGAACGCCTGCTGTTGCGCCGGCTTGCCGGCCAGCAACTGGCGCAGGTGCTGGTGACGCTCGGCGTCTCCTTCATGGTCGCCGATCTGTGTCTGATGGGATGGGGTGGCGACCCGATCTCGGTGTCGACACCGGCCGGCTTGGGCGGCTTCGTGCGCGTCGGCTTGGCGGTGTTCCCACTCTACCGCATGGCGGTGATCGGAATCGCGGTGGTGTTTGCCATCGCGCTCTGGCTCATGCTGGAACGTACGCGACTCGGCGCCATGATCCGCGCCGGCGTCGATGACCCGCAGATGGCCCGCGTCGTCGGCATCCGTGTATCGCGCTTGTTCACCATCGTGTTTGGGCTCGGCGCCGGGCTTGCCGGATTTGCCGGCATGATTGGTGCCCCGATTCTTTCGGTCTATCCAGGCCTCGACCAAGACATGCTGCCGCTGGCGCTGGTGGTGGTCATACTCGGCGGCACCGGTAGCCTGCTCGGCTCGTTCCTCGGCAGTATCGTCGTCGGCTTTATCTACAATTTCGGCCAAGCGCTGTTGCCGGAGCTCGCCTATTTCGTGCTGTTCCTGCCGATGGTCTTGGTGCTGGTGCTGCGGCCGCAGGGCCTGTTCGGGGGGCGGCTCCTGTGACCGGCCGGCGCATCGCCATCGTTGTTGCGATTATCGGGCTGGTCATCGTGCCTTACGTGATCACCGAGGTCTATTACGTCAACATCGCCAGTCAGATCCTCCTCTACGCGATCTTCGCGCTCGGGCTGAACGTGCTGGTGGGCTACGCCGGATTGGTATCGCTCGGTCACGCCGGATTGTTCGGCGTTGCAAGCTATGCTGTCGCCTATTTGCTGGCCGCCGGATTCGGTCACGCCGTTGCTATTCCGGCGGCGATCGGGATCGGGCTTTTGGCGACGGCGGTGTTTGCCGCGCTGGCGCTGCGGGCGAGCGGCATCAGCTTCATCATGATCACGCTGGCGCTTGGCGAGATTATCTGGGGTCTCGCCTATCGCTGGATCAGCGTCACCCACGGCGACAACGGCATCAACGTGACGACCCGTCCGGCGCCGTTCGGTCTGCCGCTTAGCTCCGCGCGTGGATTCTACGATGCAACGTTGATTATTTTTCTGCTCGCCGTTGCAAGCAGTGCGATCTTTGTGCGTTCGCCGCTTGGTGCCGCGCTGTGTGGCACGCGCGACCAGCCACGGCGCATGAACGCGCTCGGTTTCCACGTCTGGATGATCCGGTTCATGGCCTTCATGTTCTCAGGCCTCTTGACCTCGATCTCCGGCATTTTGTTTGTCTACTACAATGAGTTCATCAGCCCGCAAGCGTTGGCGCTCACCGCCTCGGCGGAAGGTTTGCTGATGGTGATTTCGGGCGGGGCGGGGACGCTGCTTGGTCCGGTGGTCGGCGCGGCGCTGGTCGTCATCGTCAAGAACGTGGTGAGCGGGCTCCGTTTCACGGTCTTGTCTCCGATGGGCTTCGCCGATCTCGTGAAATTCGTCTTGAACGGGCTGTTCCAGCATTGGAATTTCTTGCTCGGGGCCATCTTCGTCGCCATCGTCGTGTTCATGCCTGAGGGCCTGGTCCCCGGCTCCGTGCGGCTCGCGCGCGCCGCGTGGCGCACCGCGAACCGCAGCAAATCTGCGCGGCCGGCTGCGGCGGCCCCGCCGGCCCCGGTCGCAGAGCAAAAGCGATGACTGCGCTCGCCGTGCAAAATCTGTGCAAGAGCTTCGGCGGCCTGCGCGTCACCACCAACGTCAACCTTGCGGTCGAGCCGGGCGAGCGGCGGCTGATCATCGGCCCCAACGGGGCCGGCAAGACCACGCTGTTCAATCTGATCACCGGCGAGATCGCTCCTGATTCCGGTGCGGTGTTGTTGTTCGACCGCGAGATTACCCGGCTGGCGACCCGCAAACGAGCGCATCTCGGCATGGCGCGCACCTATCAGATCATCACGCTGTTCGCCCGCGACACGATCCTGCACAATGCGACGCTTGCGCTGCTCGGCCTGTCTACGCTGCGTTGGAATCCTCTGGTCGCGCTCCATCGGCAGCAGCACTTGACGGCACAAGCACGCGCCGCACTCGAGCGCGTCGGTCTCCACGACATTGCCGACCGGCCGCTGGCGGAAACTTCCTACGGCGAAAAGCGCCGCGTCGAGATCGCCATGGCGCTGGCGCAGAACCCGAAAGTGTTGCTGCTCGACGAACCATTCGCCGGCCTGTCGATCGACGAGCGCCGCGACGTGCGCGAGCTGCTCAGGCGCATTCCCCGCGATGTGACCGTCGTGATGATCGAGCACGACATGGATACCGCGCTCGATCTCGCCGACCGCATCACGCTGTTGCATTTCGGCGAGGTCGTCGTCGAAGGAACCCGCGCCGAAGTGGTGGCTGATCCGCGCACGCGGGAGGTCTATCTTGGCGAATAGCGCGCTGACCCTCAGCGAGATTGATGCTTTCTACGGCGACAGCCACGTGTTGCAGAGGGTGTCGTTCCAGCTTGGCGAAGGACGGCTCCTCGGCCTGCTGGGCCGTAACGGCGCCGGTAAGACGACCTGCATGAATGTCAGTGTCGGGCTCCTGCCGCCACGCTCAGGCAGCGTCGAACTGTTCGGCGCACCGGTGACGAAGCTGCCACCGGAATCGATTGCGGCACGCGGGGTTGCTCTGGTGCCGCAAGGCCGTCGCGTGTTCAAAAGCTTGACGGTGCGCGAGAACCTCATGGTTGCCGCGCGCGTCGGATTCGCCGGTCACGGGCAGATACCGTGGACGGCCGAAACCGTGTTCGCCATGTTCCCGCGCCTTGCCGAACGGCGCCAGCAGATGGCCGGCTACCTTTCCGGCGGCGAGCAGCAAATGCTTGCCATCGGCCGCGCGCTGATGGCCAATCCGCGTGTGCTCTTGATGGACGAACCGTCCGAGGGCCTTGCCCCCCAGATCGTCGCCGAGGTTATGGCCACCATCCGCAAGCTCAAGGAAAGTGGCCTCTCCATCGTGTTGGTGGAGCAAAGCCCGAAACTCGTATTCGATATCGCCGACGACATCGTGATCCTCAACAGCGGCCGCGTCGCGGTGGTCTCGACCGCGGCCGCGCTGAAACAGGACGGCGTCGACTTGCGCCAACATCTTGGGGTATTTTGAGAAATTCTCCCATGAGCACGCGCGGACGAATGTTCGATATTGCAAAAAGGGCAACTCGCCGTCACGATGGCGTCGAGGAGCTGAGCCGGGGGCACTACGTGATTACCGTTCCTGAATTGGCGGCAGAGGCACTGGGAAATTTCCTCGCCGAGCATATGAGCCGCAGGTTTAGCTCGACGGATGCGCGGTTGGCCGAGCTCATTCCGTCGGTCGCCCGGCTTTCGCTTGAATGCATCGGCAACAGCGACGCGCTTTATCACAACGTCGAGCATACGATGCTTGTGACGCTGGTCGGCTTCGACATCATGAGGGGACGCGCGCTGTTGACGCCAACCTATCCCAGCGATGCTGCGCATCTCCTGGTCTCCTGCTTGTTGCACGACATCGGTTACGTGCGCGGCATTCTCAAAGGGGACGGTCCCGACGGATACGTGATCGACGCCAAGGGCAACAAGACCAAGCTGCCGCGCGGTTCCTCCGACGCTGCGCTTCTGCCTTATCACGTCGATCGATCGAAGCTGTTCGTAATGGAGCGCATTTCTAAGATCGAGCTCCTCGACGCCGCGAGGATTGCGCGCGCAATCGAATTTACGCGGTTTCCAGCGCCGCAGGAGCCGGCGGACGACGCCGCCAATGAAGAGGGCCTGTTGGTAAGAGCGGCCGATCTCATCGGCCAGCTCGGCGATCCGCATTATCTTCGCAAAGCCAATGCGCTGTACTATGAATTCGAAGAGGTCGGAATGAATAAGCAATTGGGCTACGCTTCGCCCGCCGATCTCACCGATCTATATCCGCAGTTTTACTGGAAGAGCGTGTCCTCACATATCCAGGCTGCCATCCGCTACCTCAACGTCACCTCGAGCGGGCGGCAATGGATTGCAAATCTCGACAGCAATGTTTTGCGCGCGGAGCGCGAGCTCAATCTGTCCGGCCCGGAGCGCTGAAACCCGGACGAGAGGATGTTGCGTCGCGCTCCCGGCCTTGGCACTGGTAGCTTACATCGCCGCGAGAATTTGATAATCTACGAAGGCAGGATCGATAGAGACGTCGGAAGCTGACAAAAACATCAAGAGGAGCCGTCATGTTTCGCTTGCTTGTCGTCGCAGCGATGTTTGCGCTTACGGTGCCGACCCTGGCCATGGCCCAACAGAACAATAAGCACCATCCACCCGGCAAACCGGGCCCCCGCCCGATGGTCGCGCCGCACGGACCGCCGCCTGGCGGGATGCGAGGGCCGCCGCGCGGTCCCATGAGAGGACCCGTCGGCGCCCAGTTCAGTTATCGCGGCCACACGTTCAATCGGGTGCACATCGCCCCGTTCATTTATCCGCCCGGCTTCGCGTATCGGCGTTGGGTCGTGGGCGGGGTTCTGCCGGCGGTCTTCCTGGCACCGGCCTATTACTATGCCGGTTGGGCCTCGCTCGGATTAACAGCACCGGCGGCGGGGTTCCAATGGGTGCGATACGGTCCGGATTTGCTGCTGGTGAATGTGGCGACCGGTCAGGTCGTGGACGTTGCCTATGGGGTCTTTTACTAGATCGATCCCCGACGCTCTTTGAACTGGACGAGAACCGGCTGCGCTTGATCCGCAGCCGGTTCATTTTTTCAATTCGATTAGCGCGGCGATGGCCCGGCGGCTCGCGCTGCAGATCATGCTTTCAGCACCGCGGTATCGATCGGCAGCGTGCGGATGCGCTTGCCGGTCGCGGCGAAGATCGCGTTGCAAAGCGCGGGAATAGCGGCCGGCAGCGGCGGTTCGCCGAGACCGGTCGGCGAATTGTCGGTCTTCAGGAAATGCACCTCGATTGGCGCCGCTTGGGACATCCGCAGCAGTGGGAACGTGTCGAAATTGGCCTGCACGACGCGGCCGTTCTCGATCGTGATCTGCTGATGCAGCGCTTCGGCGAAGCCGTCGAGGATGGCGCCTTGCGTCATGTTCACCGCGGCTGTGGGATTGATGATCTGGCTGCCGATGTCGCCGACCGCCCACACTTGGTTGATCTTGACGGCTCCGTTCTCGGCCACTGCCGCCTCGACGATCTCGGCGAAATAGCCGAGATGACTGTAATAGACGGCAACGCCCTGGCCTGTCCGCGACGGAAGCTTGCGCTGCCCCCAACCTGAAACTTCACGCACCTTTTCAAGTACGCCACGGGCACGCGCCGTGTTGAATCCGGCGCCTTTCCCCGGCAGCATTTCGTCCCTGCCGAGCAGATCGATCTGGAACTGCAGCGGATCCTTGCCCGCTTCATGCGCCATTTCGTCGATGAAGGATTGGAACACGAAAGCGAGCGCGTTGTCCCCTGGCGCCCGCAGCGGTCCGGTTGGAACGCCGAGCGGTATCAACGACGCGCCATAGGACAGGTTTGCCACCCGTCCGGCCGGAAAGGTATCGGCGGACAGGTCCGCCGAGGGAGCGAATTTCCCGTTGCGCGAAAAGCTGACAAAGTGCTGCTGCCACGCGACAAGCCGGCCGTTGCCGTCCAGGCCGCCTTTTAGAAAATGCCAGCCGCCGGGCCGGTAGATATCGTGCTGAATGTCGTCGGCTCGATTCCAGACGAGCTTCACCGGCACGCCGGCGACTTTGGCAATCCAGGCCGCCTCGACCATGTAATCGTTGGCCAGCCGCCGGCCGAAGCCGCCGCCGACCCGCGTCATGTGAACGACGATATCCTTTTCGTCGATCCCCAGTGTCTTCGCGACCAGCGCGCGTCCCGGCTCCGGATTCTGCGTCGGCGCCCAAATCTCGGCCCTGCCGTCTTGAACCTTCGCGGTGCAGTTCATCGGCTCAAGCGCACCGTGGGCGATAAACGGATATGAATACGCCGCCTCGATCATGTGCGCGGCGCTCTTCAACGCGGCGGCCACGTCGCCGTCATTGCGCAGGACTTGTGCCGGCGCCTTGGCGCCAAGCTCCGCGGCCTGGCGCTCAAAGCCGGCGCTGCTCTGTTGGCCTGTCGCGCCTTCATCCCATTTTACGTCGAGCCGGCGGCGTGCCTTGTCGGCGCGCCACCACGAGTCCGCGACAATGGCGACGCCGGGCATGAGGCCGTTGAGATTTGTCGTACCCTCCACGACAAACGCATGATGCACGCCCGGCAGCGATTTGATGGCGTCGAGATTTGCGCCGACGACCTTACCGCCGAAGACCGGACATTTCTGAAATACGGCGTAGAGCATTCCCGGCGCCACAGTGTCGATGCCGAACAGCGGCTCGCCTCTCACCACTTTCGAGCTGTCGACGCCCGGAATCGAATGACCGATGATCTTGTAATCCTTCGGGTCCTTGAGCCGGACTTTTTTCAGATCCGGCACTGGTAGTGTCGCGGCGTCGCTCGCCAGCGTTCCGTAGCTTACGGTACGGCCGGTCGGTGTGTGACGAACCTGGCCGGACGCGGTCTCGCATTCGCTCTCGGGCACGTTCCAGCGCCGCGCGGCCGCGGTCACCAACATCTGCCGGCCGGCTGCGCCGATGCGGCGCAGCGGATCCCAGTTTTGCGGCGTGGACGTGCTGCCGCCGGCATGCTGGCGGCCGTAAAGCGTAGGATTGAGCAGCGCCTGCTCGGTGCGAACCTGCGCCCAATCGACATCCAGCTCTTCGGCAATGAGCATCGGCAGCATCGTCTTGACGCCCTGACCGATCTCCGGGTTCTTTGCCATGATGGTGACGACGTTGTCGGGCGCAATCCGCACGAACGCATTGAGGACCGCGCTCGTGCCTTCGGTCGGGCCCATCGCCGCGGCTTTGGCGAGACCGGGCAGCGCACAGGACAAAAGGAGGCCGCCGCCGGCAGCAACCCCCGCCTTCAGAAAATTGCGGCGTGACGCACGCAGTGGTGCCGACGCCGCGAGCATTTGCATCTTTGCGGATCGATTCGAGGAATTCGACAATTGGCGCTCCCGCAACATGGCGTCATGTCCTCTTTTTCGTGGCGGCCGAACCCAAGTCCGTCCTGGCCGCCTGTTTGATAGCTTGACGGATGCGCGCATATGTTCCGCATCGGCAGATATTGCCGTTCATGGCGGAATCGATGTCGTCGTCGCTCGGTGCATGGTTGCGCGTGAGCAGCGCCGCCGCCGACATGATCTGGCCGCCCTGGCAATAGCCGCATTGCACCACGTCGACGTCGAGCCATGCCTTTTGCAGCCGCGCGCCGATCGGCGTGTCGCCGATTCCTTCGATCGTCGTCACAGCGGCGCTTCCGATATTGGAAATCGGTGTTGTGCAGGAGCGCACTGGCGCACCGTCGATATGAACGGTGCAGGCGCCGCACAGACCGGCGCCGCAACCGAATTTGGTGCCCTTCAACTCAATCTCGTCACGCAGGACCCAAAGCAGCGGCGTGTCATCGTCGACATCGACGGTGTGGTCACGGCCGTTGACGTGAAGCTTGTATTGCATGATCGATCCCGTCTGCCATTCGCCCCAACGATAT
Source organism: Xanthobacteraceae bacterium (assembly GCA_030037645.1). GTDB lineage: Bacteria > Pseudomonadota > Alphaproteobacteria > Rhizobiales > Xanthobacteraceae > BOG-931. The sequence goes on from JASHQI010000153.1 coordinate 11,201, forward strand.
GGCGTATCCGTCGGGATCGGAATATCGTCAGGCATCAAATTTTCATGACTATTCTGCTCGGCGCGCCGGTGATGGCGTCGTGTTTAATATTGACGCGGCGGCCGGGTTCGCGAGGCTGGCGCGGGCAGGGCGGTCCAGCCGCCCCGTGATATCGTTCAAGTCGATTTGCGCCACGGTATCAGCATCGAGACGCGGGCCTTGTAGGAACGGTACTGATCGCCGAACTCCTCGATCAGGTCGCGTTCTTCCAATTGGATGCCGACGAGGATGTAGGCCGTCGTCATTGCCGCGAACAGGAGATGTCCGACGGTCATCGTCGGCGCCGCCCAGAACGCGATAATGAAACCGAGATAGATAGGATGCCGCACAAAATGGTAGTACAGCGGCGTGCGAAAGCGCGGTGCCGCCATTGGGCGTCCGGCAAAATGATTAGCCACTTGATGCAATCCGAACAATTCGAAGTGATTGATCAGGAATGTGCTGGTCAAGACAATCAGCCAGCCGATCAGTGATAGCGCTATCACCGCCATGGCAATTTGCGGATTGGCGATCTGCCATACGATTGCCGGCATCGCACGCCACTGCCACATCAGTAAAGCCAGCGCCAGACTCGACAATAGCACGTAGGTGGTGCGCTCGACCGATCGTGGGACGAATTGAGTCCACCAATGCTTGAAACGTTGGCGCGCCATCACGCTGTGCTGGATGGCGAAGACGGACAACAGCAGCAGATTGATGATGATCGCTTGCGCCACCGGCGTGCCGATTCCATTGTCGATGGTCCTCGGGACTACGAGGCCTTCGACGAAACCGATGGCGTAAAGGAAGGTGACGAAGAAAAGGAAGTAGGTGGCAACGCCGTAGAGCAGGGCAACAGCGCGACCCAGGACATTGCTCCGGCCGTGGCGTGGCTCATGGTCGATTGCTTGGATTTGGGTCATGACCTTCTCCGAACCGTTGCGGTCGCTGGGATGGCGACCGACAAGCGCGCAGCATGACGAGTCCGCACGCGAAAAACTTTGCCTGGTGCTTGATTTGCCATTGAGATCCGCTTGATTATTCCTTGAGGCGGGCCGGCGGCCCGCCTCAAGGGCGACGACGTGCAATTTCTCTTTGCCAATCATGTGCTTGACACCGACCGGCGCGAGCTGCGGCGCGGTTCCAAGCAGATTGCCGTCGAGCCGCAGGTATTCGACCTATTGGTCTACCTGGTGCGGAACCGCGATCGGGTGGTCAGCAAGGACGATCTCATCGCCTCGGTGTGGGGCGGCCGGGTCGTCTCGGATTCGACGTTGACTAGCCGCATCAACGCCGCGCGCAAGGCGCTGGGGGACAGCGGCGAAAACCAGAAGCTGATCCGGACGTTTGCGCGCAAGGGCCTGCGTTTCGTCGGCGCGGTCCTGACCCAGGTCAACGGTGTCGATCCTGGGCATGCCGTCGGCTCGTTGCCCGTGGAAGTCCACGAACAGCCGCGACAGGCCTTGCCGCTACCGGATCGCCCTGCCGTTGCTGTGCTGCCGTTCACTAATATGACCGGCGACCCGACACAGGAATATTTTTCCGACGGCATCAGCGAAGACATCATTACCGCACTGTCGAAGCTGCGCTGGTTCTTCGTCATCGCGCGAAACTCGTCCTTCATCTACAAAGGCAAGGCCGTCCACATGAAGGAGATCGCTGCGGAGCTTGGCGTTGGCTATGTGGTCGAAGGCAGTGTGCGTAAAGACGGCGGTCGCGTCCGGATTACCGCCCAGCTCAACGACGTCGCAACCGGCAGCCACATCTGGGCCGAGCGCTACGACCGCGACCTTGCCGACGTTTTCGCGGTGCAGGACGAGATCACCGAAGCCATCGTCGCTGCCATCGAGCCGCAGCTCTATGCAGCGGAAAATTTTCGTGCCAGGCGCAAGCCGCCTGACAGCATGGATGCATGGGATCTGGTCATGCGGGCGCTATCGCATTACTGGCGGGTCACGCGACAGGATAATGTGGTTGCCCAGGCGCTGCTCGAGAAGGCGACCGCGCTCGATCCGAGCTACGGCCAAGCGCTTGGGTTGCTCGCCACCAGCCAGACTTTTGGCGCCCACATGGGATGGGCAGATATGCCCAAGGTGGCTCCGGTCGCCGAGCGTGCGGCACTGGCGGCGCTTCTTGCCGATGGCGAGGACCCTTGGGCGCATTACGCCCTGGGTTGCGTCTATTTGTTCGCGCGGCGCTTCGACGACTCGCTTGCCGAATTCGAGCTTGCGTTGCGGCTCAATCCGAACTTCTCGCTGGCCCAAGGCTATTACGGCCTGACGCTGGCCTATTGCGGTCGATCGGAAGAGGCCAATTTGGCGGCTCACCGCGCCCTCCGTCTGAGCCCGCATGATCCGCTATCCGCGATCTATTGCGGCATCGCCTCTTATGCGCAGTTCGTCGGCCGCAACTATGACGAGGCGATGCGGCTGGCGCGTGACGGCATCCGTCGACGCGGCGATTTTGTCGGCGCGCACCGGGTGCTGACGGCTGCGGCCGGGATGGCCGGACGAGGCGATGTCGCCAAAGCCGCGTTGCAGGAGCTGCGTCGCGCGCAGCCCAACATCTCGCTCGCTTGGATCGCCGAACAAATGCCGATCAAGCATGATGCCGATCGACTCCATTATCTGGATGGCTTTCGCCGCGCCGGTTTGAAGTGAAAGCACAGGCGTTTGCCGGCAGGATAAGGACATGTTCCCTATCGCTTGGAACCAAAACAATCCGGTCGCGGTTGCTTCCGTTGCAAGCGATCTCAGGCATAAAAGTTCCGGACTGTGACTTTGCTGGAAGACCTGAAAAAGTCCACCGAGCGCCTCACCGGCTGGCGGCGGCCCGATGCCGGGACGCTGGCAACGCTGCTGCGGGACGGCAGGGTCGGGACATTTTATTTTCGTGATGATGGCTTGATCCCCAATCATCCGCGCTGGCCGCTCATTATTCTGTGGCGCGCCGTCCGCCTGCCGCGGTCGCTCGATCCGGCCGCGGTGTTCGAGGATCTTTTCGAGCGCAACGGCTGGGGTGGCGGCTGGCGCGGCGGAATTTACGACTATGTGCATTATCACTCGCGCACCCACGAGGTGCTGGGCATTGCACGCGGCAGCGCCAAAGTCCGGTTTGGCGGCAATCACGGTCGCACTTTCAAGCTCAGCGCTGGCGATGTCGTCATCCTTCCGGCGGGCACCGGGCATGAGTGCCTGTCGGCCAGCAATGCCTTGATGGTCGTCGGTGCCTACCCGCCGTCGGGCACTTATGACGAATGCGGGACTTCGGTCGCAGAACATGAGCGCGGCGTGCGCCGCGTTCGCGTGGTATCACGGCCCGGGCGCGATCCGGTGTTTGGGTCGGAAGGACCGCTCGTGCTCTATTGGAAGACAAAGCGTTGAACCATTTCAATGACTTCGCCCCGGCCTGAGACAAAGTTTGAGCTCCGATAATTGAGAACAGCCGATAGCCCTGGGGCGTGCAATCCAGGCTGCGCGACTGGCGACCGGAATGCTGCAGCGCAATTTTCTTTCCTTTCCTCGCGGTTGATGTAAAGTTGGGCATACGGCCTTGTTAGCGGCGTCATGGCGCGGGTCGTGTGTTGCTGCAAAACCTGAGTGAGCATATTCGCGAATGCTACCGGCACGCAGAAGACTGCGCGCGCCAGGGCAGCGCTGAACTCAATCCTCAGCTTCGCCGGGATTTCCTTGATTTGGAGCAGCGCTGGTTGAAATTGGCCCGCAGCTTTCAGCTCACCGAGCGGCTCGACATTTTCTCGAATCACAACGGTGCCAGTAAAGGAGACCGACAGCCGAATACCGGCAGCTCCTAGATTGCTCTTGGGAGCATGTTCGATTGAGATTGTATCGGCGAAGGCTCCGCTCGTCCCCGCGAAAGCGGGGACCCGGGATTTTTTGGCGGAAAGCTGGATTCCCGCTTACGCGGGAATGAGCGGCGGGTGGTTCAGGCCACAAACGGTCACGCGCTAACCTGCCTTTCTGTGCCGGAGGTGTGCGCGCGCGGGCTTGCGCGCAGCGCTGTTGCGACGTTTATGGCGCTCGCCCGCATTTCCCGACTTCAGGCTCCGGCGCAGCGCATCCATCAGATTGACCACGTTGGAGCGCTCGGGCTCCTTCGGGCGCTCGATCCTCTCGCCCTTCTGCTTCTTCCGCAGCAGCTCCTTGAGAGCGTCCTCGTACTGATCCTCGAATTTCTCAGGCGCGAATTTGCCACGCTTGGTCTCGACGATGTGGGTTGCGACACTGAGCATATCCCTCGGCACTTTTTCGTTATCAATGGTGTCGAAATAGTCTTCTTGGTTGCGCACCTCATAAGGGTAGCGCAGCGTGACCCCCATCATGCCCTTGCCACGCGCCTCCAGCGCGATGATGTGCTCGCGCGAGGTGAAGATGACCTTGCCCAGCCCGACCACGCCTTCCTTGCCGATGGCTTCGCGGATCACCGCAAAGGCTTGCTGGCCGACCTCGCCGTCGGGCGCGATATAATACGGATCGCGCATGTAGAGCTCGTCGATTTCCGACCGATCGACGAACTCCTCGATTTCGATGGTGTGCCTGCTTTCGAGCGCAACGGCCTCGAGCTCATCAGCATCGAGCTCGATATACTCGCCCTTGCTGACCTCGTAGCCTTTGACGATGTCGCCTTGCTCGACTTCTGCGCCGGTTTCGGCATCGACCTTTCGATATTTGATACGATTTCCGGTCTCTTTGTTGATCTGGTGGAAGCTGATTTTTTCCCGCTCCGACGTCGCCGGAAACAGCGCAATGGGGCAGGAAACCAGTGAAAGTTTGAGGTAGCCTTTCCAATATGCACGTGGGGCCACAGCCGTTCTCCTACGCAACACTGACAAACGTTGGCGGATGACCGCGACTCAAGTCGAAAATCGCAGTCTGGGTTCCCCACGTGTAATGATTCCGACATAGTTGCTGCGCGAGTTTGTCGTGCAGAAAAATTTTTCCGAGAGTCGTCTATCGGACGGACAGCTTGCTCGCCGAGAATTAACCTTATTTGATTACTGGCCGCAGGGGCCGATGGTGGCGGAGGTTGGCTTTCTGGCAAGCGAAAGCGGGCCGTCATGCGTAGTTTCGAAGATTACCGCGAACTGGCCGAGAAATGCCTCGAATGGGCGCGCGAGGCCAAGGTCGACGGCGACCGCGAGCTGTTTCTCGATATGGCGCGCTCGTTTTTGGAAGCTGCCTCGCAACGGGATGGGCAGCCGCCCGTGCGATCACCGCCGGTCGCGAACCAATCGCGCTGAACCTGGCGCTCTCCCCCTTTCATGTGACTCCTTCCTTGCGGTTGACGGTCGGCTATAGTGCCATCGTCCGGCCAAGGATTGAACCTCATGAACGACAATCAGGAAGAGACCGACGCAGAGCTTCTTGCCTACGATGTTTCCGACGAGGCGCTGGAGGTCGCAGCAAGTGTACCGAAGGACACCATCATGACGCTGCCCGGCGGCCTGAGCGTCAACGTCATGTGCTGCAACGGCGATTAAAGGCCTGCTGCCGACTACTCCGATGGCCGGCGACTGCCGCATACGAGGCCTGCGCTGCACGACGTTTCGACTCGTCGGCGGCGGAGAGCCGGTTTATGCGCCGATTCGAGCTGCGGATGACGTCCCTCTCCCGCTCGAATTCGTGCGATTTTCCTTCCCAGGCCCGCGCTCGTCGGCGTTGGCCAGCCCCCGCTCCCTGCTTGCCCGATCGGACTGGAGGAGGCGGACCTCACCCAGTTCGCAAGGCAGCTCAAGCCCCACGGTAGTGATCGTCTCTAAGCCGGCGCAGGCAAAAGCCATTAGTGTCCGCTGTGGCGGAACTATCGCGATAGGTGATTAGCCGCCTTAGGTGAAGCTAAATCTGCCATAGTCTTGGTTTCAACTGTGTCGAAAGACGCGAAAAACTCCGGGTCAGGTGCCGGGAACTCGATAATGCCGATCTACACGTTCGATCTAAGAGACGGGACTGAGGGAGTGGAAGACCGCATTGGCGCCGACCTGCCGGATCGCGACGCCGCGCTTCGCTATGCCCATGAGGTTGCCCTGGAACTGATGAGTTGCCGCGAGGCGAAGACGCGGTGCTGGCGCTTGGATGTTTACGAAGACCACGGGCCACGGATCATCGAGCTTCCGTTCGCCAGCATCGATCCGACCCTCGATCATCTCGATCCAAAATTAAGAAGGAGTTTGGCGAGCCTGTACGAGCGGCAACGATTGCTGAAGGAGGCGATCCATTCGGCGCGGTCGACGGTGCACGAGTCGCGAGCGCTGGTGGCGCGCTCGCGCGGCAAGCCGTACCTGGCGGTTCGTGCCGGTAAAAAAACGATACGGGATAACTAGAAGTCATGACGATGCAGCCGTCAGACCAAAATTTGTTCTTGAGCGTGCTTCCCGCACCGGAATCTGCGTTGCTGCAGTCTCACTTGACGGCATGTGAGCTGCGCGTCGGCGATTGCCTGCATTACATCGGCGAACCGATCGACGATGTCATTTTCCCCCATTCGGGTCTGGTGGCGTTGACCATCCCGCAGCGCGATGATGCCGGACCCGGAGTCATCTTGATCGGCCGGGATGGCATTGTCGGCGGATTCGCGGCTACGGCGTCGGCCCCTGCGACTTGCGATGCTGAAGTTCACATCCCCGGCCAAGCCTCGCGAATGCCCGCATCGGTCTTTCGCGATCTATTGGACCAGTATCCTATCATTCGCCGCATCGCGGCGCGTTTCGACACGGCCATGATGGCGCAGGCGCAGCAGACGGTGCTGTGCAACGCCGCTCATGCCGTCGAGGCGCGTATTTGCCGTTGGCTTCTGGAAATCCAGGATCGCTGCGGCAGCAGCAAGGTGCCGCTGACGCAAAGCACGCTGGCGCACATGCTCGGCGTTCGCCGGACGACGGTCACCCTGGTGGCCGGGAGACTGGAGGCCAGGGGTGTGCTGAATTGCCGGCGCGGTTATATGCAAATCACCAGTCACTCGGAGCTCGAGCGGCGCAGTTGCGGATGCTACAGTCATGTCAGAAGCTACATGGCGCAGCTATTCGACGCTCCCGGCGGAGGAAGCAGCGCAGGAATAAGCGCCGCAGCCCGCGTGCTTTCGGGCAAGCAAGCAGTCTGAGGGCGCACCGAAGGACGAGTCGAAGGATCGCGAAGCCCATTATTCCGTCGCCTCGCCTAATGGTAGTTTTCTATTTGCTCAGCTTGCCCTGCAACCAGCCATTGCCGGCCGCTCTCCAAGCCAGTAAACGGAACCAGTCCGCCGTAAAATGGTCACGTCGCGGCGTAACGGGTTTGGAGCTTATAGGGAGACTGTTGAGCCCAGCCGGGAAAGCGAACACCGATGGTACGGCGTCGATTCATTGAAACAACGACGTCGCGGCTCGCCATCTGGGCTCGTCGCGTCGCGCTGTTTTCGCTGGTTGCTACCTTCGTCGCCATCATTGTCGTGCGCTCCGGTGCGCTGGATATCGTGCCGGCGCTGTCGACGCTGGCCGGCGCGCTGGTGCTCGCGATCGTCGCGATCCTGCTCGCGTTTGGCGCCGGGATCGCGATTTGGTTCGAGGGTATTGGCGGCGCTCGGGAAGCGGCCACGGCGCTGCTCATCGGTTTCGCGCTGATTGGCTATCCGCTCTACCTCGGCATCAGCACCTATCATCTGCCGGCGATCTACGACATCGCCACCGACCCGATCGATCCGCCGCAATTCAGCGCGATCGCCCGATTGCGGCCGCGCGACGCCAATCCTATCGCCTATGAGGGTCTTTACGCGGCGGAGCAACAGGAGGCGGCTTATTCTGACATCGAGCCAGACGATACCGATTCCTCGCCACAGGAGGCCTACAACGCCGCCATGAAGGTCATCGCCAAGAGGAAATGGCGCGTCGTCGACGCGCGGCCACCGCAGTCGGCACAACCGCCGTTGCCGCATCTGGTGGACGCGCGTACGCCAATGACGGCTGCGGAGCGCGACGGCGTGATCGAGGCGGTGGCACGTACACCCATCCTTGGCTTCCTTGACGACGTGGTGGTGCGGGTCCGCGCCACGGCGGACGGCTCGCGCATTGACGTGCGTTCAGCCTCGCGTTATGGCCGCCGTGATTTCGGCACCAATGCCGCGCGCGTGCGCAATCTCATCGCGGACATCGACACGGTGCTGGCGACGCCGGTGCCCGAGCCGGTGCCGCAGAAGAAGCCGCCGCCTGCCGCCAAACCCGCTCAGCCGGTCGGCAAGCGCGCATCCGCCAAGCGATAAATGCCGCCGATCGACGGCGGTTCTTCGGTCCTGACGATGCCGCGCGCGACCAGGTCCTCAAGATGCGCCAGCACCGAGAGCGAGGCGGCTCCGACCAAGCGTGGATCGAGCCCGATATAGATGGCCTTGACTAAGGTCGGGATATCGGTCTCGCCTTTGGCCAAGCGGTGCAGGATCGATGCTTCACGTCCCTGGCGGTGGTGAATGCAGGACTGCACGAAACGCGGCGCATCGCGCACTGGCGCGCCATGGCCCGGCAGATAGATCGGCTCTTTGCGGCGCCCGAGCTTTTGCAGGGAGGCCATGTAGTCGCTCATGGCGCCATCGGGGGGCGCGACAATGGTCGTCGACCACGCCATAACGTGATCGCCCGAGAACAACAGGTCTGATTCAGGCAATGCATAGGCCATATGGTTGGCGGTGTGCCCGGGCGTCGTCACCGCTTCCATCGTCCAGCCGTCGCCGCTGACGACGTCACCGTCGGCGAGGGCGACGTCGGGACGAAAATCCATGTCTGCGCTCGCATCGAGCCGGCGCGTTTCGCCGATGTGCAGCGGCCGTGCCGGGCGATGCGGGCCCTCGGCATAAACCGCTGCCCCGGTCGCGGCCTTGACCCTGGGGACCGCCGGCGAGTGGTCGCGATGCGTATGCGTGACAAGAATGTGCGTCACGGTTTCGCCGCGCACCGCGTCAAGGAGCGCCCCGATATGCGCATCGTCGGCAGGACCGGGATCGAGAATCGCGACATTGCCGCGGCCGATGATGTAGCTGACCGTTCCCTTGAAGGTGAATGGTCCGGGATTGTTGGCGACGATCGCGCGCACGCGCGGCGCCACCTCCTGCGCGCGGCCCGGTATGAGATCGAAGCTTTTGTCGAACGGGATGTCGTCGATCATGCGGGAAGCTACGAACCTTGCTTGCGCAGCCAGAGCTCGAACCCCAACGGGTCCAAGCGGATGTCACCTTGCCTGAATTCGGACTGCGACACCAATTCCGCAAGGCCCTCTCTGGTATAGGCGCGTTTCTTGAGCATGGTGTTGAAGATCCACTTGATGATCATGGCATTAAGCGTGCCTCGGCCGCTGACATAATCGCTTACCGCCGCCTTTGAGAAGTCCTTGCGCAAATCGATGATAAGAGCGGTACCGCCGAGCTTGAGCACGCGGCGCATCTCATTGAGCGCCGCCAGCGGCTGCGTGAAATTCTTAAAGGCCGCACGGCAGACGATGAAGTCGAACTGGTCCGCCGGAAACGGCAGGTCGGCGGCGTCACCCTGCTCGAAATCGATATGCAATCCGGCCTTGCGCGCGTTCTCGGCGGCAATACCCACGAAGGATCGGCTGATGTCGAGCCCGGTGAGGCGGCAGCCGCTGAGCTTCACCAGTTCGATGGCCAGATAGCCGGGCCCAGGCGCAATCTCGAGGACCCGGGAAACGCCGCTCAAATGCGCGCCAATGCGGCGTGCCGTGCGCTGAAATTCATCCGCATCGTTCGCCGTCTGACGTGCGTACCACTTGGCGCTGAATCCTTCCATTTGCACGCTCTTTTGCCCTTCGGCGCTTTATTGGAACCTGACTTGTGCTCTTTCCTCCATGTATGAGTCCGAGGAAGCAAGAGCGAGTTAAGGCAGGCTGCCATAAGATCTGGGAACTATTGGGACCGCAAAAATAATGGAGCCCCGGTGCCGGGATCTCCGGGGCTCCAGCAATCTCATCAACACGAACCGTGAGACCGAGATCGCGCCCAACTCTCATGCAAACGGCGGGCCAACTTCGGAACGTGGCAAAGAAACGACGCCACAGCCAATGGTTCCACCCGCGCCGATGGCCCCTGGTCGCGGAGCGGACGTGCGCTGGCTGTTTTGTGGGCAGTGAAGCAAGACGAGTTGGCGAAATGGCGAACGGCCGATATCACAACTTGCGCTCTTTGCCTTTCTCTCGCATCCGCCGTCTCAAAACGGCGTTCGGCTACGGATAGCGGCGGCCAGCGTTCCCTCGTCGAGGTAATCCAACTCGCCGCCGACCGGCACGCCATGCGCAAGCCGTGTCACTTTCACCTTGGCATCTTGCAAGAGGTCGGTGATGTAGTGTGCGGTGCTTTGGCCGTCGACGGTGGCGTTGAGCGCCAAAATGATCTCGGTCAGTGCAGCGTCGTGTGCGCGCTTGACCAGCGCGTCGATGCTCAGGTCGTCTGGCCCGATACCGTCAAGCGGAGAGAGGGTGCCGCCGAGCACGTGATAGCGCGCGTTGATGGCGCGTGCGCGTTCCAGCGCCCACAGATCGGCGACATCGGCCACGACGACGATGGCCGAAGGATCGCGTCGTGCGTCGGTGCAGATCGCGCATGGATTTTGCGTATCGATATTGCCGCAAACACGACACACCTCAATCTTCTCGATGGCGGTCTGCAGCGCTGCGGCAAGCGGCGCCATCACCAGTTCGCGTTTCTTGATCAGGAACAGTGCCGCGCGCCGCGCCGAGCGCGGGCCGAGCCCGGGCAGGCGAGCCAGGAGCTGGATCAGGCGCTCGATCTCGGGCCCGGCGGCGACGCTGGGCATGGTTATGCCCCCTCCCATTGCGGGCACGGGTTGGCGTGAGGACAAGGCCCCCTTCGGCGCCAGTCGCGCATCGCTGAAATTCCGTAGGATGGCATCAAAACAGCTTCAGCCCCGGCGGCAGCGGCAGACCTCCGCTCAGCGCCTGCATTTTGTCCTGCAGCAACGTTTCGAGCTTCCGCCGCGCCTCAGCGTGCGCGGCGACGATCAGGTCTTCCAGGATCTCCTTCTGGTCGGGCTTGAACAGCGAATCGTCAATGCGGACGCTTTTCAGCTCTCCCTTGCCCGAAAGCGTCACGCCGACCAAGCCGCCGCCGGCCACCCCCTCGACTTCCATGCGATCGAGCTCGGCCTGCATCGCTTCCATTTTCGATTTCAGCTCGGCGGCCTGCTTCATCAGGCCGAGAAAATCAGCCATCGCACGTCCTGTTCATTCCAAATCATGACATAGGCGGTGTGTTCGAGGACTCCGGATCTGCGGTACACCACGGCGCGCCGCTGCGTATCAAAAAAGCGGGATTCGATTTATCGCTCGTCATCCGCATCATCATCTTCGCCGGGCGGTGGCTCCGGCATCTCCGGATTGGCCGCCGGCGCATCATATGGCGCGTCGTCCAGCGCCGCTGCCGCGCCCGCGGGCGGGCGCACATCGACGATTTCCGCGCCGGGAAATCGCGCCAGAACGGCCTGCACCAGCGGATCGCCGCACACGTCGTTTTTCAAATCCGCCTTGCGTTTCTCGGCCTGCGTGCGCAGTGACGGCGCGCCCGGGTCGGCGGAGACCACGACCATCCAGCGTCGACCGGTCCAATCGCCGAGCTTTTTCGACAGTTCACCGACCAGCGTCTTGGCGGCACTGGGTTCAAGGCCGATCTCGAGCCGGCCGTCTTCAAAACGGACCAGACGCACGTCCCGTTCGAGTGCGCTCTTGATCGTCAGGTCGCGCTTGTCTGCGGCGAGTGCGATGAGATCTGCGAAGCTGCGCAACGCTCGCGCCGGGACGCTGTCGGTGGGCTGGGCGACAGGTTCGATCGCAGGCGCGGCCGAGGTGGCCGGGCCGCTGTGGCCGCGCACACCGCGCGGCGCCTCCGAACGGACCGGCATCTCGGCTCGCGACGGCGAGCTTGCTTCCGTCGCCGCACCCGAGCCATTGCCGCGCACCGTGCTGTCCAGCGAGCGAATCACCTCGTCGGGTGTCGGCAGATCGGCAGCATAGGCGATGCGGACCAGGACCATCTCGGCGGCGGCAAGCGGCCGGCCGGCGGCCTCGACCTCGCCGATACCTTTGAGCAGCATCTGCCAGGTGCGCGCCAATACGCGCATCGACAGTTTTGTCGCAAAGGCGCGGCCGCGCAGGCGCTCGGTCTCGCTGAGCGAAACGTCCTCGGCCGCCGCCGGCACGACCTTTACCCGTGTCACGAAATGCGTGAACTCGGCGAGGTCACCGAGCACCATGGCGGGATCGGCTCCGGTGTCGTACTGGTCGTGCAATTCGGCCAAGGCGCACGCGGTATCGGCGCGCATGAGCGCATCGAACAGGTCGATCACCCTGCCGCGATCGGCAAGACCGAGCATCTGTCGCACGTCTTGCGCGCGCACCGGGCCTGCTGCATGCGCGATCGCCTGATCGAACAGAGAGAGCGCATCGCGCACCGAGCCTTCCGCGGCGCGCGCGATCAGCGCCAGTGCATCGGGCTCGGCGGTGATAGTTTCCTTGCTGGCGATGCCTTGCAGATGCTTGACCAAAAGTGTCGCATCCACACGCCGCAAATCGAAACGCTGACAGCGCGACAGAACGGTGATCGGCACTTTGCGGATCTCTGTAGTCGCGAACACGAATTTGGCATGCGCCGGCGGCTCCTCAAGCGTCTTGAGCAGCGCATTGAAGGCCTGCGGCGTCAGCATGTGCACTTCGTCGAGAATATAGACCTTGTAGCGGGCGCTCACCGGCGCATAGCGAATAGCGTCGTTGATCGCCCGCACGTCGTCGACGCCGTTATGCGAAGCGGCATCCATCTCGATGACGTCGAGGTGTCGGCTCTCCATGATGGCTTGGCAATGCAGGCCGAGCACCGGCAATTTGACCGTAGGGCCGGTGATCGAGCCGTCAGGCAGCTCGTAATTGAGCGCCCTCGCCAAAATTCGCGCTGTGGTGGTCTTGCCGACGCCGCGCACGCCGGTCAGGATCCAAGCTTGCGGGATGCGGCCGGCCTCGAAGGCGTTCGAGATCGTGCGCACCATCGCGTCCTGGCCGATCAGATCGTCGAAAGTCGCCGGCCGGTATTTGCGCGCGAGCACGCGGTAGGATGCGATGGGTGTCGTAGCGTCGTTCATTGTTGCCTGAGGTGGGAGGCTGACGAGCGACCCGAACCGCGCTCGTTAGGGCTGCTTCCTTCCGGACCTGACCCGGTTGGCGAGTGGCTCGTCCACCGCCAACCTCCCAGGCCTTTATATCGTCCGGGGACGCCGGGAAAGCAAGCGTGGCAACCCGGTGTATCCTTGGCAGAGCGTGATGGCAGATGCATGGGTTGCAAAATCCCGATGCGTTTCAATGCATAGCCGGCGTCATCCCAGTTCCTGACCGACGTCGTACTCATAAAGCCACCCGACCTGGAACGCGGTGTTATCCTCACCGCCAAAGCGCTCACGCAGCGCAAACGTCACGTCGCGCTTGAGCCGCGCCCAAGGCGAGGCGAGATGATTCTCCTTTGCGCGCGCGCGTGCGCCGAGCACGGCCGCCTTGGCGCGCGGCACGCGCACGCTCTCGTAGATCGAAAGCGCCGTGGCGAGATTGTCGGGCTGCCGCCCGATCGCCGCTGCGAGGACGTAGGCGTCCTCCAGCGCCATGCCGGCGCCGGTGCCGAGATACGGCAGCATGGCGTGCGCGGAATCGCCAAGAAGCGTCGACCGGCCGCTGCTCCATCGCTCAAGCGGGTCGCGATCGTACAGTGCCCATTTGTACCAGCGCTCGCTATAGGGATAGAGGCGGGTGAGCGCGGAGTGCCAGCCGGCATAGGTCGTCATCACCTCCGACACATCGCATTCGCGCGTCCAGGACTCCTCGGTCCACGCATTGCTGTCGATATGCGCCACGATGTTGAGGAGTTCGCCTCGGCGCACGGGATAGTGCACGACGTGGCCGTGCGGACCCATCCACATGGCGCCATCAATCGTGTTTATGTCATGTGGCACCGCGTCCGCGGGTGCCATGCCGCGCCAGCAGATGCAGCCGGTAAAACGCGGGGCATCGGTGCCGAAAAGAGCGTTGCGCACCACCGAATGAATGCCATCGGCGCCGACCAGGACATCGGCCTCGATTGCACCGCCGTCGGCGAAGCGCGCCACGGCGAGGCGTTCACCGCCTTCGACGCCGACGCAGCGGGCCCCGAACCGGATCTGCGTTGTCTTGAGCGCGCCCGCCAGCACTTCGAGCAGGTCGGCACGGTGCACCGTCAAATTCGGCGCGCCGAATTTTTTCTGGAATTCGCCTCGTCGTGTGCGCGAGATGTAGCGGCCGCTCTTCCAATCGCGAATGTTCAAAAAATCCGATTTCGACGAAACCGCATCGACCTCCCGCTCGACTCCGAGGGCGCGACACGCCTTAACGGCATTGGGCGTGAGATTGAGACCGGCACCAATCTCGCTGAGCGTCGGCGACTGTTCGCAGACGATGGTTTCGGTGCCGCGCCGCTCCAGCGCCAGCGCCGCGGCCAGTCCGCCGATGCCGCCGCCGATAATGACGATGCGCGGCGCGCGCGTCATGCGTCTCTCCTCTGTGCCGCCGCCATCATAGACGTCGCCGTTCGCGGCGCTATTAAAGTTAACCCAGGTTCCAAAATCATCTGTTGCGGCGGAGTGCTAGATGTTGCGCACGGCGACGCCACGGTCCGCGACACCGCGACGGCGCCGGAATTACACCACCCTTTCATGCTCTCAAGTCGAGAAAAAGATATCAATGTCCGTGGCTCATCGTGCAAAGCTGGCCAAACGTAAGTTGGCGCACAAGCTGATCGTCAATTACGGGCGCTATATGCCTTACAGCGCAACGATTGATAGACTAAATCGACGACCTTTGCTGCACCGCTTTATGCAGCGGAACGCCAAAGTACCGTCGTTTTCTTCGCGCGAGGCAATGTGGTCTTTTGTTGCAAATCGATCGTCCGGCGCAATCGACTATTTGGAGTTTGGCGTCCACCGTGGCCACAGCATCCTCTATTTTGCGAAGCAAAATAAATCCGCAGACAGCAGGTTTTTCGGTTTCGATTGTTTTACCGGCTTGCCTGAGGACTGGAACAGCGATTACAAGCGCGGTCATTTTGATACCGGCGGCCGGCCACCGAAAACGACCGATCGCCGCGTCAAATTTGCCGCCGGGCTATTTCAGGAGACGCTGCCGCAATTCATCGCCGAATTCAGGACGGGCAACAGGATGATCGTGCACGTCGACTGCGATCTTTATTCGTCGGCACTTTATTGCCTGACCCGGCTGGATCCGGTCATGCCGAATGGCACGATACTGATATTCGATGAATTCGGCGAAGTCCTGCACGAATTTCGTGCGGCCAACGACTACCTTTCAAGCTACCGGCGGCAGGTCAAGGTGATCTGCTCACACGACAATTTCTACACGATTGCGGCAGAGCTGACCTAATCTCGGAGCTCTGGTTTGGTTGCAACAGCGAAAGGCCAATGCGCAACTTGACCTCGCTCGCAGCCGCGGCTTCAATCTGGTGCAGGACGCCGCGACCAGGAGAAGAACATGGCTTTCCGCATCGCCGTTGTGCAGCCGATTTCGCATCGACCCGGAGAGGCCGAACGCAACGTCGCCGAGGCGGTGCGCGCGGTCGAGCATGCCGCTCATGAAGGGGCTGATTTCGTCTGCTTTCCGGAGACCTATCCCGGTCCGTCGCGGATGCTGGCGACGTTCGACCCGATCGCGGCCATGGCCGAGGCGGCGGCCACACACAGCATCCATGTCGTATTCGGCACCATCGAGCCGATCGATCGCAAATCAGCTCATAATCTCATCGTCATGGCCTACCCCGATGGCCGCGTTCCGGCGCGCTACCGGCGCACCCACCCCAACGGCCCGTGGATCTACACTGGCGGTCCGATTTGGGAATTCCAGTACGTCGCCGGCAACGATTTTCCGGTATTCGACACGGCGCATGGCAAGGTTGGACTTGCCATGTGTAGCGAAGTCTACATGCCGGAAGTCGCACGTGCGCTGGCGTTGCGCGGCGCCGAGCTGATCTTCATGCCGGCCGGCGCCGACAAGCGCCGGCTGTGGGCGACCTGGCGGACGTTGATCTGGGCGCGTGCCATCGAGAATTTGGCGATCGTGGTGACCACGCAAAATCTGTTTCATCACAGCGAGCGCGGCCTCGCCATGGTGGCGGCGCCGGAGGAAATCATGTTTGAGAGCACGGCAGCCGGCATAAGCGTCGTGGACGTCGATCTCGATCGGGTACGGTACTTGCGCACCACCCGCGACGAAGTCGGCTCGTCCGAGCGCTGCGCTGCCAAGCAGGGCGTGCTCGGGCGGCAATGGCAGCGCCCCGAACTTTACGAAACCTTCTATCCGCGGTCGCTGCACGAAGCCGCGGAGTGACCCGGTTTTTTAATCATCGTGCCCGACCGCCTCGATCTCGGCCCACACCCGCACCTCGGCTATACGGCGAGCGCGCTCGACCGTGCCGCAAATCGCCGGGACGAAAGGGCAAAGCTCGCCAAGCTCGCCGAGAGTTCGAATGCCGGATGCTACGTGATGGGCGGCGAGCTCGTCGTGCTCAGAAATGTGGGCGACGCGCTTGATCCGCTGTTCGCTGCTGCCGATGCGCGCGCGCTCGGCGCCGTGCGCGACGAGGTGTTTCTCGGCCTGATGCGACAGGCGCCGCGCTTCGGCGTTGGTCTCGATCCAGCATCGATCGAGTCGCTCAAGGCGCGCAACGATCTCAAAATCACCGATTTGCGCACTATCGCTGTGCAGGGTCTGGTCGATGCCGGGCATTTGCCGCCGCTTGCCGAAGCGAAGGCGCTGCTCGGCTGGCACGCGCGGCACCGCTTCTGCCCCAATTGTGGTGCGCCGACGCTGGCGGTGCAGGGCGGTTGGCGGCGTGACTGCCCGAATTGCAAGGCGGAACATTTTCCACGCACCGATCCGGTCGTCATCATGCTGGCTATCACCGGCGATCGTTGCGTGCTCGGCCGATCGCCGCGGTTCGCCGCCACCATGTGGTCGTGTCTTGCCGGCTTTGCCGAACCTGGCGAAACCATTGAAGAAGCGGTGCGTCGCGAAGTCCTTGAGGAGACCGGTATCGCATGCGGGCGCGTGAGCTATTTTGCGTCGCAGCCCTGGCCGTTCCCAAGCTCGCTGATGATCGGCTGCCATGCCGAGGCATTGAGCGAGAAGATTGTCATCGACCGCAGCGAGATCGAAGACGCGCGCTGGTTCGATCGCGAAGAGTTGGCGCTGATGCTGGCCCGCCGCCATCCCGACGGGCTGACAACGCCGCCGCCGGTCGCCATCGCCCACCATATCATCCGCAGCTTCGTCGAGGACGGCGGCAATGTCGTTCTCTGACGCACGCCTACGCCGCGCAGCACCGCGTATTCTCTGCACCGGCATCATCGTGCTCGATGAGGTGTTTCGAGTCGAAGAATTTCCGCAGCCTGACGGCAAGGTCCAGGCGGAAGGTTTCTTTGTCGTCAACGGCGGCTGTGCGGCCAATGCGGCGGTCGCCATCGCCAGGCTCGGCGGCGACGCCGCGCTGGCCGGTCCGATGGGTGGTCCAACCGGCGCGGATTCCAATGGCGACATCGTGCTCCACGCGCTCAAGCACGAGAAGGTCGACTGCGCGGCCTGCCAGCGGGTCGATGGATTTGCCACGGCGCTGTCGGCAATTTTCATCAACAAGCGCGGCGACAGAATGATCGTGACTTATCGCGATGAGCGGATTGCCGCCGTGGTGCCGACCGATCCCGACAGCGTCGTCGCCTCGGCCGGCATGGTCTTGGCCGATAATCGCTACCCGGTTTTCGTCGAGCCAATCTGTGCCGCGGCGCGACGCCGTGGCCTGCCGGTCATCATCGATGGCGACCGGCCGACGGTCGAGGATGATCCGCTTTTTCGGTTGGCCACGCACATTATTTTCTCCTCGGAGTGCCTGCGCGAAACCACCGGCACCAGCGATCTGGAGGATGGGTTACGGCGCATTGCCCGCCACACCGACGCTTTTCTCGCCGTAAGCAATGGACCGGATCCGATCGTCTACGTCGAGGATCGCACGCTTCGCCGATTGCCGGTGTTCAAGATTGCCGCGATCGACACGCTCGGCGCCGGCGATGCGCTGCATGGCGGATTTGCCTTCGCGCTTGCTGAAGGGAAAAGCGAAGTCGAAGCCATGCGTTTCGGCGCTGCGGTCGCCGGAATCAAGTGTACGCGGTTGGGAGGTTCCGCCGGCGCGCCGACACGGGCGGAGGTGCAGGCATTTTTCGACAACCTTGATCCGGTTTCCGCTCAACCTCGCGCCGACCTGAACCGCGCTGCCAAGTCGCCGATGACGCGGGGAGGAGTAACCGACGATGGCGCCGGCGGACCCCTTGATTTAGCATAATTTTCTATGATAAAGGGCCGTAACCCACAAAATTAGAAGACTATATCCAAATGGATGCGATTGATCGAAAAATTCTTGCTGTCCTACAGGTGAACGCCGCGCTGTCTGTAGCCGAGATCGGCTCCCGCGTCGGCCTGTCGTCGACACCCTGCTGGAAGCGCATCCAGCGCCTGGAGGCCGACGGCGTCATCATCAGGCGCGTGGCGCTGGTCGATCAGGATCACGTCGGGCTTGGCGTTACCGTGTTCGTTTCGATCGAGACTGGCGACCATTCGCAGGAATGGCTTGATCATTTTGCCAAGGTTGTTGGCGCTATGCCCGAAGTGATGGAGTTCTATCGTATGGCCGGCGATGTTGACTACATGCTGCGCGTAGTGGTGACTGACATCGCCGGCTATGACGGCTTCTACAAGCGTCTGATCGCCGCAGTGCCGCTGAAGAACGTCACCTCGCGTTTCGCCATGGAGAAGATCAAGTCGACGACGGCACTGCCTATTCCGGAAATCAAATAACGAACGACAGACGATCGTGGCTGTGGCCGCCCGATCTCTGTATCCGTCCGTTGCCGTCTATCCTCTGTCTTATGATATCACGAGGTACGCGCAATCGAGCTCGATTGGCGCGGTTCCACGTAAATCTGATCGCTCAGCGTCAAGGTGCCGGTCACGACATAGCCGTAGGTCGGGTTGTAGCTGTACGACGCCTCGCCGAGGATCAGGTATGTGTTTGGCACGGCAAGCGATGCCGGGATGGTGACGACCTCGCCGACTGGGCGGGCAGTGCCGTTGAGCGTGTCGCTCCAGACGACCGAAGCCTGGCCTTGTGCGTTCACTGACAGTTCCGAAACGACCACTTGAAGATCGGCCGCCGCATAGGGTGCGATGATATCGGACGACGCATTGAGAATATTCGACATGTCCGAGTTGGCAATGCTGGTGTATTGGCTGGATAGATCGGCGACCGCCCGCGCGGTCAATGTCACTTTACGTTGCACCGCCACACCGGTCGTGACTTCATAGCTGCCGAGATAGAGCGTCAGCATCACCGGCAACAACAGAGAAAATTCAAGCGCGGCGAGGCCGTTGCGCTCCCGAGCAAAATGCGTGAGCGAATCGATCGCCCGTCGGGCCAGTGCGAGCGTCGCCTTCGTCACCGCAATAGTCATGGCGCGTTCCCTCAAGTCGCTGCGTAAGGTTCGTTCTTGAATACGGAAGTGGCGGTGAGCAGGTTAAGGCCGCCGTTCAGGTTGCTCAGATTGAAGCCGAGCAGATTGACGTAGACCGGATACTGGTAATAGAGGCGGACCACCACGATGTCGCCCGGTCCACCAGGATTGTATCCCAGGCTCGCGCTATCGAAGACGCCGTTGGTGATCGGCATGCCGAGATTCGCCGCGGCGAACGATGAATAGGTCTCGACGTCGATATAGAGGCCGCTCTGGCAGTTAAAGATACCCGTGATCGCGTTGCACACCTGCTGTTTGAACTGTGCCGCGGTCCAGCCTTGGGTTTGCGCCTGCCCGGTCAGGATGAGGCGTCCCGCGGTGGCGGCGGCAGTCTCAAGCGTCTGGCCGGCGAAGAACATGATTCCGGTCTGCATGATGGCAAAGATCAAGGCGATGAACGGCGCCGCGAGCAGGCCGAATTCGAGAGTGGTCGACGCTCGACGTTGCGACACAAATCGGTGCATCAGTGGTGACGCCAGTAGTCGGACCGTATGCGCCGATAGCGTCGACTTCAGAGGATCGAACATGGCCAGCCTCGCCCAGGGAACATCGCGCGCCGGCGCGAGCCCACGATCGAGGATTATCAAGCACCAGTTGGCAGTTTGTTGCCGAGATTGTCGAGAACGGCGGGTCTGGCTTTAGGTTTTGTCAACCGCGCGATGCGGATGGGCCGGTGACCGGCGCTGCGGCCCGGCTCAGTGCCCGACGCCCGATCCGGCGGCCGCGGCCTGCGTATCGCGGGTTTGGGTTTGGTCGAGCGTGTTCTTGAAGAAGTCGATGTATTGCCCGGTGTCTCGGTCGAAGTCGTCCTTACCGGTATCGCCCAACGTGATGCGCGGTGCGCAATCGGGTGCGCAGCTATAGGTTTGGCGGGTAATGCCGCGATAGACCACGACGGTGGGGTCGATCGGTCCCATCACCTCGACGGTCTTCTCCATCAGGACCGCTCCGCTCTTATCCATAACGATGATGTTGGTTGCGCCATAGCCCTTGCCGGTGACAACGGCGATGCCGCCGGGCTGGATCGAGAGGTCGGCAATGAGCGGATCACCGATCACCACGGTTGTCGCCCGATCGGGAAGCTTGAGGATCCTGGCTTCATCGAGATTGACAGGAATCGAGTTGGCGGCGAATGCCGGTGCGGCGAGGCAGGTGAGCAAAAAGGCGCCTGCGAGCCATGTCCTCCGCCCTGCAAGACCTCGCAGGCACAACGCCGTCATCGATACTCTCCGAAACGCTATGCGGACTCGAAACCACATCGGCCATACGCCGACAGTGCCAATTAACTGCAAATGAGTGAATGAAGTGCAAATCGCGGCATCGGCGCGGAGCCGCTGCGCGGTCACGGTTACTTAACGATGGCGGCAAAATCGGTATCGGGGCTGCACCCGTTACTGCGTAAACGGATGCACGAGCTGTCCGGTGAAGCTCGTCGGATAGGGACGATCGGCGATCCCGTAATTGTCGGGAAGCTGGCCGGCCGGCATATAGAACGTGCCGAACAGAATATCGAGCACGGGAAACGTCGCTGCAAAATTCTTCTCTCCGCCGCGATCTGCAGCCGTGTGGTGCCAGCGGTGGAAGACCGGCGTGCCGATCACATATTTGAACGGACCGAGTGTCCAGTCGAGATTGGCATGCACGAATGCCGAATGGGCGACGATAAGCGGCCCGAGCACGATAAACACGGTGGGGGAGATGCCGGCGAGCAGCATGACGACGTCGGCGAGCACGCTACCGAGAAACAGATTGACCGGATGGAAGCGCGCCGCCGAGATCCATTCCAATTCTTCGGACGAGTGATGCACGGCGTGGTACTTCCACATTTTCGCGCTGTGGAAGAAGCGGTGAGTCCAATAGAGAATGATGTCCTGACCGATAAGAAAGACGATCATTTGCACGACAAGCGGCAGCGTGGCGAGAGGCCCGTGCCCGTGCTCATAAAACGCGATCAGACCGTTCGCGGTGGTAACTTGAAACAGCGCTGCGGCGCCGATAACGAGGAGACCGATGCGCAAGTAACGCGTGATCACGGGGATGAGGAGCCAATAACAGAGGTCCGTCACGAGATCGCGCTTATGCCACCATGCGCGCCCGGGATTGCAGGCGCAGAACGACGTGAGAATCGTGAAGACGGCTGCCAGCCCGATCGTGATCGGCACGCCTTTCATAAATGTCTGCCCGACGCTGACAATGAAGGCGAGCAGTTCCCGCGTCGCGCCGGAGGCTGCGACTTGAGGAGCGCTTTGCACGATGTCGACAACCATGACAGACAGCTTTCGCCGAACCGATCCGCGTTGTTTTCGTGGTTTGGCAGGTGGTATCGGCGAAGCCTCTTAAAAGGCCGTGAACTTCACGCTTGTCGGTTAATCGCCGTGCATGCGCCGGCGACGTGCCCATGGGCTGGCGCCGATTGCGGTGTTTTCTACTGTCCCGTGAATGGGCGGCGGTCGTTTGATAAAAATATTTTCTTCATGAAAGCATACTGTTAACTACATTGTGCAACAGCCAGTAGATTTCGCGTTTCATCGATTGGTTTAACCCCATCGAAATTTCTCAACGATAGCTTCCGGCACGATCCAAACGGCCGGGCAAAACGGTCACTGGGTCACGCTCAGACAGCCACGTGGACCTAAGGAGCCAACTATGAAGACCCTCTTTTCGCGTTTCGTGAAGGACGAGTCGGGCGCCACGGCCATTGAATACGGTCTCATCGCGGCCGGCATCTCGGTTGCGATCATTGCCGTTGTCCAGGGCCTCGGCACCAAGCTGAACACCACGTTCAGCAGCGTTTCCAGCGCCCTCGAGTAAGCGCTTCCTTCGCTGTGCTACGAGAGGGCTCCGGCGGCTTGCCGGAGCCTTTTCGCTTTCGAAGCCCTTCGGCCGCGCCCTTCGCTAACCCGCTCTCAACTTGAGCCGGTTATCTGATCGGCGGAACCGCAAGCGACAATGCCATGATGATTGAAGCGATCAGGTTGACGCTTTTTCCGGCCATGATGGCATTCGCCGCCACCAGCGATTTGTTCACGATGACGATCGCCAATCGCGTTTCGCTCATTCTGGTCGGTGGTTTCGTTTTGCTTGCCGTTCTGATCGGGATGAGCGGTAGCGAGATGCTGGCGCATGCCGGCGTGGCGGCGGCTGTGCTCGTGGTCGCTTTTGTGTTTTTCAGCCGTGGCTGGATCGGCGGTGGCGACGCAAAACTCGCAGCCGCGACCGTTCTTTGGCTCGGCCTGGGTCATCTCGCCGATTACTTTTTTTACTCCTCGTTGCTGGGCGGGGCGTTGACGTTGGTGTTGATCCAATTTCGGCGGATGCCGCTGCCGCAACTGCTCGCCGGCAGGGATTGGGCGGAGCGGCTGCACGCCAGCGGCGGCGGCGTTCCCTATGGCATTGCGCTCGCCGCAGCGGCGCTGCTCGTCTATCCGCAGACCGAGTGGATGACGGGACTGAGCCTCTAGCTCTTCGCGTTGCGGAAGCGTCGCGGTAACGCAAGATTAACGCGATTTGGATACGCCTCATTAACCATGCTTTGACGTTTAGCTGGTCAAATCCCGCGACGACGGCTGCTCCCGCCGTGGCGTCATGTGGGAAGTGAAAGCGTAATGAAAGCCGCGCGGATCGTTGTGCTTGGTGTCGCTCTCGCCGCTGGCGGGATTGCGGCCTTTCTTGTCGGCGGCCATCGTCAGCCCGAGCCGTCCAAGGCGGCGCCGGCGCCGACTCTTGAAACAGTCGAGATTTTGGTCGCCAAGGCCAACCTCAGCCGGGGCCAAGTCATTACGGAAAACGACATCGGGTGGCAGATCTGGCCGAAAGCTGCGGCGAATTCGAGCTTCATCTTAAAGACCGATCGACCGGATGCCATTAAACAGTTTGTCGGTGCGATCGTCCGCGAATCCGTCGCATCCGGAGAGCCTGTTCGCGACCCTGCCGTCGTCTTTGCCAAAGGCTCAGGCTTTCTCGCTGCGATCCTGCCGCACGGCATGCGTGCGGTGTCGACGGACATATCGGCTGAGAGCGCAGCCGGAGGCTTCATCCTGCCGGATGATCATGTCGACGTCGTGCTGACGCGCCGCGATAGGACGGCGGAGAAGTTGACCGGCGTCGAGAAGTTCATCAGCGAAACGATATTGAGGAACGTCCGCGTGCTCGCGATAGATCAGCAGGTCCAGGAGAAAAACGGCCAGAAGGTCGTCGTCGGCCGCACGGCGACGCTGGAATTGACGCCGTTGCAGGCAGAGACGCTCGCGGTGGCGCACCAGCAGGGAACGATATCGCTCGCGTTGCGCAGCATCCTCGACTCGCAATCCTCGATTCCCGAGGGAGGCGACGAGGGTGCTGGCGCGGAGACGACCATCAACACAGTGCGCTACGGCGTGAGTACGCAGTCAAGATCCCGCTGAACCGCACGGAGGGCTTTGCCATGACAACAAGGACATCGATCCGCGCGGCGGTTCTGGCCGGGCTGATCGTCGCGTCATGGTTGATGCCGCGAGATCCCTCTGTCGCAGCCGATGCACCGGTCGGCGACACGCCCACCCAGACCATCCATGTCGCCGCAAGTGATCTCAAATCACGTTTTGTCACGCTCGGCGTCAGCAAATCGGTTGTGATCGATCTGCCGCGCGACATCAAGGACGTGCTGGTGGCCGATCCCCACATTGCAAATGCCGTCGTGCGCTCGTCCCGCCGCGCTTACATCATCGGCATCTCCGTCGGTCAAACCAACGTGTTTTTCTTCGATGCCAGCGGCAAGCAGATTGCCGGCTTCGACATCGCGGTGAAGCGCGATCTCAACGGTATCCAGGAGGCAATCAAGCAGGTGTTGCCGGATGCCGACATTACGGTTCAGGGCATCGGCGATGGGATCATCCTGTCCGGCACTGCGCCGAACCAGGCCGAAGCGCAGCAGGCTTTCGACATCGCGACGCGGCTCCTCGGTGTGGGCTCTGCCGACACGGTGGCCGCCGGCAGCAAGGTCGTCAACGCGATCGTTGTTCGTGGCCAGGATGAGGTCATGCTCAAGGTGACCGTCGCTGAGGTTCAGCGCGACGTCATCAAGCAACTTGGCATCAATCTGACCGGCTCGTTGAATTACGGTACCGCTATCGTCAATTTCAACAACACCAATCCGTTCTCGGCCTATGGCCAATCGCTCAGCGGCTCGGCGTTTACGGCCGGAGTGGACAACGTCGATGCGACGCTGCAGGCGATGGAGCAGGCCGGCGTCATTCACACTCTCGCCGAGCCGAACCTGACCGCCGTTTCCGGAGAGACTGCGACCTTCGTCGCCGGCGGCGAATTTCCGATCCTCAACGGCTACTCCTGTTCTTCTACGTCGACCACGCCGGGCGCACCGATGACTTGCCAGCCGTCGATCACGTTCAAGAATTTCGGCGTCAGCCTCAACTTCACGCCGGTCGTGCTCAGCGAAGGCCGCATCAGCCTTAAAGTCATGACAGAGGTATCCGATCTCTCCAGCAACAATTCGCTGGTGGTGACCGAGCCCGGCTCGACGGCGACGGTGACCGTGCCTTCAATCCTCACGCGCCGGGCCGATACCACTGTGGAGCTTCCTTCCGGTGGCTCGCTGGCAATGGCCGGCATGATCCAGGATTCGACGAAGCATAACGTCAATGGTGTCCCCGGTCTCATGGAAGTCCCGGTTCTCGGCCAATTGTTCAAGAGCAACGACTACGTCAATCAACGCACCGAGCTGATGATCCTGGTCACGCCTTATGTCGTGCATGCGGTCGCGCGTAAGGACCTGTCGCTGCCCGACGACGGTTTCGCCGATCCCAGCGATCCGGCCCAGACCCTGCTTGGCCGCCTCAATCGTATCTATGGCGTCGGCGGCACCCCGGATCCGTCGGACAAATACAACGGCAAGTACGGCTTCATCCTCGATTGAATTGCCGCTCAAGGAGACGACCGATGCAAACCGTCCGCACCACGATCGCCGAATGCCGCGGCCGCATGGGCCTCGCGGTTCGCGCCGCCGTCGTCGCCGGATGCGCGATTGTGGTTTGTGGCTGCAATACCGATCAGCAGATCGCCGGTGTGCCCGACGCTCCAGCCGACTACCGCATGCGTCATCCGATTACGATTACGGAGGGCGATCACACTCTCCAGCTCCTCATCGGCTCAAATCGCGGCTCGCTGACGCCGTTCCAACGCGCGCAGGTCCTTGCGTTCGCGCAATCCTGGAGACGCGAAGCCACGGGCGGGCTCATCATCGACCTGCCGCGAGGCACAAGCAATGAACATGCGTCGGCGGACGCATTACCTGAGATTCGGTCGATCCTGGCTGCGACCGGGGTACCGCCGAACGCGATGGCGGTGCGTGCCTACGCGGCGCCGCCGGGGATGCTGGCCACCATTCGCATCACCTATCCGAAGATGATTGCTCAAGCCGGACCGTGCGGCGTGTGGCCCAAGGACATCGGCCCGAGCATGAACCGGGACTATTTCGAGAACCAGCAATATTGGAATTTCGGCTGCGCCAACCAGCGCAATCTCGCTGCCATGGTCGACAATCCGGCCGATCTCGTGCAGCCGCGCGCCGAGACGCCGGTCTACACCGCGCGACAAACCACGGTCGTTGAGAAATATCGACTGGGCGCGTCCACCTCCACCACCTATGCATCGACCGATTCGACCAAGATCAGCGACATCGGCAAGTGATCGTGACGCATGATGAATCAAGCTGAACAGGCAGTCCGGGAAGATCTTCCTCCCGCCGAAATGGTTGGACGCGATGAGCACATCGCGCCGGCACCGCGCGTTTCCGTGCAGGCGTTCTGCGAGACCGTGGAAACTGCCGCCGCGATTCAAGCCGCAGGAGAGGATCGGCGCCTGGCAAAGGCGCATTTGCGCATTCAGATGGGCGGCTTGACCGCGGCCATCGAAGCTTATCAGAGTTCGCCAACCCCAAACGTCATCATTCTCGAGTCCGAGAACCGGAGCGACGACATCCTCGCCGCCCTCGACCATCTTGCAAACTACTGCGACCCCGGCACACGCGTCGTCGTTATCGGCCGTATGAACGATGTCATGCTGTATCGCGAACTGGTGCGGCGGGGAGTGAGCGACTATCTGATTTCACCCGTGGGCACGCTCCAGGTCGTGCGCGCCATATGCGGGCTGTTCTCGGCGCCGGATGCCAAGCCTGTCGGCCGCATCATCGCGGTGGTCGGCGCCAAGGGGGGCGTCGGCGCCTCCACCATCGCTCATAACATCGGCTTCGCGATTGCCAACGATCTGAAGCTCGACTCCGTGGTGACCGATCTCGACCTGGCGTTCGGCACCGCGGGTTTGGATTTCAATCAGGACCCGCCGCAGGGCGTCGCCGAGGCGGTGTTTTCGCCTGATCGCATCGATATCGCTTTCGTTGACCGCTTGCTCGCCAAGTGCACCGACCATTTGAGCCTGCTCGCCGCGCCGGCGACGCTGGATCGCGTCTACGATTTCGGCGCCGATGCGTTCGATTCGATTTTCGATTCGCTGCGGGCAACGGTGCCGTGCGTCGTGCTCGACGTGCCGCATCAATGGACCGGCTGGAGCAAACAGGCCATGGTCGGCGCCGACGACATCCTGATCGTTGCCGCGCCCGATCTGGCGAATCTGCGCAACACCAAGAATCTGTACGACTTTCTGAAAAGCGCGCGTCCGAATGACCATCGTCCGCATTACTGTCTCAATCAGGTAGGCGTTCCTAAGCGTCCCGAGATCAAGGTCGCGGACTTCGCCAAAGCGCTCGATGACGAACCGGTAGCGATCATTCCCTTCGAGCCGCAGGTGTTTGGCGCGGCCGCCAACAATGGACAAATGATCGCCGAGTTCTCCTCAAAGCACCGTACCGCCGAGACGTTCCTTCAGTTGGCGCAGCAATTGACGGGGCGCGCGGAACCGAAAAAGCAGCGCGCTGGGCTGCTGACGCCGTTGATCGAAAAGTTGCTGCATCGGCAAGGGTAGAAATCGTTGGAGTTGCGTTCGTGTTCGGAAAGCGTCCCACTCCCGGCAGTTCGTCCCCAGGCGCCGAGCAGCAGCCGGCACCGGCTCCGCGGCCTGCCGCGCCGCCGCCTGTGCCGGCTCCAGCCGCCGCCTCGTCGGACGTAGGCCGCACGCCGTTTCCGTCGGCGGGTCTCGGCGCGCCGATCATTGGGGCGCCGGCTTCGACAAGAACCTCCACAACGGCGCAGTCGCAGCAAATTCCATCCGCCGTGGATACGCGGCGGTCGGAATCCTACTACGAGGTCAAGGGTACGGTCTTTGGCGCGCTGATCGAGGCTATCGATCTTGCGCAGCTCGCCAAGCTCGATGCCGATTCTGCGCGCGAAGAAATTCGCGACATTGTCAACGAAATCATCGCGATCAAAAACATCGTGATGTCGATTTCCGAGCAGGAAGACCTGCTCGACGATATCTGTAACGACGTTCTCGGCTACGGTCCGCTCGAACCGCTGTTGCAGCGTGACGAGATCGCCGACATCATGGTCAACGGTTCGGGCACGGTCTACATCGAAGTCGCCGGCAAGATTCAGAAGACGGGCATCCGCTTTCGCGACAACCAGCAACTCCTCAACATTTGCCAGCGCATCGTCAGCCAGGTCGGCCGGCGCGTCGATGAGGCCTCACCGATCTGCGACGCGCGTTTGCCGGACGGCTCGCGCGTCAATGCCATCGTACCTCCGCTCGCGATCGACGGCCCGGCGCTCACCATCCGCAAATTCAGGAAGGACAAGCTCACGCTCGAGCAGCTGGTGCGGTTCGGTTCGATTTCACCCGAAGGGGCGGAAATCCTTAAAATCATCGGCCGTTGTCGCGTCAATACATTGATCTCCGGCGGAACGGGCTCCGGCAAGACGACACTGCTCAATTGCCTGACCCGTTATATCGACCATGATGAACGCATCGTGACCTGCGAGGATGCCGCCGAGTTGCAATTGCAGCAGCCGCACGTGGTGCGATTGGAAACCCGCCCGCCAAATCTCGAAGGCGAGGGGCAAATCACGATGCGTGATCTGGTGCGCAACTGTCTGCGCATGCGCCCTGAACGGATCATCGTCGGTGAGGTGCGCGGCCCGGAAGCTTTCGACCTGTTGCAGGCGATGAACACCGGCCACGACGGCTCGATGGGCACGCTGCACGCCAATTTGCCGCGCGAGGCGCTTTCGCGGTTGGAATCGATGATCACCATGGGCGGCTACGCGCTGCCGTCGCGCACGATCCGCGAGATGATCTGCGGCTCAATCGATGTCGTCATCCAAGCCGCGCGTCTGCGAGATGGTTCGCGCCGCATCACCCACATCACCGAGGTGATGGGAATGGAAGGCGACATCATCATCACACAAGACATATTCACGTTCGAGATACTCGGCGAGGACGCCAACGGCAATCTCATCGGACAGCATAAGTCGACCGGCATCGGTCGTCCCAAGTTCTGGGAGCGGGCGCGCTATTACGGCGAGGAAACGCGACTTGCCGCGGCGCTTGATGCCGCAGAGCGGGTGCACGAGCTGGCAGGGGCCAGGGGATGAATCTGAACGAAGCGGGCGGCGCATTTTCGAGACCCCTGCGCCAAGAGAAAGCATCGAGCGGAAATCGCCTCGATCGGAATGCAACGCGTTAGGAAGCGGAAGCAGACATGCAAGTTTTCGCGCTTTTCTTTGTAGTTGCGATCGCGATCGGCGGCGTCGCCTGGGTCTTCATCTATCCGTTCCTTTCCGGCGAACGCACGCGGGAACGCCGCATGGCGAATGTGGCGCGCTCCGAACCCATGGTGGCGCGCGCGACACGCTCGGCACAAAAGCCCCGACGCGAGCAGATCGAAGGCACGCTGAAGGAAATGGAACAACGGCTCCGACAGGCCAAGCGTGCGCCCCTGTCGGTGCGCCTGACGCAGGCAGGGCTTAATTGGTCGAAACGCCGATTCATGATCTCCGCAGGCGTGCTCGGCGTGGCCGTATTTGCGATTCCGATGCTGGTCAGGGCCGGTCTTTTGGTCTCGCTCGCCTTTGGCTTCGCGGCCGGAGCCGGGCTGCCGTTCTGGATCTTGTCGTTCCTCAAGAAGCGGCGTGAAGCGCGCTTTCTGAACAATTTTCCTGAAGCGGTTGACGTCATCGTTCGCGGCATCAAAGCGGGGCTGCCGCTGCTCGACAGCCTCAAGCTCATTGCCACGGAATCCGAGGAGCCTATTCGCAGTGAATTCCGCGCCATCATCGAGACGCAGACCATAGGATTACCGCTCGGCGAGGCCTGCCTTAAGCTCTATGAGCGCATGCCGCTGCCCGAAGCGAACTTCTTCGGGATTGTCATCTCGATCCAGCAGCGCGCCGGCGGTAATCTTTCCGAGGCGCTCGGCAATCTCTCGCGCGTGCTGCGCGATCGCAAGAAGATGAAAGCGAAAATCCAGGCGATGTCGACGGAAGCTAAGGCTTCCGCAACGATCATCGGTGCGCTGCCAATCGCCGTGATGTGTCTCGTCTACGTCACGAGCCCGACGTACATCGCGCTGCTTTGGACCGACCCGCTCGGACGCATCATGATCGCTTGCTCCGCCATCTGGATGAGCCTTGGCATATTCGTGATGCGTAAAATGATCAATTTCGACTTCTAACGCGACGACGTCATGACATCTTTGCTCGAGCAATTCCTCGATCTGCAGGTTCTGACGATGATTTTCGCAGCCGTCGCTGCGGGCGCAACAGTACTCACGCTGGCGATGCCGTTCGTATCGACCGATTCGCTCGATAAGCGGATGAAGGCGGTCGCGCTCGAACGTGAAAAAATCCGGCAACGAGAGCGTGAACGGTTGGCGCAGGGCAGCAAGGTGACGCTGCGGCAGTCGCCAAGACTCTACATGAAGCGCGCCGTCGATAACTTCAATCTGAGCAAATGGGTCGGCCAGGAGGAAGCGCGTAAGATGCTTGTTCAAGCGGGCTATCGCGGCCAGGCACCATACGTCACTTATCTGTTCTTCCGGATGGCGATGCCCGCCGTTATGCTCGTCGTTTCACTGTTCTATATATTTCTCGTTCTTCACCTCGGTTATCCGCCGCTGGTCAAAATCGGCATGTCGATCGGCGCCGCTTATTTCGGGATGTATAGCCCAAATCTTTTTCTCAAGAATAAGATCGCGCGGCGACAGTCGTCGCTCAAGCGCGCGTTTCCCGATGCGCTCGACCTGCTGCTGATCTGCATCGAATCCGGCATGTCGGTCGAGTCGGCGTTCCGCAAGGTCAGCGAGGAGATCGGCTCTCAGTCGGTGGCGCTGTCCGAGGAGTTCACGTTGACGACGGCGGAACTATCGTACCTGCCGGATCGTCGCCAAGCCTATGAGAACTTGGCGCAGCGCACCGGGCTCGAAGGCGTGAAAGCGGTATGTTTGGCCTTGCAGCAATCGGAACGATACGGCACGCCGCTCGGCCAGACGATGCGAGTGTTGGCGCAGGAGAATCGCGATATGCGCATGGCGGAGGCTGAGAAGAAGGCGGCAGGCCTGCCGCCGAAGCTCACGGTGCCGATGATCGTGTTCTTCCTTCCGGTCCTGTTTGTCGTCATTCTCGGTCCGGCCGCCATCCGTGTGTTGGCGCTGCAATAGGTTGCCGGAAGTAGAATCGAGCTTGTCGTCAGCTAGAGCCGGCCTTGGCCTGCTGAGACGGCGCCGCTTTCTGCAGGTCGCTCCGGCGCGCGAGCAGCTGCCGCAGATAAGCGACATTGGCCGCGGCCTGGTCCGGCGGCAGATCGGCACGCGCAATCTGCTCGGCCTCCGCAAAGTGGCCTTCCAAGCCGACGACCAACGCCAGATTCTGCGTCACGCGGGGATCGGTCGGGTGCTGCGCGACTGCACGTCGCAACGTCTCCTCGGCGTCCGGGAGATCCTTTGACAGCGCGTAGGACAGGCCGAGATTGGAAAGCACGGATGGCTCATTGGGAACGATTTTGAGCGCGGTGAGGTAATAGCGTTGCGCTTCGGCGTGGCGGCCCATTTGATCGAGCACGGCGCCTTCTGCCGATAGAATGCGCCAGTCGGGTTGGTCGGGCGAATGGGCGCGATCGAACACGGCGAGCGCCTGAGTGTAATCGCCGACTGACGCCAGTGCGCGACCATATTCGCCGAGCACGACCTTATTGTGAGGGTTCGCCAGCGCAATCCGTTCAAGGACGGCGACGGCCTGCGCGCGCTCTCCGGTGGCGCGCAGCGCCTGCGCATAGCGCAGCGCGACCTCGACGTTCGACGGATCGGCGCTGTACTGCGGTCCATAGATCGCGATATCGCGTCGCCAGTCGCCGTCAGGTTGATCGGGGGGCGCGAGCGGCAGCGACCCGGTCGTCTCGGCTGTTTGCGTCGTCTGGCATCCCGCAGCCGTGGCGGCAATGATCGCCACCAAAGCGGCCGAGGCCAGCAGGCGTGCAGAGCGGTATCGGGTTGAACGCATCTCGATCACTGCGTTGAGAGCCGCCAAGATAAGCGCGACGGCAAAGCCGCACTGGCGCCGGATGCACCGACGTTGCCGGGCGGGTGAGCAATAGACCGTTAACCCTAATGAGCGGTTAACGCGCAACTTTAATGAGCGGTTAACGGACGCGAACGCCGGCGTTCTTCGGAACGGATCGCGATCCCGCGCTGGCCGCGGTGGGCGGCGCCACGGCTGGATGTGGCGCTCGTCAGGTCTTCAATCGTACACCGTGTCCGAATAGTGCTCGGAATCGACGACGGCTTCGATCACGGTCGGGCCGTTTGCGGCAAGGGCGACTTTTACTGCGTCGGCCAGCTCGGCGGCGTTGCGCACCCCCAGCGCCGGGACGCCAAAATAATGGGCCGGCGGTTCGCCATACGCCTCACTCTGGAGTTCCGTGCCATAGAGCGTGAATTGGCGGCGGATTTGCTTGACCTTGATCAGCGCCAGCCATTTGTCGTCGAGCACGACGATCGGCAGCGCCAGACCGAGACGTTTGGCGGTCGCCACCTCGCCGCAGGTCATTTGGAAACAACCGTCGCCGATCAGGCAGACCACCGGCAGATCGGGACGGGCGAGCTTGGCGGCAATGGCGGCAGGCAGGCCAAATCCCATGGACGACCAGCCGTTGGTGATGAGAAAGGTTTTTGGCGAGAACGCCGTCCATTGGCTGGCAATCTGATGAGTGTGGGCGCCGACGTCGAAGCAGAGCACGCCGTTGCGCGGCAATGCGCTGCGCACGACGTCGATTGCGGCGTGCGCCGTGAACGATCCTTTCGCCGGCCGCAGCGCCGCGTGAAAGGCACGGCGATGGTCGGCGATCTCGTCCGGCGTCCACGTACCGCGCGCGGCGCCAGGCGAGGCGCCAAGCCGCGCGAGCGATAAGGCCAAATCGCCGACGACCTGATGCACCAGCTTGACCGACGGCGCGATATCGACCGGCTCGATGTCGATCTGCAGCAGCCGCGTGTCGCCGATCCAGGCTTCATATTCGACCTCAACGGTATCATAGCCGAGACCGACGATGAGATCGGCCGAGCGCAGCAGCCGCCGTTGCAACTGCCGGCAGGCGCGTTCGATGCAGCCGAGCGAAAGCCAATGCTGCTCGTCGATCAAACCCTTGGCCATGGTCGTGGTGGCGAACGGCAGCCGGTAGCGCTCGATCGCGCGTAAGAGCAGCGCCGGGTCGCCGATGCGCAAGGCCGACGCACCGATGACCGCGATCGGCCGCCGTGCGGCGGCGATCAGTTCGGCGGCGCGTTGGATCGCGCCGTCCGCGGCCGGCGCGAGCATGATCGGGACCGCGCGCGCCGGCATGGGTTCGTTCGTCTCCGCCAGCGCCACGTCTTCCGGCAGATCGAGATGCACCGGTCCCTGCGGCTCGCTGAGCGCAAGCTGAAGCGCGCGAACGAGCGTGGCGCCGATCTCGCCCCGCCGCAGCGGCAGCGTCGCCTTGGTGATCGGCTTGAACAGCGCGTGATGATCGATCCCCATCTGGATGCGGCGCCCGAGCTGATCGGTGTTGAGGTTGCAGGTGATCGCAAGAAGCGGCGAGCGATCGAGCCAGGCGTCGCCGATGCCGGTCGCGAGATTGGTGGCCCCGGGTCCGAGCGTGGCGATGCAAAGCCCCGGCGCTCCGGTCAGCCGTCCGGTCACATCGGCGGCAAAACCCGCGGAGCCCTCGTGCGCCGTGAGCACGAAGTCGACGCCGCCTTTGCGCATCGCTTCCATCAGCGGCAGCACGTTGCCGCTCGGAATCCCGAAGCCGCGCGGAATTCCCGCGGCCTTGAGTGTCGCGACGATCAGATCGGCATTGTTCATTGGAATGTCTTCGTGCTTGCGACGATCGTTATGGCACACTTTCGAGTGGCGAAGAAAGTTGTTAGCGTCGTTGCGTGCCCCGCGAAGAGGAGATGCGGCAATGGACACCAGATCGCAGGCGGCTCGACGCAGGGGCTCGCGGCGTTCGCTCGATCAGGAATTCATCGACGATCTTGTCGCCGCCAACCGCACGCTGGCGCGCCTCACTGTGCTCGACGCGTTCGGCCATGTCAGCGTCCGCGATCCGCGCGATCCGCACCGTTATCTGATTTCGCGCTCGATCGCCCCGGAATCGGTGACCGCCGCCGACATTGTCGTGCTCGACCTCGA
This sequence comes from Xanthobacteraceae bacterium, assembly GCA_030037645.1. GTDB lineage: Bacteria > Pseudomonadota > Alphaproteobacteria > Rhizobiales > Xanthobacteraceae > BOG-931. Next base: position 45,476 of record JASHQI010000153.1, read on the forward strand.
CAGCCGGCCCGTCGATCCCGAAGACGAAGACAAGCTCTTGTACCGCGAGCGTTTTATCCACGGCGAAATCTACAAGTCGAGGCCGGACGTCAACGCCGTGGTGCACAGCCACTCGCCGACCGTGGTGCCGTTTACCGTCACGCGCGCCAAGCTGCGGCCGCTCTTGCACAATGCCGGCTTCCTCGGCCTCGGCGTGCCGTTGTTCGAGATCAGAAAGCACGCCGGCGACGGCACCGATCTGATGATCTTGACGCCGAGCCTCGGCAAGGATCTGGCGAAAAAACTCGGCAAGGATGCAGCGGTCGTCCTGATGCGCGGCCACGGCGATTCCGTGGTCGGCCCGTCGCTGCCCAACGCAGTGTTCCGCGCCTATTACACCGAAATCAATGCGCGCCAGCAGCTCGCGGCCATCACCATCGGCGGGCCGATCAATTTCATGAGCAAGGCCGAGGCGCTGACCGCCAACGACGCCATGCTGCGCGCCTCGGCGCGGCCGTGGGCGCTGTGGCGAAAGACAGCGCTCGGCAAGCAACCCTAGGGGAGTGACAGCCGCCGCCGCGGCGAGGCCGGCGCCTCACCGCGCCGTTGGTGCGCGATGGTCCTGTCCGCTCTCGCGGGGGAGGGGCGAATTTCGATCAATCCCGTCCGCGATGGAAATCCGGCAGCGGCGGCGGGCCCCAGAAATTGGTGCTGCGGCCCACCCAGGTCTTTGGCCGTTGCGGGAAGTCGCGATGCCACGGCCGCGGCTCGAAATAGCCGAGCTCCTCGTCCACCATCTGATCGAGCTCGCAGAACAGTTCGATCACTTGATCGTCCGGATTGCGGTGATAGGTGGCGATGTTGTGTCCCGGTCCGTGGCGCAGCGGTCCCCAGATGATCGGGATGTTGCGCTGGCCGAACAGGTCGCAGGAATTCTGCAGGTGAATGAAATCCTTCAGCTCGAACGCCATGT
>JASHQI010000154.1 GCA_030037645.1 Xanthobacteraceae bacterium
GGGTTTCGTTCGGTATAGTCTCAGCAGAGGAGCAGCTTATGGGGGCAGCCATGATGTGGGTGAAGCGTTGTGTGAGCGCGCTGGCGTTTCTTTGCGTCCTCGGCGCGTTAGCAGTCGTGCCGGCGCGCGCCGATGGCTCCGTCTCGGCGCTGCACATGGGCATGGGCGCGCGGCCCGGAGAGATGGGGCGCTTCGACGCGGTGGTGCAGCAATATAACGCCTCCGGCGAGCGCTTTCGCATCGACAGCCACTGCCAGTCCGCATGCACGATTTTCCTCTCGATCCGAAACGTCTGCATCACGCCAAACGCGACACTGTTGTTTCACGCCGGAGGCGACATGCTGCGCATGAACCGAATAAGCCCGGCCTCAACGCAACACATGCTGGCCGCCTATAAGCCGGCGTTGCGCAAGTATGTCACTGACAACCATTTTATGGACACGTTCGCATTTCACTCGATCTCGGGCCGCGAAATGGTCGCGCGCTTCGGTTATCCGGCCTGCCGTTAGCCTTGGGCTTTTAATGAGCGCCCAAGTCGATGTCCGCCATTCGGCCGCTGACATTGCGCGATGAATGGCTCGACTGCTGCGATGCGCCATGTCTGCGTTGGCACTCAACGGCGCCGGCGCGAAGTCCGCCCTCCGGCCACGATGAAAGGCAAGGTGCGCTTTCCGCGGATAAGCCCTCGGGGCAGTTCATGGCTGGAGCGCCAAATCGATACAACTTGACGGGATGGCGCTCTGGGTCGTCGCGTTAGACGATACCCTAGACCATGATCCGATCAAACTGAATCGGATCACGGTCTAGAATCTTCGTAGGTGCATGATCTTTTTCGGAAAACCGGTTTCCACTTTTCCGGATCATGCACTAGGTCTAGACTCCATATGGCCTTTGGAAGATGATTGGTCTCGCGCGGGACCAATGTCATGCAGCGACAGATGTGGGCCTCGGTACGGCCGTACAAGTGGGCGGCTGCCATTGCTGTAGCCATTCTGAATTGCTTTTTTGTCACGGCGGCGCCTGCGAGCGACTTTCAGCTCATCACTCCGTCAGAAGCGGCATTGCCGGCTGCGCAGGTACACGCGATTGAACTGCGGGGCAGCCCTACGCGGGGACCGCAAGTCATCGTCGTGCGTCCGGCTCCGGATGGCGGAATGGTGCATTCGCCCCTGGAGCTTATACTGCGCTTTCGCGCGTTTGGCGGGGCCGCGATCAATCCCGATTCCGTGGTGCTGACATATCTCAAGCAGCCGCAGATCGATATCACACAACGCATCACGCGGTTCATCACGGCGGCTGGCATCGATATCAAACAAGCCGATGTCCCGCCCGGCCTGCACCAATTCTGGATCGAATTGAAAGACAATGAAGGTCGGACCAGCGGGACGGAATTCAGTTTCCAGGTTGCCAAATAGGCCATCGGGCCGATGCCGAAGATCGCGATCTCATACCGCCGCGCCGATGCCGCCGCTGTCGCCGGGCGCATTTTCGATCGCCTGACGGCGCGATTTGGCGAGAACGCGGTGTTCATGGACGTCGACCGCATTCCGTTCGGTACTGATTTTCGCGCGCACATTCAGGAGACGCTGCAACGCACCGACGTGCTTATTGCCGTGATCGGCGCCGACTGGCTCGGCATTAGCGCCGATGGGGCCGCGAGAATGAACGAGAAGACCGATCCGGTCAGGGTCGAGATCGAGACGGCGCTGCAGCAAAAGACGCCGGTCATTCCGGTGCTGGTCGACGGCGCCAAGATGCCGGATAGCCGCTTGCTGCCTGCCGAGTTCGGCAATTTTGCCTTTCTCAACGCGGCGGAAGTGTCGAGCGGCCGCGAGTTTCGCAACCAGATGGACCGCTTGATCGGTGCTATCGATCGAATCGGGGCGCCGCAAGCAACGGCGGAGGGTCTGCGTGTGCCGACGGACACGATCCATGCCGGTGTCGCGGAGGCAAATAACGCGGTCCGCAAGCCGTGGCATGCCGGTGTGGCGCCTTACTTCCTGGTCCCGCTGGTGCTGTTGCTCGTCGCTCATTACGGCATTCTGATCAACAACCTCAGCAACGATTATCTTTGGCTCGCCGCGACCGCGATTCCATTTGTTTTCGGCTTCGCGCAGTTTTGGGCCGGCAGTCGCGGCGCGGTTTTAGCAACAGCAGTCGCGCTCGCGCTTGGATTAATCGGGGTTTGTGGAATGACCATCTCGGAGAGCCTGGTCTCCGGCGATCCGATCCTGCCGCAGGACCGTTTCGAATGGCTCGACAATATGCAATTCGCCGCCGCCATCGCGCTGTGCTTTGTTGCCGGCTATGGGCTCGCGCGCGCGCTGCATTCGGCAGTTTTGATGTGGAGACCGACGAAGCCGTAGCCGGCCGCCGAGACGTGCACCTTGGGACTGGGGGAACGAGATGATTGGATCACGCGGCAGACGACGCAGGCGCCGGCATCTGCAAACTTTCATCGGGCGAGCCTGCGGTCTCACCGCCGACCGGCAATACAGAGCGAGTGTCGTGATCGGCTTGCGCGCCATAGCCGTAGCCGCTGTGTTTTGGACGCTACCCCAAACCGCGTTTGCTTCGGCATGTCCTCCCGGCTTCAAAATCGGGTCCTATGACACCACGCTGCACATCGGGACATGCAAGAAGATAGGTCCAACCGACTGCGGAGGCGGACGAGACTGCCCGGCCGGGGAGACGTGCGTCCCCGGCGGTTGCACAGGGGGAGTGCGCACCGGCCCGATTTGCGGACCTTATGGGCATCGCTGTCCCGGCAACGAAGCGTGCAATGTCCGGATGGGCACCTGCTACAATCCAAGGGATTCTTACCTTTGCGGTCTTTATGTTTGCGGATTCGGCACTCACTACACGGCCGGCCCGTGCTTTCCCTGCCAGCGGCAGGCCCGAAGAAAGCGTTGAGGGCAAGAGGATCGCGAAATGTTTCGGATGAATTCGGTGATGATTGTCATCACGACGGCGCTGGCGATTGCGGGCGCGTCACAGCCGGTGCTGGCCGCCGTCCGCGCTTGTCCGCCGGGCTACGTACAAGGTTCGACCCCGTCGCACCGCGACGATCCGACGTTTCGCGGCGCGTTTATGTGCCAACCCATCGGCATGGTGGATTGCGGCAACGGGCGTAGCTGTCCGGCTGGATACCAGTGTCGCGCGGGCGGAGGATGCGTAGGCCCGCCGCCGCGCGGTCAGATGTGCAACAGGCTTCGTTGCCCGACCGGCTATCTTTGCGGGCCCGGCCGGCCCGGCAACCGCGGCTGTTATGATCCGCGCATCGCATACGTCTGCGGGGCGGCCGTTTGCGGCAAGACCGCCATCTACGCTCCCGGCGATCGCTGCTATCCATGCTATGTTCGCCGCAAGCATTGACAAGGCTGTCAGGCGCCGTCGATGACAACGAAAAGAGCGGTCGCGCTCTACCAAACGGGGAGCCGCTCGTGATCGCCCGATGGCTGTTTGCGGCTACGGCGCTTGCGGTCATTTCGCTGCTGGCCATTTGCTCCGCTCCTGGTCATGCCGCCGAACGAAACAAGGCGCCCGACGTCTCGCGTTACAGCAAGCTTTATTCCGCCGGCAAATACGACGATGCGCTCGTCGAAGCGCAAAAGCTTTTGACCGCAGCGCAAAAGCGTTCGGGCGTGGAAAGCATGGACGCTGCCATGGCGCTTAATCGCGTGGCGAATGTCTATTTTGCGCAGGGCAAATATGGCGAAGCCGAAGGTCCGT
>JASHQI010000019.1 GCA_030037645.1 Xanthobacteraceae bacterium
AGACCAGCTACCCCTACTCCGATTGCCGGGCCCGCGCGCCAGTGCGGGGCTCCAACGGCGGCGCCGGTGTGCCAGCGAGGGGCGGCAGAACCCGCGGTCGTTGTCGCCAGTGAGAGTACAGCGGCAACGGCGGTTACCGCGGCGTAGCTCGCAAGAGATTTGTTGGCCATGTTCGCCTCCTATGGGCGCTCGACTGCTCCCGCCACCCATTTGGTCTCGGCAGAGAACGAAACGCGACGGTGCTGGTTCCGCGACCCTACCGGGACTGCGACATTCACTTTTGAGACACCCAGGCTTCCCGGAAGATCACGACTCCGGGAGGACCCGCTGCAGCAGCATACCCGCTGTCGCTTCATCCATGCCGCTCGCGCCATAAAGCGCACTTCGCGATTCCCCGAGCCGCGTGCGCACGAATGCGTCGGCAACTGCGCCCGGCGCACTCGCCTTGAGCGCCGCCGCACTCGCCGTCAGCGCCAGCCTGCCGACCGTTTTCCGCGCGTCGAACTCATTGGCGGAATCAAGCTTCGCTGATCCATCGGCATCGACGCTCACGACAGCCTCACGCGAGAGCCCGGCAACGAGGTCGATCTCCTCCTCGCGCTTGAGCGCACGAAGCACGTCGAGGCACATGACGTTGCCGGAACCCTCCCAGATAGCGTTGACGGGAGCTTCGCGATAAAGCCGCGGCAGGACGCTTTCTTCGACATAACCGTTGCCGCCGAGGCATTCCATGGCTTCGAACATGAACGCCGGCGCGAGCTTGCAGATCCAATACTTGGCCACGGGCGTCATCAGCCGCGCATAGGCCGCTTCGCGCGCGTCCTCGGCAGCACGATCGAGCGCGCGCGACAGTCGCATGACAAATGCCGTGGCGCCCTCCACCTCGAGTGCCATATCGGCCAGCACGGCACGCATCATCGGTTGGTCGTAAAGCTTCTTTTCGAAAACGTTGCGATGGCGGCAGTGGTGCACCGCCTGGACGAGCGCCATGCGCATCAGGCCAGCCGAGGCCACGGCGCAGTCGAGCCGCGTCAATTGCACCATGTGGAGAATGGTACGGATGCCAGCCCCCTCGTCCCCAACGCGCCAAGCGAATGCCTCGGTGAATTCGACTTCGCTGGATGCATTGGAGCGATTGCCAAGCTTGTCCTTCAGCCGCTGGAAGCGCAGCGCATTGACCGAACCGTCGGGCCGAAAGCGCGGCATGAGGAAACAGGTCAAGCCGCCCGGTGCCTGCGCCAGCACCAGAAACGCGTCGCTCATCGGTGCCGAGAAAAACCACTTGTGACCGACGATGGAATAAGCGTCGCCGGCGGGCGTTGCGGTCGTGGTGTTGGCCCGAACGTCGGTGCCGCCCTGCTTCTCGGTCATGCCCATGCCGAGCGTCATGCCGGACTTTTCCCACCACGGCCGAAACGTCGGGTCGTAGCTGCGGGCAACGACCTTCGGCACGATCAGAGATGCAAGGGCAGGCGCAACCGCAAGTGCGGCGAGCGCCGCGCGCGTCATGGTGAGCGGGCACAGATGCCCGGTCTCGACCTGTGCCGCCATGTAGAAGCGTGCCGAACGCGCCACTTCGGCCGACGGCGCGGCCCGTTTGCCGGCATCGGTCCAGGTCGAAGCATGCAACCCCGCCGCGATGCTGTCGCTCATGAACCGGTGATACGCCGGATGGAACTCGACGGTGTCGCGGCGAAATCCTTTGGCATCAAAAGCGTGCAGTTGCGGTGGATTTTGGTTGGCCTGCCGAGCCCGCGTGAAGGCCTCGGCGGTGCCCCATGCCTTGCCAAAGGCGGAAAGCGCGGCCGTCTCGCTTGCCGCGCCGTTCGCTGCGACGGCCTCTTTCAAGCCTGTATCGCTCGCGAATAGGTCGACGTTCTCGTATGGCGGTGACTGGTTGAAGACTTCGTGCGTATCGAAACGCGAGTGGGCGGCCATGGCGATTCCCCCTCTTGGACCAGGGATCGTAGCACGGCCATCATGGCTCCCGAGGTTTCCGCTGCATGGCGCGACCAAAGCGCCCAAGTGTCCCGATTCCGAAGTTCGCATGATTACGCGGCATGCTCGGCTGCGAACTTCGGAATCGAAGGGACACTAGCAACTACATGATGCTAGTGGAGTTTAGGATTTAACATTCGCTTTACGAGCCAACGGCTTGGTCGGTAGCGAATGCTAAATGTGGCTTTGGTTCAGAAGTCCGCACGACAAGCCAAGCCGAAATAACGGTGTGGACTTGTGAACCGCCACACTGGCGGGCTTGCCGGACCGCCGAGATTGGGCCTATAGCACCGCTTTGATGACGAAGGCCCAACCGCTTACGCGGCATATCATCTCGATCAACGACCTCTCCAATCAGGAGATCGAGACGATCTTCGAGGTCGCCCAAGGATTTCTCAAGGAACTCGCCGACGACACCATCCCCTACCGGATCGGTCGCAGCACGACGCTGGCGTCAAAATGCATCCTGGCGACGCTGTTCTACGAGCCATCGACGCGTACGCGCTTATCATTCGAAAGCGCGATGTTGCGGCTGGGCGGCGCCAACATCACCAGCGCCGATCCGGCCGTGAGCTCGGCCGCCAAGGGCGAAAGCCTGGCCGACACAATCAGGGTTATTTCCAACTATGCCGATATCGTCGTCATCCGCCATCCGCGCGACGGCGCCGCTCGTCTTGCCGCGGAATATTCGCAAATCCCCGTGATCAACGGCGGCGACGGCAGCCATGAGCACCCGACACAAACACTGTGCGACCTTTTCACGCTGCGTTCCAAGAACAAGAGTCTTCGGAATATGAAGGTCGCGATTTCGGGCGACCTCAAAGGTAGCCGTACCATCCATTCGTTCGTCTATGCTCTGGCACGCTTCGGCGCGACGATCGACCCACTGCCGGCACCCGGCATGGAGCTGCCCGCGCACGTCGATCGCCGGTTACGCGAAGAATTTCACAGCCGCATAGTGTCCAAGGCGCCGAGCCAGCCCGACAGCGACTCGATCGATGCGCTTTATGTCACCGCCGATCAGCCGCATCAGCTCTCGCTCTATGCCGAGCCGGAGGTCGATTACGGCGTTATCCTGCAGAAGAAGACCGACGCCGTTTACGTGACCCGCTTCCAAAAGGAGCGCTGGGCCGAAAAGGAGCGACCCTATCCGAGGATCGATGCAAAATTTCTCGGCGAACCCAAATATTCCGACGCCAGCGTCATGCATCCGCTGCCGCGCGTCAACGAACTCGATGTTTCGCTCGATACCGATCGCCGCGCGATTTATTTCCAGCAAGCTGCCTATGGCGTGCCGGTGCGCATGGCGCTCATCTCGCTCCTGCTGCATCTGCACAGGAACAAGTCGCTGCACAAATTCATCGGCGGTTTTGCCAAGCCGGAGTACGGCGTCTACGTCCAACCGATCGGCACCGGTCTACAATGCGGCAACCCGAACTGCATCGTCTGCGATCCCGCCGAGCGGCAATACGCCGCCAACAAGTTTTATGTGGTCGAACCGAAATCCGAGCAACGATGCAAGCTGCGCTGCGCTTATTGCGAGACCGACGTCGACGATAACGCCGCGGCGCAACTCGTTGTTGCCGACACAGCGCGAAGAGTCTTCACGCCCGGGATGGCGGCGCTTGCTCGCTCGGCGGCTGATAAGCTCAAGAATCTCATCGTCTATCGCAACGAAGCCGAGGCTGCAGCGGCGGGCTTTGCGCCGCGCGAAAGCGGAAAAAAGGCTTCCGCCGGCTAGATTGACGCCTCCCAGCGCTCACAGGCAGTGTTTTGAGCCGCCATGCCGATCGATTGGTCGCACGCCCTGCCCTATGCCGCCCTGGCTTTGGTGTTCGGCTATCTCTGCGGCTCCATCCCATTCGGAGTCCTGCTGACGCGGCTCGCTGGCGCGCCCGATATTCGCACCATCGGCTCAGGCAATATCGGCGCTACCAATGTGCTGCGCACCGGACGAAAGGCGCTCGCCGCAGCAACGCTTGTCGGCGACATGCTCAAGGGTGCCGCCGCGGTCGTCGTCACTGAGTATGTCTTCGGTCGCGATGCCGCGCTATTTGCCGCGCTTGGCGCATTTCTCGGACACTTGTTTCCGGTCTGGCTCGGCTTCAAGGGCGGCAAGGGCGTGGCGACGTATATCGGTCTTTTGCTCGGACTCGGCGTCTGGCTCGCGCTCCTTGCTTTTTGCGTCATCTGGCTCGTGATCGCCGCCGTGAGCCGCTATTCGTCACTGGCCGCTCTCATCGCAAGCGCGGCGGCGCCCCCGCTGTTGTGGTGGCGGGGCGATTTACAGGAAGCGCAATTATTTCTGCTGCTCACCGCGCTGCTGTGGTTCATGCACCGCGCCAATATCGGGCGGCTGTTGCGGGGTACGGAGAGCAAGATCGGCGGCAGCACACAGGCCGGATCGAATTCGCATTAACCAGCCCCGCGCGGGTTTTCCCTCCCGCACGACGGATAGTAGGGTATGGTCGCGTGCAACAAAGTCCAAATAGCGGCCCGCGGGGGCGAAGTGAAAGAAACGACGAAGGGCGTTCGTCTGAGCGACGAGCAGCGGATTGATTGGCTGCGCCTTATTCGCAGCCAGAACGTCGGTCCGCGTACCTTCCGCGCCTTGGTCAATCATTTCGGCGGCGCACGTGCCGCGCTTGAAGCGCTGCCGGCACTAGCGCGCCGCGGCGGTGGCGGAAGTGCCCCTCAGATCTTTTCGCGCGAGCAGGCGGAGCGCGAGCTTGCGGCGGCGCACAAACTCGGCGCCGTGCTGGTGGCCATCGGCGAAGACGAATACCCTCGCCGATTGCAGATGATCGACGACCCGCCGCCGCTGATTGCGGTGCGTGGCCATCATGCGGCATTGGCGCTGCCGGCTGTCGCCATTGTCGGCTCGCGCAATGCCTCGGCTGCCGGCATCAAGATGACGCAACGGATCGCGCATGGGCTGAGCGAGGCGGGCTTTGCGATCGTTTCCGGGCTCGCGCGGGGCATCGATGCGGCTGCGCACCGCGCCAGTCTCGACAACGGAACGATTGCCGTACTCGCCGGCGGCCATGATCGCGTCTACCCACCCGAACATGAGGGATTGCTTGAGAGCATCCTTGCTGCCGGCACGGCACTCACCGAAATGCCGATCGGATGGGAGCCGCGGGCCCGGGATTTTCCGCGGCGCAATCGATTGATTTCGGGGTTGTCGCTCGGCGTGGTTATCGTCGAGGCTGCAAAACGCTCAGGCTCCCTGATCACGGCGCGGCTTGCGCTTGAGCAAGGTCGTGAAGTGTTCGCAGTCCCCGGCTCGCCACTCGATCCCCGCGCGGAAGGAACTAACAGCCTGATCAAGCAAGGCGCGACGCCGGTGACCGAGACGTCCGACGTTATTTCGGTACTTCAGCCCATCATGGGAATAGAACTGCCAGCGCGGGAGCCGGAACCGCTGGACGGCGATTCCCTTCAAGGCGTAGAGCCAGCGGCCGACGAACGCGCGCGAATCGTTGCGTTGTTGAGCCCCGCGCCGGTGTCCATCGATGACCTCGTGAGGCTCTCCAAAACTTCGCCGCGCGTAGTGCGCATGGTGCTCCTCGAACTTGAAATCGCTGGACGACTGGACCGCCATGGCGGCGGGCTGATCTCGCTGGTGTAGATTGATTGCGCCATGAACGCGGTTGTTGCAGCGCTTAAGCTGACAGTGTGGCGCGTTTTGCCTGTTCTTGCGCTGGCCTTGGTGACCGCCGAGGCTCGTGGCGAAGCGCCGCAATCTTTCGCTGCTTTTTTGACCGCACTTTGGCCCGACGCCGAGGCAGAGGGCATCACGCGCGCGACCTTCGATGCCGCGTTCGCGGGGTTGACACCGGACGGCCGGGTGATTGCCGCCACGCAGCGGCAACCAGAATATGGCGAACCGTTCGGCGCCTATATCGAAAGCATGGTTTCTCCGAGCCGCATCGCGGTCGGACTACGCAAGTCCCGGCAATGGGCCAGCACACTGCGCGCGGTTGAGAAGAAATTCGGCGTCGAGCCGCCGATCCTGGTGAGCATCTGGGGCATCGAGTCGTCGTTCGGCAAGGCGCAGGATCGCTGGGACGTTTTCCGGTCACTCGCGACGCTGGCGCAAGCACGCGTTCAGCCCCCCTACTTTCGTGATGAATTGCTCCGCGCGCTCCGCATCCTGCAGTCCAACGATATCCCGCGGCGTCAATTCCTCGGCTCATGGGCGGGTGCAATGGGACAGACGCAATTCATGCCATCAAGTTTTTTACGCTATGCGGTCGATTTTGAAGGCAGCGGCCACCCCAACATTTGGACAAGCGTGCCCGACGTGCTCGCGTCAATTGCAAACTATCTGCAAAAAGCGGGCTGGCAAGCGGGAATTCCGTGGGGCTTCGAAGTCGTTGTGCCGCAAGGTTTTGACTATCGCCTGAGCCGCGGCAGTTTTCACCAATGGGTGGAGCGAGGCCTCAAGCGCGCTGACGGCGATCGTTTTCCCGATACCGGTGACGCCATTCTCTTCTTTCCGAGCGGTGCCGCGGGCCCAGCCTTTCTGGTGACCGGCAACTTCGACGTTCTCAAGACCTATAACAATTCGGATGCCTACGCGCTCGCGGTCGCCCACTTGTCGGATCGACTGCTTGGCCACGGACCGTTTCGCGCCGTCTGGCCGGCCAACGACTTTCAGCCCTCACGCGCTGAACGGATCGCGCTGCAGAACAAACTCGCGGCTCTCGGTTACAAGGTCAATGACTTCACCGGCCACCTGGATTTCGATCTGCGCGACAATATTCGCGACATGCAAGGCAAATTCGGGATGATCCCCGACGGCTATCCGAGCCGTGCGCTCCTCGAGCGCCTCGGCATTCGCCTTCCATAAGCCGCGCGGCCGGCCATGGATCCTGTCATGCCGCCGAGCCCAGCTGCTTCATCGGTCCGCGCTCTTTGAAATCTGATCGGCTTCAAGCCGCGCCATATTGAGAAGGAATGCAAGGGGATCGAGACCGTTCATCTTTGCAAGTTGGCCGAGTTCGTCCGCCATTGAGGCAATGTATGCGGCCACAGAGCCGGGCATGGCAGGTATGGTCGCTTTGCCGTTGCCGTCAGACTCATTCATCTTGTTTTGAGGCTCTCCGGCTCGCAAATGGTCTCGGCTGCTCGCTGGAACATTCTTTGTCGATTTCATCCTATATCAAAACGATTATATAAACAATATAACTACTTATACGTGTATTTCGCTCGACCCCGAATTGGACACTTTTAAGCGTCCTTCTGAACTAGCGTCGTGCCCGGTCGGACCGGTAACGATTTGACAGGTGGGACTGCATTACCCATGTTCGCGGCGGCCGGCCCGCCATGGGTTTTACGGCTGAGGCCATAAAATGGCGTCAAATCAAAGGTTTCCATGAATCTTGTACTTGTAGAATCACCTGCCAAGGCAAAAACTATCAACAAATATCTAGGCCGCGGCTACCAGGTTCTGGCCTCTTTCGGCCATGTGCGCGACCTGCCCGCCAAGAGCGGTTCCGTCGATCCCGACGCCGATTTTCGCATGCTGTGGGAAGTCGATCCCAAGGCGCAGAAGCGGCTCAATGAGATCGCCCGGGCGGCCAAAAGCGCCGAGAAATTGATTCTGGCGACCGACCCCGACCGCGAGGGAGAGGCGATTTCCTGGCATGTGCTGCAAGTCCTGAAGGAAAAGAAGGCGCTCAATGGCCAGCCCGTCGAGCGCGTTGTGTTCAATGCCATCACCAAGCAGGCCGTGACCGAAGCGATGGCGCACCCGCGCGTGATCGATCAGGCCTTGGTCGATGCCTATCTGGCGCGCCGGGCGCTCGACTACCTTGTGGGCTTCACGCTTTCTCCGGTGCTGTGGCGCAAGCTGCCGGGCGCTCGCTCGGCGGGCCGCGTACAGTCGGTGGCCCTACGGCTCGTTTGCGATCGCGAACTCGAGATCGAGAAATTCGTCCAGAAGGAATACTGGTCGATCATCGCCACGCTGGCGACGCCGCGCGAGGAGACGTTCGAGGCCCGGCTCGTCGGCGCCGACGGCAAGAAGCTGCAGCGGCTCGACATCGGCTCCGGCGCCGAAGCCGAGGCGTTCAAGCGGGCTCTCGAAACGGCCGCCTTCACGGTTGCTGGTGTCGAAGCGAAGCCGGTCAAGCGTCATCCCTATGCGCCGTTTACAACCTCGACGCTGCAACAGGAAGCAAGCCGCAAGCTCGGCTTTGCGCCGGCGCATACCATGCGCGTGGCACAACGCCTGTATGAAGGCATCACGATCGGCGGCGAAGCCATCGGTTTGATCACCTATATGCGCACCGACGGTGTGCAGATCGCCAACGAGGCGATCGACGCGGTTCGTCGCGTCATCGGCGCTGATTACGGCGCGCGCTACGTGCCGCCGTCGCCGCGGCGCTACGAAACCAAGGCTAAGAATGCGCAGGAGGCACACGAGGCCATCCGCCCAACCGACCTTGGCCGCCGGCCGAGTGAAGCCAGTCGTTTTCTCGATGCGGACCAAACCAGGCTTTACGAGCTGATCTGGCTGCGCACGGTGGCGAGCCAGATGGAATCGGCCGAGCTTGAACGCACCACCGCGGACATTACCGCCAACGTCGCCGGTCGCATTCTCGATTTGCGAGCAAGCGGAACGGTGGTGAAGTTCGACGGTTTCCTCGCTCTCTATCAGGAAGGACGGGACGAAGATCTCGACGACGAAGAGGCACGCCGCCTGCCGCAGATGAGTGCGGGCGAGAGGCTCGCCAGGCGCGCTATTGCCGCCAATCAGCATTTCACCGAACCGCCGCCGCGCTATTCCGAAGCTTCGCTGGTCAAGCGCCTGGAGGAGCTCGGCATCGGCCGACCTTCGACTTACGCCTCGATTTTACAGGTGCTCAAGGATCGCAAATACGTGCGGCTCGACAAGCGCAGATTGCACCCGGAGGACCGCGGGCGCATCGTCGTCGCATTCCTCGAGAGCTTTTTCGCCAGATACGTGGAGTATGATTTCACCGCCGGCTTGGAGGAGCAGCTCGATCTCATCTCCAATAGCGAGGCGGCATGGCGCGACGTGTTGCGCGATTTTTGGCGGGACTTCATCGGCGCGGTCGACGAGACCAAAGATTTGAAGATTTCCGAGGTGATCGACGCGCTCGACGCGCTGCTTGCGCCGCACCTGTTTCCGCCGCGACAGGACGGCAGCGATCCACGTCGATGCCCGACCTGCGGCACGGGCCGACTGTCGCTCAAGCTCTCAAAATTCGGCGCTTTTATCGGCTGCTCCAATTATCCCGACTGCCGCCATATCGGCTCACTGACGGGGTCCGGCAATGGCGCCGCCGAGGTCAGCAACAAGAAGCTCGGCGTGGATCCGGCGACCGGCCTCGATGTGACCGTGCGCACCGGCCGCTTCGGTCCTTACCTGCAGCTTGGCGAAACCATCAAAGGCGGCGAAAAGCCGAAGCGCGCGAGCCTGCCGAAAGGAGTGGCGCCCGAGGATATCGGTCTCGAACGAGCCATTGCGCTGCTCTCACTGCCGCGCCAAGTCGGACGTCACCCCGAGGATGGCGAGCCGATCCGCGCCGGCATCGGCCGTTTTGGTCCCTACGTGCAACACGGCAAGACCTACGCCAATCTCGAGACGGGCGATGACGTTTTCAATATCGGCCTCAATCGCGCAGTGACGCTGATCGCCGAGAAGCGCGCCAAGGGCTCGCGCAGCCGCCGCTTCGGCGGCGATCCCGGCCGCTCGCTTGGTGATCATCCGACCAAAGGCGGCCCGGTGGTGGTGAAAAACGGACGCTATGGTCCCTATGTCAACCACGATGGCGTCAACGCGACGCTGCCGCCCGACGGTAATCCGGATTCAATTACGCTTGAGGAGGCGGTCGCCCTGCTCGACGCCAGAGCGGGACGCAGTGCTCCAGCTCCGCGTGCGCGGCCGCGAAACACCAAGCGCAACCCGGGCACGGCGAGATCTGGCAATCGGGCCGCTGCGCCCGCGGCGGGAGCGACCATGCGACCCGCAAAGCGGCCCGCAACCAACAAATCCCCGCGCAAGACGACACAAGCTGCCGAATAGTTTGACAATACGGGCCCCTGGCCAAGGACACGGCCAATGAGCGGCCGATGAAACGACCCCGCCTCCCCTCGCGAGAAGAGTTACTTGCATTCATCCGCGAACGTAGCGGCAAGGTAGGCACGCGCGAGATCGCCCGCGCCTTTGGCGCCAAAAATGCGGATCGAGCGACGCTCAACCGCATGCTGCGGGAACTCGCCGACGAAGGTCAGATCGATCGGCGCCGCAAGCGCCTGCATCATGCCGGCAGCTTGCCGCCCGTCGTGCTTGCCGACGTTACCGGACGTGATGCGGACGGCGAATTTCTGGCACGGCCGACCGAGTGGGACGAGGATGCGCACGGCCCACCGCCCGTCATCCGCATTGTCGCCTCTCGCCGCGCACGGTCAGGAGAAGCGGCCGGCGTCGGCGACCGCGCGCTCATTCGCATCGAGCGGCATGGCGACGAGGAGACCAGCGGCCGCGTCATCAAGCTCCTGGATCGTGCCAAGCACCGCATGCTCGGCATCTTTCGCGGCCTTCCCGGAGGCGGTGGTCGGCTGGTGCCGATCGACAAAAAGCAGCTCGGCCGCGAGCTGACGATTTCACCCGATCGCACCGCCGGAGCCGCCGATGGCGACCTCGTCGCCGTCGACGTTGTGCGGCAAGGTCGCCTCGGCCTGACGACAGGCTCGGTCTTGGAACGGCTCGGTTCGATCAGGAGCGAACGCGCCGTCAGCGTGATTGCAATCCACGCCCACGATATTCCGCACGTGTTTCCCGGCGCAGCGACCGATCAGGCCAACGCTGCACGCCCTGCGACACTGGCCGGCCGCGAGGACTGGCGCGCCGTGCCATTTGTGACGATCGATCCGCCCGACGCCAAGGATCATGACGACGCGGTTCACGCCACGCCGGATTCCGATCCGCGTAATTCGGGCGGCCATGTCGTCAGCGTCGCCATTGCCGACGTGGCCGCCTACGTATCGCCGGGTTCCGCCCTCGATCGCGAGGCGCTGCGCCGCGGCAATTCGGTCTATTTCCCCGATCGCGTCGTCCCCATGTTGCCGGAGCGCATATCCAACGATCTTTGCTCGCTGCGGCCCAATGAGGATCGCCCGGCGCTCGCCGTCCGCATGGTGATCGGCGCCGACGGTCGCAAGCGCTCACATACGTTTCATCGCGTCATGATCCGCTCGGCCGCGCGTTTGCATTACGAGCAGGCGCAACTTGCGGTGTCCGGCCGCACCGACGAGATGACCGATCCGATCGCTGTCCCGATCCTCAAACCGCTCTATGCGGCTTACCAGGCCGTGCGCCGTGCGCGCGATGAGCGTCAGCCGCTCGATCTCGACGTCGCCGAGCGCAAGATCGTGCTGAAGTCGGATGGCACCGTCGATCGCGTGATCGTCCCGCAACGGCTGGAGTCGCACCGGCTGATCGAGGAGTTCATGATCCTTGCTAATGTCGCCGCCGCCGAATCCTGCGAGCGCGCAAGGGTGCCGCTGATCTATCGCGTACATGACGAGCCGACCCCGGAAAAACTCAACGCACTGCGGGAATTCCTCGCCACGCTCGACATTTCCCTGCCGAAGGGCGCCGTCGTCCGGCCGGATGGGTTCAATCGCATCCTTGACCGCGTGAAAGGGCGAGACATCGAAAGGCTCGTCAACGAAGTAGTGCTGCGCACGCAGGCCCAAGCGGAATATTCGTCGGAGAACTACGGCCATTTTGGTCTCAACCTGCGTCGCTACGCCCACTTCACGTCCCCAATCCGCCGTTATGCCGACCTCATCGTGCATCGCGCTCTCATTCGCGCGCTCACGCTTGGCACCGATGGCTTGCCCGACGCCACCGACGTAACCACGCTGTCCGAAGTCGCCGCCAATATCTCGGCTACCGAGCGCCGCGCCATGAAAGCCGAGCGCGAAACCGCGGACCGGTTGATCGCGCATTTTTTGGCCGATCGCGTTGGTGCGGTGTTCGACGGACACATTTCGGGCGTCACCCGCGCCGGCCTGTTTGTCGAGCTCGACGAGACCGGCGCTGACGGCTTCATCCCGGCCCGCAATATCGGCGACGAATATTTCCGTTTTCACGAAGATCGCCGCGCGTTCGTCAGCCATTCCGAGACCCATCGTCTCGGCGATCCCGTGACGGTTGAGCTTGTCGAGGCGGCTCCCGTGGCCGGCGCCCTGCGCTTTAAGCTTGTTCGGCATGCTCAAGTCGCCGCCCAAAAGACTCGACATCCCCCGCGCGGGCAGCGGAAATTCGCGTCCGGCGCGCAATCGCGCGGCCGCCGGCGCTAACAGCAGCTTGGAGATATTATGAGCAGCGACCCGGTGATCGAGAGCGGCGTTGCGGCGGATAGGACCGAGCGGCTGACGCGAATCATTCGCGATCAGATTTTTCCGAACCTCAAGCCAAGGGATTCGGCGACGCTCATTCTCATCGACCGGACCGAGTCAGTGCCTAAAGTTTTGCTCGGCCGCCGCCACGAGCGGCACCGCTTCATGCCCGGGAAATTCGTCTTTCCCGGTGGCCGCATCGAACCAACGGATCGCCAGATGGCGGCGCTGGCGCCTTTGCATGAACGTTATGTCACTCGTTTGATGCGGCACGTGCGGCGGCCCAGCGCCGCCAAGGCGGCCGCTTTCGCGCTGGCCGCGGTGCGCGAGACCTACGAAGAGACCGGCTTGATGTTAGGGGTACGCACCGATGCCGCCATTAATACTCCGCCCGGCGCGTGGGAGGCGTTCGCCAGGGCCGGCGTGATCCCGGACCTCAGCGCCATCCATTTCGTAGCCCGCGCGATTACTCCTCCGAAGCGGCCATTGCGTTTCGACAGCCGTTTCTTCGCCGCCGACGCCACGGCCATCGTGCATCGCGTCGACGGCTTTGTCGGACCCGACGCGGAACTCGTGGAGCTCGTCTGGCTCCCCATCACCGACGCGCGGCGGCTCGATATGCCCGGCATCACAGCGATCGTGCTCGAAGAGCTGCAGGACCGCATTGCCGCTGCCATGAGCCACGAGCATCCGGCGCCGCTCTATCGGATGCTGCACAAGCGCTTCGTGCGCGAAATCTTGTGATTGCCACCAGGGTTTCTTGACATTCGAGGCCTGACGACTAGTGTCCCGATTCCGAAGTTCGCATGATTACGCGGCACACTCGGTTGCGAACTTCGGAATCGAAAGGACACTAGCAACGTATTGATTTAGTGTGGCTTTGGTTCAGAAGTCCGCACGACGAGCCCAGCCGAAAGAATGGTGCGGACTTCTGAACCGCCACACTAGGTTGACCGCTAACCAAGGTTCCATCGAGGAAACGACATGGCCAAAGCCACTACGATCAAAGTCAAACTGGTATCGAGTGCCGATACCGGTTTCTACTATGTCACGCGAAAGAATTCGCGCACGATGACCGACAAATTGGTGAAGAAGAAATACGACCCAGTGGCGAAGAAGCACGTCGAGTTTCGCGAGTCCAAGATCAAATAGGATGATGAATGTGCCGTTCCACGGGCGCCTGCGGGCGCCCGATCTGTTTTCCGTCAACGGCATGGAATTGGTGGCCGGCCGGGAACGGTGTCATGAGGAGGCCACTCGCACCGCTCCCGTGCCGGCCGAACCCCACGGACCCAGGAGATGCGGCGGACCTGAGCATTCCGTAGGGTTATCTAAGAGAACCGTACGACTCCGGGCCGCCGCTTGGCACGCGACGAGCCGGCTGCCGATCAGGCAATATTTTGCCGTCAGCAAAGGCTAACGGAACCGCCGGGGAAATCAACGCCAACTTTTCGCCATGATGGCGGACTTGCCGTCAACCACAACAATTGTCCTTACCACGAGCGGGCTACGGCTTGAGCCGCATTCCCTTGATCCATTAAGGAGTTGACGGGATTATCGGTTCAGGCGGCGTCTGGGACGACGCGGTTTCGACCGTCCCGTTTGGCCCGATAAAGCGCCTGGTCGGCACGCTTGAGCAGGCTGGCCGCGGTGTCGTTTCGGCCGCGCAGAGCCGCAATGCCGATCGAGATCGTCACCGGAATAGTGCTGGCGCCCTGCTGGATCGCAAATGGTTCGGCGGCGATACGCCGACGCAGCCGCTCCGCGACCATGGCTGCAACCGCCAGATCGGTCTCCGGCATGACCACGACGAATTCTTCACCGCCGAGCCGGCAGGCCAAGTCGATGCCGCGGATGGACCTTTTGATCCGCAGCGCAAAATCGCGCAGCACATCGTCGCCGGCATCGTGGCCATGGGCGTCGTTGATCGATTTGAAATAATCGATATCGATCACCAGCACCGTCAGCGGCTTACCGCGCGAAGCAGCCTGTTCGACCAGTGCGGTAAGGTGGCTTTCCATGTAACGACGGTTGAACAAGCTGGTCAGCGGATCGGTAATGGCCATCTCGATCGACAACTGCACATTGTCGCGAAGCCGTTCAGTGTAGCGGCGTTTGCGCACCTGGCTGCGCGCCCGCGCCAGCAGCTCATTCTTATCTATCGGGCGCAACAAATAGTCATTCACGCCGATCTCAAGGCCACGCACCATGCGTGAATTGTTGTCGGGTTCGACGATCGCGAGAATAGGCAGGTTACGGGTGCGCTCGAGCGAGCGGATCTGACTGCAGAGCCGCAACGCGTCGAAATTCTCAAGGCCGAGCGAAACGATCAGTAAATCGTAGTTACCGTCGGCGGCGTGAAACAGCGCCTCGTTCGGGTTCGACTCGACGTCGACTTCGTGTTCCTTGGCAAGCACCGAAGCAACACGCTCATAGGATGCCGGACGATCATCGACGATGAGCACCCGCCCACCCCGGCCGGTATCGGACACCGCTTCATGCTCGGGCGATTCAATGCCGATTTCCCGCGAGGTTGCCGCGCGCATGCGCAGTTCGTCCGTCATCATCTTGAGCCGCGACAACGAGCGCACGCGCGCAATCAGGGCAAGTTCCGGAATCGGCTTGGTCAAGAAATCGTCGGCGCCCGCTTCGAGCCCGCGCACGCGATCGGAGGGTTGATCGAGCGCGGTCACCATGACGACCGGAATATGGTGGGTCGCCGGATTCGACTTCAGGCGGCGGCATACCTCGAAGCCGTCCATGTCCGGCATCATTGCATCCAGAAGCACGAGGTCGCATTCGGCGCGCTCGCAGATGGCAAGCGCTTCGCTCCCGCTCATTGCCGTGACGACGTCGAAATATTCCGCCGAGAGTCGAGCTTCGAGCAGCTTGACGTTGGCCGGGACATCGTCGACGACGAGAACGCGAGCGGTCATTTTCTATGGGTTCCCCAGAAAATGGCGTATGGTTTCGATGAATTTGCCCACCGAAATTGGCTTGGACAGATAGGCTTCGCAGCCGCCTTCCCGAATCCGTTCCTCATCGCCCTTCATGGCAAACGCGGTGACCGCGACGACGGGAATCCGACGCAAGTCCTGATCGTCCTTGAGCCACTTGGTGATTTCCAGGCCGGACACCTCGGGAAGCTGAATATCCATCAGGATCAGGTCGGGCCGATGCCTTCGCGCGAGTTCGAGCGCTTCGATCCCGTTGCGCGTCCCAACGGTGGCGTAGCCGTGGGCTTCCAATAGATCGTGGAAGAGCTTCATATTGAGCTCATTGTCTTCCACAATCAGAACAGTTTTGGCCATCCCCGATCCTTCACCTGCCCCAAGCTCGACGCCGTTACAGGCAAACGTGTGCCGTGATTATAGAGTGCAAGCTAGTCTGGATTTGTTACGGAAAGGCAAATAACAAGCGATGAAACAGCGCTCATTGCAGACACGCCCGATGGCGGAAACGCTGGCGATTCAGGCGCTTGCGTTCATGGCCGAAGAACCGGAGCGGTTCAACGGCTTCCTTGCCGCCACCGGGCTCTCGATCGAGCACATCCGCACCGCCGCGAACGAGCCCGGCTTTCTCGCCGGAGTGCTCGAGCATATGCTCGCCGACGAGATTCTGCTGGTCGCTTTTGCAGACAGCGTCGGGATCGATCCGGCCGATATTGCGCGGGCGCACAATGCGCTCGCGAATGACGACGAACGAGACGAGCCGTGAGCTTAAGCTTCTGCCGCGACTGCCTTGGCGACGCCGCGCCCCAAGCGCCGCGCTGCCCAGCATGCGGCTCGCCGCGACTGCTCCGTCACACCGAACTTGCGACCTTGTCGATCGCCCACGTCGATTGCGACGCGTTCTATGCCACAATCGAGAAGCGCGACGATCCCGCGCTGGCGTCCGAGCCCGTCATCGTCGGCGGCGGGCGCCGCGGTGTGGTCGCCGCGGCGTGCTATGTCGCCCGCACCTTCGGCGTGAAATCAGCAATGCCGATGTTCGAGGCCCTGAAACTTTGTCCGCAGGCCAAAGTAGTCCGGCCGAACATGGAGAAATATTCTCAAGTCGGCCGCCAAGTGCGCCAGATGATGCGGGACTTGACGCCGCTGGTCGAACCGTTGTCCATCGATGAGGCCTTCCTCGACCTCTCCGGCACCGAACGGCTGCACGGCATGCCGCCCGCCAAGGCGCTGGCACGCTTTGCAAACGACATCGAGAAAAAACTTCGCATCACCGTCTCGATCGGGCTGTCGTGCAATAAATTTCTCGCCAAGGTTGCCTCTGATCTCGACAAGCCCCGCGGCTTCGCCGTGCTCGGCGGCGGAGAAGCCGTCGCATTTCTTGCCTCCAAACCCGTGAGTTTCATATTCGGTGTCGGCAAAGTCAGCGCGGCGCGGCTGGCGCGCGACGGTTTCCACCGCATCGCTGACCTGCAGCGAGTGAGGGAGGTCGAACTGATGCGTCGCTACGGCGACGAAGGCCGCCGCTTGGCGCGACTGGCGCGCGGCATCGATGCGCGCATGGTGAGCGCTGCTCGGGAAACAAAAAGCGTGTCCTCAGAGACGACTTTCGAGCGCGATCTATCGAGTTTCCGCTCGCTTGAACGAATTCTCTGGGGCTTGGCCGAGGAGGTCTCGACGCGCCTGAAGGCCAAGGCGCTGGCCGGGTCGACGGTGACACTCAAGCTCAAGACCGCCGATTTCCAAATTCGAACTCGCGCGCGCTCGTTGAAATCTCCGACGCAACTCGCCGGACGGATATTCGCCGCGGCACGAGGCCTGCTCGAGCGCGAGACCGACGGCACGCGTTTTCGTCTTATCGGCGTCGGCGTCAGCGCGCTCGCGGTTGCGAGCAAAGCCGATCCCGCCGACCTGGTTGACGGCCGTGCGGCACAAGCCGAGCACGCCGTCGATACCGTGCGCGCGCGTTTCGGTGAGGATGCGGTGGTCAGAGGCCTGGCGTTCGAACAGCCTGAGGACTGCTGACCGCGGCTACGGACAGGGTTTCGCTTTCTTGATCTTAAGCGAAGTCAGTGTGCCGGAGACGACAAAATCGTTGTAGTCGAGCGTCAAAGCGCGAGAAATGCCGTTCTCATAAAGCTCAAAACCGATCGCATAATCAGGCGTCTGTTCGCCACTGTCCGATTTTTCATTGCGCTCGAAGTAACTGATCGTGACCGGCCAGCGCGGCACAGTGGCAAGCTGCGGCTCTTTTGCCGCCGCATCGTTATGCTGACGCTCGCCGGGAGCGATCTTTTGACCGATCACGGTGAGTGTGTCGAATACCTTGTCGCCGGTTTCCGAGCCGTCGTAGACCGGAAAATGCAGAATATGTTTGCCGGCATGCGCCGCCGCGATCACCCGCACCATATGCTCAGTCGGAAACACGACTCCCGGCGCGAAATCGAGGTTTTTATGCTCGGGCTTGCTGAGACTGACGGTCGTTTCGGTCGCCCCATGTTTGGCTTGGCCGTCAACGGAATCGACAAGATTCTCGTCGACAAAATTTTCTGACGTAAATTTGTAGCTTTTGGCGTCGGCGCCTTCCCACGTCGTCGAGCGCAAATCGCTGGTGGAGACCTTACCTTCGCTGGTATCGAGTTCGGAGACTTGGCGAAACTCCAGCGAATAGCCCTCGCAGCTATTGCCATCGAAATCGTAGAGGATACGCCCGCGAACGCCGACAATCTGCGACTCGCCGCGAGTCTCGCGAAGCGAAAGATCGTAGATCGCCCGGTGCGGAACAAGCACGATGGGAGCATCTTGCGCTCTTGCGCCGGAGGCCGGCGCAAATACCATCAATGCCAAGGCAAGCACAGCGCCCCTTGACGCGACGGCATGACCGACAACCATGAACCCCTCTCGTCCTGCTCCGTTCCGGAATCTGCGCACCCCTTGTCGCGCTTCTCCCTTGGCTCTCAGATGACCTTTGATCACCCGGATTGCGGCGAAGATACGGACCTTGCCGGTTGCCCGCAACCGTGATGCGCAGCCGCGTCGGCTTGCATGGCGTTCAGCGATCGGCGATGAAAGGTCAATCGGATATGATGGCGACAGGAGAAGGATGCAATGGCGGGGACTGTTGAAAGCAAGCTGAAGGGAATTGGCATTTCGCTGAAAGAGGCGCCCGCTCCCGTCGCCAACTATGTTCCTTTTGTGCGCTCGGGCAATCAGCTTATGGTCTCCGGGCAACTTTGCTTCGACGACGAGGGAAAACTAGTCGCCAAAGGTCGACTCGGCGCCGACGTCTCGATCGAGGATGGACAAAAGGCGGCACGCGCGTGTGCGATTAATCTGCTGGCGCAAGTCAAGGCCGCGCTCGGCGATCTCGACAGGGTCTCGCGCGTCGTGCGGCTTGGTGGATTCATCAATTCGGCCGCTGGTTTCGGCGACGGGCCTAGGGTCATGAATGGCGCGTCCGACATCATGGTCGCAGCTTTCGGCGACAAAGGTAAGCACGCACGCACGACGGTCGGCGTCGCGGCACTGCCGGCCGATGCGGCCATCGAGGTCGAAGGCCTGTTTGAAGTGTCCTAAACAGTGTGGGCCTCGCTCGATTGGTTGACTGCGCGGCCGATTGCCCATCGCGGCCTGCACGATGCCGCGCATGGCGTGATCGAGAACACTGCCGGCGCCGTGCGTGCGGCGATCGCCGCCAACTACGGTATCGAGGTCGATGTGCAGGTCAGCGCCGACGGCGAAGCGATGGTTCATCACGACGACATGCTCGGCCGCCTGACCGAGGGCGAGGGCCGACTCGATAGCATGAGCGCAGCCGAACTCAAGCGCGTTGCGTTCCGCGACAGTGACGAACACATGATGACCCTCGGCGAGCTCTGCGATCTCGTCGGCGGACGCATCACAATGCTTATCGAACTCAAAAGTCGTTTCGATGGCGATATTCGACTTCCCGGTCGCGTGGCCGACATTCTTGCGGCCTATCGCGGCCCGGCCGCGCCGATGTCGTTCGACCCCAAGCAACTCACCGCCCTGCGGCAAAAATCTCCCGATCTTGTGCGTGGAATCATTGCGGCAAAATACCGTCCGCATCCATACTGGGACCTGATGCCTGCTTGGATGCGCCATGGCATGGGATATCTACTGACTGCCGTCATCGCCCAACCGCAATTTGTCGCCTATGCGGTAGCCGATCTGCCGGCAATAGCGCCGTTATTTGCGCGGCATGTTTTAAGCACGCCGCTGCTCACGTGGGCGGTGCGGACACCGGCGGAGCGAAAATGCGCTGCGCGTTGGGCGGACCAGATGATTTTTGAGGGCTTCCGGCCATGACCGAGGCGCACAACAAATCCGCCCGCGGTCAAGACCAGAGCGCAGCCGGGCCCACGATCGAGCTTCGCGTCGAAGCGCTGGGCCGTATCAGCCAGATCAGCGCTGCGGCCTGGGACGGTTGCGCGAATCCCACGGCGGATTGCCCGACTAGCTTCAATGACATCGCCGCATCGCCTCGCCTGCCCGATGGCAAAGGCATTTCCGGCACGTCCGAAGTTCCCGGCTCAGATCAGGAAGCGATATATAACCCTTTTATTTCGCACGACTTTTTATCCGCTCTGGAAGACTCGCGATCGGTCGGTGGGCGTTCCGGCTGGCAGGTCCAGCATGTGCTGGTCAAAACGGCAGACGGGACATTGCTTGCCGCAGCCCCCTGCTACGTGAAAAGCCATTCTCGCGGTGAATACGTGTTCGATCGCGGCTGGGCGGAGGCTTATGAGCGTGCCGGCGGCAGCTATTACCCCAAGTTACAGATTGCGGTTCCCTTTACACCGGCGACCGGCCCTCGGCTGCTGGTGCGCCCCGGCCCGCACGCCGCCATGGCCCGCCAGGCGCTTGCCGCCGGCGCGATCGAGCTTTGCCGTCTCGGCTCGGCGTCGGGTGTCCACGTCACCTTTGCCACCGAGCCGGAATTCCGTTCCCTGGGGGAGCTAGGCTTTCTTCAGCGCACCGATCAGCAATTCCACTGGCAAAATTCCGGCTATGGCAGCTTCGATGATTTCCTCGCCGCGCTGGCGGCACGCAAGCGCAAGACTATTCGTCGCGAACGCCGCGACGCGCTGGCAAACGGTGTAACCGTGCACTGGCTCACCGGCCGCGATCTTACCGAAAGCATCTGGGACGCATTCTTCGAATTTTATATGGAGACGGGATCGCGCAAATGGGGTCGGCCCTATCTGACGCGGGAGTTTTACTCGCGCGTCGGCGAAAAAATGTCGGATCGGATCCTGCTGGTGATGGCAAAACGATCAGGGCGCTGGATCGCCGGCGCCATCAACTTCATCGGCTCGCAGACTTTGTTTGGCCGCCACTGGGGCGCCATAGAGCATCATCCATTCCTGCATTTTGAAGTGTGCTACTACCAGGCGATCGATTACGCGATTGCACACAAGCTCGCGTGCGTCGAGGCCGGCGCCCAGGGCGAACATAAGATCGCCCGCGGTTATATGCCCAAGACCACCTATTCGGCCCACTACATCGCCGATCCCGCGTTGCGGCGAGCGATTGCCGATTATCTGGTGCGCGAGCGCGCCTATGTGGCCGCGGCTGGTGCGGAGCTTGC
This sequence comes from Xanthobacteraceae bacterium, assembly GCA_030037645.1. GTDB lineage: Bacteria > Pseudomonadota > Alphaproteobacteria > Rhizobiales > Xanthobacteraceae > BOG-931. The sequence goes on from JASHQI010000019.1 coordinate 20,944, forward strand.
CGCCGCGGCGCCATATCGCAAGGACTTGAGCCTCGAACCGGAATAAGGGCGTTGGTCGCTGCGCAACGGAGAGAATGCGATGTCGAATTACGATCCGAACAACATTTTTGCCAAAATCCTGCGTGGCGAGTTGCCGGCGCACAAAGTCTATGAAGACGACAAGACTTTTGCCTTTCTCGATATCATGCCGCGCGCATCGGGACACACGCTGGTCATCCCCAAAATTGCCGCGCGCACGATCCTCGACGTCGCACCGGATGATCTTGGCCATCTTTTCAAGACGACGCAGAGGATCGCACGCGCGGCCATGACAGTGTTTGCGGCCGATGGCTTGACCATACAGCAATTCAACGAGCCGGCCGGCGGCCAAGTGGTATTCCACGTCCACATCCACGTCATCCCGCGCAAGAATGGCGTGTCTTTGAAGCCACCGGCAAGCGTCAAGGAAGATCCCGCGGTACTATCCGCCCAGGCGCTCAAGCTCGCGGCCGCGCTCAAGGATGCGTGAAGACTTGCTACGCTGACGGCGTTGGGCAGTTCCGACCGGGCCCGATTTGCGATCAGCCCAATCGTCCTCGCGAAACGCGCTCGATCTCGGCGCGCACCAGCCGCTCCACGATGCCGGGCAAATTATCGTCGAGCCACGCTTTCAGCATCGGCCGCAACATTTCACGCACCAGATCTTCCAGCGTCCGGGCGTTCTGGACGAGCACGGTCTGTGCCAGCGCATTGAAAGCGGAGTCGACCGCGGCGCTCGTTTCCTTGGACAGAAGCTGCGTTCGCTCGGCCACGCCGGGTCCTATCCGCTCGGCCGCAAAACTCGGGTTGCCATTTTGGAAACTGTTTTGCGGTGCAACTTTTTCAGGAGACTCATCGAAGCCGATGTCGGAACTGCCGTCTATGGTTCGAAATTGCGGCGCTTCAGATGCGGCTGACGCCATCGATTCGGTGAGATCGAGAATATCGGGCGATTGCTCCTCATTTGCACCACCCATGGAGGCGGCGTCGGCCGCCGGCGGCTCGGGCACAGTCTCCGACAGCGCCTGTTCGGGTGTAGCAAGGGGTGGATCGGGCTCCGGCGTTGGCGTGGGTGCGGGAGGCTTCGGGATCGGCGACGACACTGCGGACGGTGCGGCAGGCACCGCCGGCACAACTGATTTCGACGCCTCATTTGCATGTTGGCCTGACTTGGTGGCGTCGTCGTCGGCGATGATACGCCGGATGGAAGCGAGGATCTCCTCCATCGACGGTTCCTGCGATTTTGCCGGCTGCGTCATGCGCCCTCGCCTGCTCGCTTGTGATCAAAGTCCCTGCCGCCGCAAGCCGCCACTCACGCCGGCTGGGCGGCCCGCGAATCACCCTGGGAAACTATGCATCGTTGCCGTCGAGTCTGTCATGGCGAAAATCGACGCCCAACGCGATCTGTGGACGCCATGATCCACGGATTGGCGATCGCGAACCAGGGCTTATTCGGCCTATCTGCCATCAGGGATACGGACGCCGACCCACGCGTCGCGAACTTGCTGGTAGTGCACCTGCGGATCGTAAATTGAAATGTTGAGGCCGAGGTGTTGCATCGAGAGGCCGCCGACCGCAGCCAGCAAGGTGTATGATGCAACCACCCGATCGTGCTGGGCTGTGACCAGCGCGACGCGCGCGTTGACCAATTCCTGCTGCGCGTTGAGGACGTCGAGCGTTGTACGCTGGCCCACGCGGGCCTCTTCGCGCACACCGTTGAGCGCGATTTCGGCGGCATTCACCTGAGCAGTTGTCGCCTCGATCTGGGCCTTGGAGGCATCCAGCTCGCCCCAGCTTTGCACCACCGTGGCTCTCGCCTGATCGCGGTTAACGTCGAGATTGAGCCGCTGCTGTCCAAGAGTTTCCTTGGATTGCCGAATGGTCGAGTACTCGCCGCCGCCCTGATAAATCGGCACGGTCACCTGGGCGATGACTGAAGCCAGAGTCTGCTTGATCGTGTTGTATGCCGGATCATAGTTCTTCGACGCGCTTTCGGTCAGCGTGACGTTTGGATAGAGCGCACCCTCGCTCACTTTGACCGCAAGTTCGGCGATGTCGACGCCATACATGGCCGCCAAGACTGATGGACTCTGTTGCGCACCCTCGGCGATCGCCGCATTGAGTGTGCTGGGCGAAAATCGATCGACCGGCGTGCCGGGCGCCAGCTTGCCCGGATCGACGCCGATCACACGCCGATAATTGGCTTGCGAAGTGATGTAATTCGATTGCGCACCCAAAAGCGAGGATCGGCCCGCGGCAAGCCGCGACTCCGCTTGCGCCACGTCGGTGCGCGTCACTTCGCCGACATTGAAGCGATCGCGCGTCTGCTTGAGCTGTTCGGTCAAGACTTCGACGTTGCGCCGGTTCAATTCAAGAATTGCCTGGTCACGCAGCAAATTCATGTATGCGGTCGCGGCGTCGAGCAGGACCTGCTGTTCCGTCACGCGCAGCGTCTCGCGCGCGCCCATGACTTGGCTCTCGGCTTGGCGCACGCGATTTGCGGTTTGAAAACCGTTGTACAGGGTCTCAGTCGCGGCCCCACCAAAGCCGCGTTGATAGTACGGCACGCCAAGATTGGTAAAGCTGACGGTGTTGGGGAAATTCGATTGATTGACTGTCTTCGAAAGCGTGCTCGCATAGTCGGTGCCGGCGTTCGCCGTGAAACTAAGTTTCGGCCGATATCCGGACAAGGCTTGTGGCACATTCTCGTCGGTCGCGCGCAGAGATGCGCGCTGAGCATTGAGTGAAGGATTGTTCTGGTAAGCCTGCACCAATGCCCATTCGAGCGTATCGGCCGCTGCATGTGAGCAACCAATGCCGAGTACAGCGCTTGCCAGTGCGAGGCTTGCAATGGCCCAATCCTGCGCCCGCACTCCTCTGCCCCTCATGACCTGTACACTGCTCCCCAGCCTGTTGCATTGCTCGGCACCGCGAGGAGAGGAGCCGCTTGCAACAACACCACTTCACCGCCACCCGGGTTGGTCGACGGAGCCGAAAACGGGAGATTATGCGGGGTAAAAGCAACGTGGAACCCCCGAACCGGGGACAACTAGAAGAATTCTGGCCATTGGCACAAAACGGCCACAGGTGCCGAGCAACCGCCGCCCTGTGCGGCCAAAGCGCGCCAAAATCGCCGAAGCAGCCTCTGGGTCGGCTCAATGCAGGCGCCGCAACTCAGAAAACGAATGTTGGCGGTGCTACGAACCCGGGCAGGAGCCTGGCGGCGGCATCGAAGATCGGACGGCCAACCAACTCGCCCTCGATGACGTGAAAAATCATCGCTTTAGCCGACAGGGCAGAGCCAAAAATGCAAAGGAGCCGGCCATTTGGCTTCAATTGCCGGCCGAGCGGTTGAGGCACGACCTCAGTCCTGCCGTTGAGCAATATGAGGTCGTAGGGCGCAGCGCCAAGCCACCCCGAGGTCAGGGGACCGGTGGCGACCATGACGTTCGCATCGCCGGAGGCGGCAAGAGCCGCCTTCGCCTGGCATGCGAGGGCCGGATCGTCTTCGAGCGCAACGACCGATCCAGCTAACCGGGCCAGTATCGTGGAGGAATATCCGGTCCCACAAGCCACGTCGAGCACACGGTCCGATTTGCTCACGCGCGAGGCTTGGATCAGCCTGGCAAAGACCATTGGCTTGAGCAATACGCGACCCCCGCCGATGGGCAGATCGCTGTCGAAATAAGCCTGGTCCACCAGCGCGGGCGGCACGAATCGTTCGCGCGGCACCGTCAGCATGGCCGCGATCAAATCGAGATTGGTGACATCAGCGGTGCGGACCTGCCCGTCCACCATGTTGCGGCGCGCTGTGACCGTGTCGAACATGCTGCTTTCCGTATCCATATTGGCGTTGAAACGTTGTGGGGCACGGTCCGGCAAAACGCAAGCAGGGTGGAACCGCATTGGCAGTGCGAGGTCATAAGATCTGGCGCGCCATTCACAGAGAGCACCACGGCCCGACATTGTCGGTCCCTGCGCGTTCCTTTATAGAGCAGGATTTCAGGCGCTGGCCGGTCGCGTGGACCGGCCGCTCTGTAAATGGCCACGTGGCGGAGTGGTGACGCAGCGGTCTGCAAAACCGTTTACCCCGGTTCAATTCCGGGCGTGGCCTCCAGCCTTTACTGCTCGGCAAGTTGGGGCGGGCAAGCCGGAGATACCAAGGCTGCCGCGTCACGCCACACCATGAGCGAACGCAGGCCACAGGGATTTATGTCGCCGCGCAGCTTTCAAAGCGGGATCGGCTTTGTTATTTCAAAGCGGGATCGGCTTTGTTATATGCGCTCGCACGCGAGCAGGTGTCATCGTTCCCCGGTAGCTCAGCGGTAGAGCAACCGGCTGTTAACCGGTTGGTCGCTGGTTCGAATCCGGCCCGGGGAGCCATTTTCATTTGTTTTTATTAAGGTATTTCGGCTTTTAGCCAATCCACCCACAATCTTACCCCCGGTTTCAGGTCCGAGTCCTTGTCGCTTGAACGCTGCAGCACGGGGCCCCACCTAATACGTGGCGGTGGCGCTCAATGCGGACGGCGGATGTCCTCGGTCTTTGGATCGAGCAGACCGAAGGCGCTAAGTTCAGGCTCAAAGTGGTCAATGAGCTCAAGGTCCGGGGCGTCAACGATATCCTGATCGCCGTGGTCGACGGGCTCAAGGGTTTTCCCGAGGCCATCACATCGGTGTTCCCGCATACCGTGCATCTGATCAGGAACAGCCTGGCCTTTGTGTCGTGAAAGGACCGAAAGACGATCCTGCCCGGCACCAAGGCCATCTACCGGGCCGAGACCGCCGACCTGGTGCTCGTTCGGCTCGAAGACTTCGAAGCCGAATTGGCAAGCGCTACCCGGCGATCGGCCAAGCCTGGCGCCGCGCCTGGGAGCACGTCATTCCGTTCTTTGCATTCGCGCCCGGCATCCCCAAGATGATCTACACCACCAATGCGGTCGAGGCTTTGCATCGGTCGCTGCGCAAAATCATCAAGACCCGCGGCAGCTTTCCCAACGACGATGTGGCGCTCAAACTGCTTTATCTGGCGACCAAGAACGCCGGACTGCGCTGGCGGCGGGAGATCGAAAGGACCGCCGCCATGGGCCAGTTCGCCATCCAGTTCGGCGAACGCTTTCCAGGAACGGCGCCATGACAAGAACGAACATCACAGCAGCACTGATGATCGCTTGGTCCGCACCTTCGCCGTCAAGCCCGCGCCTGCGGCGCGCCGCTACGCGGCCTTGGGCTTGACCGCTCGATGAGGCCAAGCAAATTGGATACCCCTGCCGCTAATGTCTCAATCTCGATGTACCAAAACGGAAATCCACCTTCACAGAAATCTCTTACACAAAACTTCTGACACTCCCTCGACGATCGGAGTGTTGCAACCTTAACAAAGGAGCACTCCGATGTACGACCGACCCATCAGCCCGTCGCGCCAGCGCATGCTCGACGCTATGGCAGTGCGCAATTTCAGCGACAAGACAGGTCACGACTACATCCGCCACGTCAAGGGCTTTGCGTCGTTTCTTGGCCGCTCGCCCGATACCGCAAGCGCCGACGATCTGCGCCGTTTTCAACTGCATCGACGGCAGAACGGGGTACAGCCGGCGAGCATGAACAGTGCGGTGTCGGCACTGCGCTTTTTCGCGGCGTTCCGATTGAGCCGCAATCGGCCGAGCCGCCCCAGCAGCACGCGTCGCCCGCGCGCTCGCTGACGAAGCTGAACACGCGATCAACAACACCACAAGCGCGAGCTTGCGCGTCGTGTACTCGAATTGGGCGGTGGCGATCTCATGAGCTGCCGCGACCGCAGCCCTCAGCTACCCTCCGAAATAACCGGCAGCAGCAAATGCGATGGATGCACGCGACGAGCGATGGGTGAAGCAGTGAACGCACGCTGGCGCGGTCAATGGTCCGGCTTTGAGGCCCGATCTCGGGATCGATTTCATGATCGAGCTCGCGCCACCAATCCTTTGCATGAGCCATGTGCTTGAGGACGCGCTCGTAGAGCACGGACAGCTCCGGTAGATCGCGCTCGGGATGCGGCGATGCGCGATTGGACGCCAGATCGCGGTAGATCGCTTCAAGCGTCAGCACGTAGGCCGACAGCGAGGCGGTTTCGCGGATGCGAAGCGAAACCCCGCGCGCGTCCTGGCCGTCGTAACGCGCGATCTCCGCCAAGAGCCCGGCCACGGTGACGGGACGCTCGAGCAGTCGCTGCCCGAAATTGTGTCGACGCCACTGATCGACCACGTCAGCGGTCACAAGGCCGCCGAGACCCCGCGCATCGACAATGACCACTGCACAGCCGCTGGCGAGCGCCTCCAACGCCATGCGCCCGGTCGAAAACACGATGTCGTATTTGGGCAACCGCAGATGCAGGTCATCGACAACGACGCCGACGCCCCAGCCGAGCTCGTCGAGGCTTAGCCCGGCCTCTGCCGCGGCGGCCCGGACGGCCTCGAGATGGCCATTGTTTTTGGTCAAGACCAGCGCGTTGCGCGGCTTACGTGGAAGCGGCGCCCGCAGCGTAAAGCGATCGAGGTCAACCGCGTTGAGCAACAGATTGACCCCGGCGGCGTGCGTCCCGGCCACCGCAATCAAGCGTTCCCGGCACGCCTCGCTGACCGCGAGAACGCACCTGATCGCCGACACCGGCAAAGGTCCTTCGATCCAATACTCGGGATGATGCGAGACGAGCAGCGCCGGCGTTCCCGGAAACCGCAGCAATGCCGCGGCAACAACAACGTTGTGGTGGCCGTGAATGACGTCGGGACACCACGGCAGCTCGGTCAACAGATCGGTCGCGACGATGCCGTGGCGTCGAAGCGCTTTCGCGGCGGCGCCTATCAGCGGCGAATAAATGGCGACATCGTGCCCGCGACGGCGAAGCTGCACCGCCAATTCCGCGGTCACTATCTCACTGCCGGATCGCCCTTGCAGATAGAAATTGGTGATGAGAATGCGCACCGGGGTGATGCCCGCTACTGATGATTTCTAATGGCGATCCGGATCGTGGGATGTCAAGGCATATCGCCACCCGGTAGTGGGTCAGACCCACTATCCGCCACCCGATTAACAACATGGATCGACCGCTTGGCCCGCGGCACCACTTCTGCAGCGGCCGGCGCGCCGACATGCGCGCGTGACAAACCGCCCGCATGCTGATTTTATTGGCGCATGGCTGCGCCCGCGACGTGTCGTCCGATTGAAGCGATGACCGCTCGCCTCATGGCCGTCCTTCAGCGCCACGAGGCGTGGAATCCCGTCGCGCTGCGCGCGCATCAAGACCTTGCGGATTGGGCCGGCCTGGACCTTGCGCCGCGCGTGGGTGGCGCGGCATGGGGCGCAAGCGATATGGCGCGGCTATTCCGGGAGTGCGGGCGCCGCGACGTCGAATTGCGCGACCTCATTGGAGCCGGGCATGCAAGGCTGCTGGCGCTTGCCGCCACGCGACGGTTCGATCCCGTGCTGAGCGCCGTTGCCAAGAGTGCGGCCTATTGCGCCATTGCGATCACCGAGCCGGATGCGGGCTCCGACCTGCGGGCGCTCGCGACCGCAGCGAGACCGGTCGATCGCGGCTATGTCCTCGACGGCATTAAGCAATACATTTCCAGGATCAGCGAATGCACCCATTTCATCGTGTTTGCTGCGGTGCAACGCGTAGCTCAGGAGCCATCAATCAGCGCCTTCTTGGTCCCGCGCGACGCACCGGGGCTTGCCACCGAAGCCATGCGGCCCTCGGGACTGGCAACAGTCTCGTGGGGACGGGTACATCTTCGCCGGACGCGCGTACCGATAGCCGCACGGATTGGCGGCGAGGGAGAGGGCTTCTCCCTATTCAGACACCACTTTTGTTACTGGCGCACCATGATAGCCGCCGTGGCGATCGGCAGCGCTCAGGCGGCAATTGATCAGACCGCCGGATGGATGAAGAGTCGGCATGTGTTCGGCGCGCCGATCGGCCGATTTTCCCACCTCCAACAGACGATGGCGCACTGGATCGCTCGGCTGAGAATGGCGTGGCTCTTGGCGGAGAGCGTGGCCGAGCAGATCGACAATCGCGTGTGGCCGGTGGCGGATGCCGCAATGCTCAAGGCCGAGGCCATCGAGGCCGCGCTCGGTGCGACCGAATGGGCCATGACCGTGTTCGGCGGCGCCGGCTATGACACGGCGACCGGTCTCGAAAAACGCTACCGCGACCTGCTGGGACTGCGGATCGCTGATGGAACGTCCGACGTGTTGCGCTCCCAGGTCGCGCGAGCCTTTCTCGGCGAGCGGCTTTACGACCTATCAATGAGTAGAGCGCCGAGCGACGGACGCGCCAGCGACAGTCAGAGCCGCCGATTCTGGTAAGACCGATGGAACAATCGCTCACGCGCGATGCAGCACTTAAATGCGGCCTATTGATCCTCGGAAACGGCTGCCGGATCGCACCATCGATCAGGATTGTCCCATCCGAGGACGATGGAGCAGAGTTCGGTCCGGTGGAGATCGGGGAAAGTTCCATCGTCCGCGATGGGGTGGTCCTGAGCACCGGTGTGCGCATTGGTCGCCGCGTGCTGGTCGGTCACAATTGCGTCCTGCGCCGCCGCGTGCAGATCGGCGACGAGTCGGTCATTTCCCATTTGGTCAGCATCCAGCATGACGTGGTGCTGGGATCGCGAGTCAGAGTGTCCTCGCTCACCCATCTGACTGGTGGCACGCGCGTCGAAGACGACGTGCAGATTGGCGCCGGTGTGGCGACGGTCGACGACAATGCCATGGATTGGCCGCACCCGACCACGCTGTGCGGCCCGATTTTCCGCCAAGGGTGCCGGATCGGCAGTGGGGCGACTATCCTCGGCGGCGTGGAAATCGGCCGCAATGCCTTTGTTGGCGCCGGCTCGGTCGTCACGCGCACAATTCCCGAAAACGTCGTGGCCTTCGGCAATCCAGCCTATATTCGACGCGACCGGCCGCCAAACTCGGCGCCGCCCTGACCTGCTGGACGATGGCACAAGGCCCAGGCATCGAGCATGCGCATTGAAAAGGTTGCTCCGATCTTTGTTGACCAATTCCTGCTGGTCGAGGTCACCACCGACAGCGGCCTGGTCGGTCTCGGCGAATCCGGCGCCTGGGGCTTTCACGACGCGACGGCAGGCGCGATCAGGACTTTTGCCGAATATCTGATCGGCAAGGATCCGCTGAGCATCGAGCATCACTGGCAATACATCTATCGCGACTGCCATTTCCGCGGCTCGGTGATCATGGGCGCGCTGAGCGCGATCGACATCGCGCTGTGGGATATTGCCGGCAAGCACCGCGGCGTTCCGGTGCATGCACTCCTGGGCGGCAAGGTCCGCAACAAGGCGAGAGCCTATGCCTGCCTGTTCGGGGCGACCAAGGAGCAGATCCTGGGCGATCTGGAAGCCGCCAAGACACGAGGCTTCACCGCGGTGGGACACCTGAACCCCTTTCTCGACACTCCGCGCCAGCTGCCTTATTTCAAATCGCACGCTCGAAAGATCGCCGATGCAGCCGAGATCGTGCAAAGCTGCCGCGAGATCGCCGGTCGCGATATCGATCTCTGCATCGAGGGCCATCGTCGCCTGGCGCCGTATGAAGCCGTTCAGTTCGGCCGCGCCATCGAGCCGTGCCATCCTCTGTTTTTCGAAGATCCGGTGACGCCCGACAACATCGACGAAATGAGCTATGTGGCCGAACGAATCGCGATTCCCATTGCGACCGGCGAGCGGCTGACCTCGCTGTGGGAGTTCCAGATGCTGGCCAATCGGCAGGCGGCGCAGATTTTCCGTCCCGACGTCTGCATGGCAGGAGGTATTTCAGGCGTGCGAAAGATCGCGGCCCTGGCCGAGGCCTCCCATCTCGGCGTGGCGCCGCACAATCCGCTCAGCGCGGTTGCCACAGCGGCCTGTCTGCAAATCGCGGCAATCGCCCCGACCTTCGTGATTCAGGAGCTTCCGGCGCATTTTTGGCAGGATTCGACACCCGACCCGGCTGTCGCAATGCTGCTCGAGGGCGCGCCCGTCCACGACGGCGCCGGATTTCTCCTCATCAGCGACGCGCCGGGCCTCGGCGTCGCGCTACAGCCTCGTGCGGCCGAGCGGTTTCCCCGCCGCCGCCGCGATCTCAGGACACGCCTGCACGTCGACGGCTCGGTAGTCGATCAGTAGCGGCGCGGTCACTCGACATTGCGTTCCGCGAATTAACCTTTTGCAATGCGGTAATGGATGGTCGCGAAGTGACGTTATGGGTCTTGGTCGCACCAGCCCTCTATTGCCTGACGGTGCGCGCAGCCCAAACGGCCACATGGAGGAGCGGGAGACATTCAACGATCACGCTCCCGATATTACCGATTGCGAGAACAAAGCACGCCAAGGAAAGCCGCCAGAGCGCCACTAGTTAAGGGCGGCCGAATCGATCAGCTCGACCGACTCGGCGGTGGTCCCAGCCAAGGCTCCCGCTCCCATCTGTCTCGCCTGCTTTCGACCGGAAATGGCACAAAGCCGACATTTGTCTGTTCCGAATCACTGTATCTGGGAGGCAACGAAAGGTGGCTCCGGAATGGACACGCGAGCGCATCAACTTAAGACAAACGCGGTTGACTGTTTGCGCGCCGCTCAGCGGGCGACCGATATGGCCGCAAAATCCGCCCTGCTCCAACTCGCGCAGATTTGGCGCATGCTTGCCGAACAAGCAGAACAACTGAACCGCGAGCACGGACGGCACGACAAAGATCCGGCCGATGACTAGGGCGGTCGGCAACGTCAGCAACACATTGCCCAGCAGCCTGTTAGAGCAAATTTACGGAGCGGTAACCGTACCGGTTCAGCATCGCGCCCCACTCCATGGGGGCACGCATCATGAGCTATCTGCTGCCGCGCGCGTTCATCGTGCTGATGGGTTGGGGCATGACCTGCGCCCTCATCTTCAACATCCGGCGCAATGTTGATCCACAGATATTCTACATCGCAGGCGCGGCCTGGACGTTGGCCGGAATTGCAGGCTTCGGCTATCTCTACAGGCAGCGCCGGATCGCTCATCGCCATAACGACGAGGTGGTGAGCGCGTCGAACATCCCGCGCTGAGCTGCGAACAGCGGCGGGTTTACGCGCGCGTCGACACGGATTGTTACGCCGCCCCGGTCAGGACGCGCCGCCAGCACGGTTCCAGCCGCGGGCGCGGTTGCCGTACACCTCGAAGCCTCTCGCCGTGACCGCCACGGTATCTTCCAGCTTGATGAAGCCGCGCCGCGGATGTTGCAATGTGGTCTCGACCGAGACAACCATGCCGGCTTCCAGTGGTCGCTCGGCATCGTAGGCGTCGTAAGGCACCGGGCCGGAATTGGTCAGACGCGGCGCCTCGTGGCTGACCAGCCCCATGCCGTGCGCGAGAAACTGGATATGGTTGTGTAGCTTCGATTTGTGCAGCACGCTGTCGGCTGCGACATAAATCTCCTTGCCCAGCGCGCCGGCCCGGATCGGTTGCATCGATGCCTGCTCGATCGATTCGACCTCGGCCAACAGGTCGACAAGCTCAGCATCGGGCTCGCCGACGATTCCCATGCGCGCAAGATCACCGATATAACCGTGGTAATTGCCCCCCGAATCGAGCGAGAGCGGATCGCCTTTTTCCCAGGTCTGGTCGGATGGTGCCCGATTGAGGCTCGAGCCCGCAGCGATCAAACAATAATCGAACGTCAATCCGCGCTGCGTCTCCTCGCGACGCAGAGCTTCGGTCAGTTCGGTCTTGGTCGCGCCCGCTCCATGGCTGCCGATCACGGCCAACATCGAGTCGATGACTGCGTCGGAAGCGATCCGCAGCTTCTCCAACTCTTCGGGAGTCTTGCACGCGCGCAGACGCTCAAGCACGAAGAGTGCATCCTTGATCTCGCTGTCCGGAAAGGCTTTGCGCAGCGTGGCCGACGAATCGGCCGGCAGGAACGCAAGCTCGGCACCGATCCGGCGCGGTTTTGGCATCAACCGCCGCACATAGTCGACCGCTTTCTCTATCACGTCGACCGAGCCCGAATTCTTCGTATTGATCTCGGACACCCAGAAGGGCTTCACCTCGTTCTGATAATTCTCCATGCGGTGACCGAAAAATCCGGCCTTTTCTGGCGCGCCCTTGGCATAGACGAAAACCGGCAGGTAGCGGCTCAATCCCATCGCATCCATGGATTCGAAAAAGAACGCACGATGGCCACCGAGCAAGTACTGGACGTTGTGCTTGGAGGTGGCAAGCAGCATGTCGATTCCGGCGTCGTCCATCAACCGGTCGAGCCGCGCGGTGTCGAACGGAGCCGCGTTTTGTCGCTTGCGGACGTCAAGCATGATCGATCTCCTGGTAGCCGAAATTCAATCCACCTAAGACGAGATGACTTTTCCGTCCCGCCCTAGCTCATCGTTGGCGCATAATCATTTGCGAAGACCGCCTCCTGCCGGGGTTCATTCCGGGGCGGGCGTTTTCGAGACCATGCTCTCGTCTCACACTATCAAATCCGACACTGCGGATGAACCCGTGCGATCGCGCTTGCTGACGTCGAGGCCGCTGGCGATCTGCACCCTTCCCCCATCGGAGAGCTGAACCAACGCGTCGCCATCAGGTCGCCGCATAATCGCCGACGGACGTCCTCCATTATTGCGGCATTTGGCCGAGGCCTTTTTCGAGACGAACCGACGCAACCGTTAATTGTAGAAAGCGAAACGATACACACAATTTACGCCCATCAGGGCAATCTTTATGCCGACAATACGCGTATGAACTTCTTTTCATCTTCCGGAAAGATATTCGCACCGCTATAGATTAAAGGAGATAAGAGCATTTATCGGCCAAGTGGTGCGCGACCGAGCGACGCACCAGCGCGCTTTTTAGAGGGAAGCCGTGGAGACGACCCCTAGCAATACGGGCCGCAAAAAGCGTCGTGTCGTTCTAATAGCCGCCCTTATCGCAATCTTTGCCGCCGCCGGATTGGTCTATTGGCACTGGGCGCAGGCCTCCGAGCCGGTGCACACAGCGCGGATTACCCCCGTACCCGTCAGCATCGCCACCGCTTCACGCCAGGATGTGCCTGTTTATCTCGTTGGACTGGGCACCGTGCAGGCGCTCTTCACTGTGGGCATCCACACCCAGGTCGACGGCAAGCTTCAAGACGTATTCTTTAAGGAGGGCCAGCGGGTCAAAAAAGGCAACCTGCTCGCCAAGATCGATCCGCGCTTGTACCAAGCCGCGCTTGATCAGGCCAAAGCCCATAAGGCGGAAGACGAGGCGGCGCTGATCGCCGCCCAGAAAGACCTGGTTCGCTTCCAGACTCTGGTGCTGAAGAATTTCGAGACCCAGCAGAACGTCGATGAGCAGCAGGCGAAGGTCGATCAAACCAAAGCCTCAATCGACGCGGACGTCGCCGCCATCGAGACGGCTCAAACCAACCTCGATTACACCAACATCGTCGCGCCGACCGATGGGCGCATGGGTGTGCGCCTGGTCGATCCGGGCAACATCGTCCATGCCAGCGACCAGGGCGCGATCGCGATTCTCACCCAGACGGAGCCGACCGCGGTGCTCTTCACGCTGCCGGCGCAGACGCTCGACGACGTACGCGATGCGATGGCGCACGGTGCCATCCAGATCGCCGCCTACGACCGCGATGATGTTCGCCTGTTGAGCAGCGGTACGTTGGAGACCATCGATAATGTGATTGATCAGACAACCGCCACTTACCGCCTCAAGGCGCTGTTTGCCAACAAAGACGAGAAGCTATGGCCGGGCGAATTCGTCAACGCCCATTTGCTTCTCGGGATTCGCAAAAACGTCATCGTCGTTCCGCCCACGGCCGTTCAGCGCGGACCGCACGGGCTTTTTGCCTGGGTGGTGAAGGAAAACAACACCGTCGAGCCGCGGCCGATACAAACCAGCACCACCACCGGAGATCGAACCATCGTGACCTTGGGCCTCTCTGACGGCGATCGCGTTGTCACGGATGGGCAATACAAGCTGCAGACCAATGCGCCCGTGACGATTACCGCGCCGTCCACCGCCGCAACGCAGGGAAATGCGACGTGAACATTTCCGAGCCTTGCATTCGGCGGCCGATCGCCACCACTCTGATGATGGCGGCGGTAGCCTTCATAGGCATCGTCTCGTTCCCATTTCTACCGGTTGCGCCACTCCCCCAGGTCGATTTTCCGACCATTCAGATCACCACGACCTGGACGGGAGCGAGCGCTGAGACGATGGCGACTTCGGTCGCCGCGCCGCTCGAGCTCCAATTCGGACAGATTGCCGGCATCACGCAAATGACGTCGCAGAGTTCGCTCGGTGCCGCCACGATCGTCATTCAGTTTGATCTCAATCGCAACATCGATTCCGCCGCACAGGACGTCCAGGCGGCGATTACGGTCGCCACCAAACAGTTGCCGCAGTCACTGACGACACCTCCGTCCTACAAGAAGGTCAATCCCGCGGACGCACCGGTGCTCTTGCTCTCGGTGCACTCCGACACCGTGCCCCTTATCAATGTCGACGACTATGCCAACATCTTTCTGGCTCAACAGATTGCCCAGGTGACGGGTGTCGCGCAGGTTCTGGTATTCGGCGATCGCACGCCTTCGATTCGCGTTCAGGTCGATCCCGCCAAACTCGCCGCAACCGGGCTCACGCTCGAAGATATCCGAGGCACGCTTGTCGGAGCGACGACGAACGCCGCCAAGGGCAGCATCAATACCGACAAGGTCAGCTTCACGATCGCGGCGAATGACCAGATCACCGATGCCAGTAAGTTCAACGATGTCGTGCTCGCCTATCGTAATGGCGCGCCGATCAGGGTGCGCGACGTCGGACAGGCGGTGGCTGATCAAGTCGACCGCACCGTGGCCGGCTACCAGAACAATAAGGACGGCGTCATTCTCGCGGTATTCAAGCAGCCCGGCGCCAATGTCATTCAGACCGTCGATGATATCAAGGCGGAGTTGCCGCAGCTCACCGCACGCATCCCACCCGCGGTCAAGGTTGAAACCATTCTCGACCGCACCGTCACCATCCGCGCCTCGGTCACCGACGTCGAATTCACGCTTATCCTCACCGTTTGTCTCGTGGTGATGGTGATTCTGTTATTCCTGCGTAATTTCTGGGCGACGCTTATTCCGAGTGTGACCGTCCCGTTGGCGATCTCCGGTTCCTTCGCTGCGATGTATCTGATGAATTTCAGCATCGACAATTTGTCGCTGATGGCACTCACCATTGCCGTCGGTTTCGTAGTGGACGATGCGATCGTGGTGGTGGAGAACATCTACAGGCACGTCGAGCACGGTGAGGCCCCTTTCACTGCGGCCCTCAAAGGCTCTCGCGAGATCGGCTTTACGGTGGTGTCGATCTCCTGCTCGCTCATCGCGGTCTTTATTCCATTGCTCCTCATGAGCGGCATCATCGGCCGTCTGTTCCGCGAGTTCGCACTCACGGTCACTGCCTCGATTGCGGTGTCCGCTTTCGTATCGCTGACTCTTGCGCCGATGATGAGTTCGCGCTTCATGAAGCGCGAACCGGAAAGCCACGGTGTTGTCTACCGCGTGATCGAGCGCGGCTTCACCGCCATGATCAATTTCTATCGGCGCACGCTTGACATCGTGTTGCGCCACCAGGCGATCACGCTTGGCGTATTCTTCGCCACGATGGCCTGCACGGTAATCATGGCGATCGAGATTCCGAAGGGCTTTTTCCCCATCCAGGATACCGGTCTGATCCAGGGCTTCGCCGAGGCCGCGCAAGACACCTCGCCGGAAGAGATGATGCGCCTGATGCGCAAGCTCGGCGACGTCATTCTCCGCGATCCCGACGTGCAGGGTTTCGGCTCGCAGACCGGCAGCACCGGAAGCGCGCAATCGGCCAATACCGGCCGCTATTTCATCACGCTCAAACCCCGCGACCAACGCAAGCTGAACTCGTCGCAGATTATCGATCGGCTGCGGCCCCAGCTTGCCAAGGTCGAGGGCGCCAATCTTTTCCTGCAGCCGACCCAGGACATCAATGTCGGCGCCCGCATCGCTCGCGGCAGCTTTCAGTACACGTTGCAGGATACGAATATCGAAGAGCTGAACGAATGGTCGCAAAAATTGCTGGATAAGCTCAAAACGCTTCCGCAGCTCGCGGACGTCACCAGCGATCTTTTGGCCAACGCGCCAAGGCTACAGATCACGATCAACCGCGATCAGGCCTCCCGTTTCGGAATTTCTGCTCAGGCGATCGACGATACGCTCAACGACGCCTTCGGCCAGCGCCAAATCACACAATATTTCACTCAGCTCAAAACGTATTTCTTGGTCCTCGAAATCTTGCCGCAGCTCCAGAAGGACCTTTCCACGCTGGATCGCCTCTACATCAAGTCCCCGCTGACCGGAGGCGCGGTGCCGCTCTCCGCGCTGGTCGATGTCAACAGCAACGGAGTCGGACCACTTTTGATTTCGCATCAAGGGCAGTTTCCGGCTGTGACCATCACGTTCAACCTGGTGCGCGGGGTTTCCCTCGGGCAAGCGGTCAATGCCGTCAACAAGGCGTCGATCGAAATCGGCATGCCCTCCTCCATCATCCCCACCTTTCAAGGCAATGCACAGGCGTTCCAGACCTCGCTCAAAAGCGAACCGGCACTGATCGCGGCCGCAGTGATCGTCGTCTACATCATCCTGGGCATCCTCTATGAAAGCTTCATCCACCCGCTGACGATCCTGTCGACGTTGCCATCGGCGGGCGTCGGCGCGCTGCTGGCGCTCAGCCTCGGTCACATGGATCTCTCGGTGATCGGCATTATCGGCATCATTCTGTTGATCGGCATCGTCAAGAAGAACGGCATCATGCTGGTTGATTTCGCCATCACGGCCGAGCGGGACCGGCATCTTGAGCCGCTCGCCGCGATCCGCGAAGCGTGCCTGCTTCGCTTCCGTCCGATCCTGATGACGACGGCGGCGGCCATGCTCGCCGGAATCCCGCTTGCGATCGCCAACGGCGCCGGGTCGGAAATGCGCCAGCCTTTGGGCTATGCCATGGTCGGCGGTCTGGCTTTCAGCCAAGTGCTTACGCTTTACACGACGCCGGTGGTCTATCTCTATCTTGATCGCCTGCAACGCTGGCTGTTTGGCGACAAGATGGCTCCCGTCGAGGACATCGAGCCGGTTCACGCCGTCGCCGCCGAATAGCAAGCGGCAGCATTCGAGACTCATTCATTGCAAGCTTGGCCCGATGCGTTTGAGCACACGGTCGAGCGCCTGCTCGACATCGACGCGGCTTGCACATCCGGCAAGATTGTTTCTTGCCACAGCCGCGAGTGCCGCGGCATCGCACGTGATGCCGGCGAAACCGTAGATCCCACCAGCACCGGAAAGCGCGTGTGCAATGGCATAAATGCGAGTCAGTGCGGGTTCGCAATGAGCGTGCGACAAGAGCGCCCGGCAAGCTGAAAGCGTAACCGCGTCGGCCGCGAGGCGTCGCAGGAAGTCTTCTCGCGCCGGCGACAGCACACGTTCGAACGGTACGAACCGCCGCACTTCGTCAGCAAGCCTTATGGTATCGAACGGCTTGGCGATCACTCCGGCGGCCCCGAGTTCCGCAAAACGCTCGCGCTCGCGCGCATGCACGCGCCCCGTAACAAACACGACTGGAATCGGCGCCGTGCGCTTATCCGCGCGAAGCTGTGCCAATACCTCCGGACCGTCCATTTGTGGCATGACGACGTCGAGCAAAGTGAGATCAGGCCGCCATTCAATCGCGGCCGCCAACGCCTCGCGGCCTGACGCACAGCCGCGCAAGACAAAAAACGGATCGCGGTTGAGCGCCGCACCAATGATGTCACGGACTTCCGGCTCGTCGTCCGCAAACAGAACGTGGAGATTGATCATGCGACTTCCTTACGCCGCCTCTCGATAACGCCCGGGCCGCGCGCGTCGGCGGCGAGCGGCCTCCCGATACGCAAAGCCATTTGGCGGAGAATGATCTTCAGCCGGCCAAGCGAAGCGCTCGATTTCGTCAGTACGGCATCGACTCCCGCAATGAGGTCTGGAGCCGTGTCATCGCCGGAAAATACGATCGTCGGAATAGTCTTGCCGTCCGCCTTGCGCAGTGCGGGAAGCAGGTCGAGGCCATCTCCGTCGCCGAGCGCGAGGTCGATCATGGCAAGGTCGATGCCGCCCTCTGCGATGGCCCGCCGCGCCTCCGCGACGGAGCGCGCCGGAACGACATCGGCATCCTCGCGCAGCGTCTCGGCGACAATATGCAATACGTCGCAATCGTCATCTACATGCAACACGCGTGGGCGGGCGCCGTTGACTGCAATGCAACGCAGCGCATCGTGCGTCATGGCGCGATCCTGCTTGCGCTCATCCGCTTGCCAGGTCATTGATCGCCGCTTGGCGGATTCGCAGTCTGCGGCCGCGTTCTCCGATTCGATCTTGCCAGCGCCAAAAATGTCGTCCACGAGCCGAATGAGGCGCTGACTATTGTTGTAGGCGATTTGCAGAAGCATCGCAGCGGAGGAAGGCAATTCGCCGGCCGCCCCTCCGACCAGCAGGCCGAGTGACCCTGCGATCGACGTCAAGGGTGCGCGCAATTCGTGACTAACGGTGCTGATGAGGTCTGCCATGAGGCGCTCGTTGCGCCTGCGCCGTGCCCGCTTGCCCCGTTTCATCTTCGCCTCTGTTCGGACGGCAGCGCTTGCCCACCGCCGACTGAGGAAACGACGTGAGCGTCAATGTCATATTAAAAGCGCGCCGATTACCACCTACGTGAAAATACGGGGTGATCGACGGGTTCCGCTCTCAATGCCGGTATCCTGGGCTGGCTCGAAATCGCGACCGCGCTAAGCGTACAATCGCGCGCTCGCGAGCCGCGCTCCTTCAACCAGCGCGTCAAGCTTTGCCCACATGATGCTTGGATGTACGCGACGATGGAACGGACCCTGGGCGAAACCGCAATCGGTGCCGGCGATGATGTTTTCGCGCCCGACCAGCCGGGCGAGCCGCACGATCCGCTCGGCAACGAGTTCGGGGTGCTCGACGACATTGGTCGCATGGCTGATCACGCCGGGAATGAGAATCTTGCTCCGGGGCAGCTTCACGCTCTCCCATACCCGCCATTCATGCTCATGGCGAGGATTGGCGCCTTCGATGACGAAGGCCCCGACGTTCATGCTCAAGATGAGATCGACGATGTCCTTCAGCGCCACGTCCGTCGTATGCGGACCCGGCCAGCTTCCCCAGCAAACGTGATAGCGGATGCGGTCCGGCGGCAAGCCTGAGATTGCCTCATTAAGCACCTCGACCTGCAGCGCAAGCCAGTTGCGGTAATCCGCGAAACTCGCCGGCGGCACCATGCGATCATAGGTGACAGCCGCGCGCGCGTCGTCGAGCTGCAACAAAAATCCGGCGTCGATGATCATGCGATACTCGGTGCGCATCGCCGCACCGATCGCCCGAATCAATTCTTCATCGTTCTTGTAGTATTCGTTTTTTCGGTCCGGGATCACGCTTGCGGGTGCGGCGACGGGAAGGAAAGCTTCCGCGACATCGACGTCTTTCAGCGCCGATTTGAAATTATCGATATCGCGCTTCAGCTCGTCCTCCCCGGTGTAGGATATGGGCCCGACGCAGACCGCCTCATTCGTGGTCGCAACACCTTCGCGCGCATCGAGTTCGGCGTAGAATTCGGCAAATTGCTTGCGGTCGACCCCGCGCGTGAATGGATTGGCACCCGGCTTGATGGGACGCCGCTCGAAGCCGCTCAAACGCTCGAGCACGTATTGCGACCAACTGATCGACTTTCCAAACTCTCCATCACTGACGACATCGACGCCCACTTCAGCCTGCTTGTGCACTACGTCGGCCACCGAGTCAGTCAAGCATTTATGATAAGCTGCAGCGTCGTATGGCTTGCTCGCCTGCTTAGCCCGGAGGAATTCCTGCAGCGCCGGCGGCCGGATTAAGCTGCCGACGTGGGTCGTGAGAATGCGATCAGTGCTGCGCTTCATTGTTTTCCTCGCGGAACGCGGTCTCTTCCGGGAGTAGACTGATACAGTACGGCGTGATTGGCGCAATGGCGGGGTTTGCGGCAATGCGACCGATTTGGGCAAGGTCCCATCTCGCCATCGACGGTATCAGGCCTTAGCGTTTCGGCACTCGCTGGCGTAAGCGCGCCATATCATGGAGGAAACCAATGCTCACATTCACCCGGCGTTCATTGACGATGCTGCCGGCGTTAGTACCGTTCTTGTCGCCGGCGCTTGCGCGCGAGATGGAGCTCAATCCGGCTGCCCTCACCTACAAATTGCCAGACCAAATAAAATGGTCACCGATCTCACCGGCCGGCGCGCAGAATGCCGTACTGGCCGGCGATCCGAAGAAAGAAGGGCTCTATGTGGTCATGAATAAATGGCTGGCCGGCAACCATTTCAGCCACCCGCATTTCCACCCCCACGACCGCTTCATCACTGTGCTGAAAGGAACCTGGTGGGTCGGCACCGGCACCAAATTCGATCCCGACGGCACCGTGCCGATGCCGGCAGGCACGTTTGTGACCCATTACGGCCGGCAGGTCCATTTCGACGGCGCCAAGGATGAAGACGCCGTGCTTCTCATCGTTGGAGAGGGCCCGGGCACCGCGACGCCGGCCGAAGTCAAATGACCTGGCAAGCCTCAGGTGACTTCGTCACGCCGCGGATTTCGTTGCAAATTTAGCGGCCGATTTGGCGCCGGTGGCTGCGACAAACTCAGCGGCGCTCTGCATGGCGCGATCGAGGATAAGCTCGATCGATGCAACTTCGATACGGTTGCGCCCGTTATCCTTGGCACGGTAGAGCGCATGGTCCGCTTGCGCCAGCAGCGCCGAAAGATCGAGCACGGCGTCGTGGCTGATGACGACGCCGATACTCACCGTGGCGACCACCGGCTTGTCATCGATCTCGCGCGTCGCAGCAGCGAACGATGAGCGAATTTGCTCGGCGACCGCCAAAGCTCGGTCCCGTGTGGTGTCGACCAGCAAAGCCGCGAACTCCTCCCCGCCGAGCCGGCCGAAAAGATCCATGCGACGAATGCAACCGTTACCCACCTGGGCAAAAAGCTGCAGGACACGATCGCCGATGGCATGACCAAAACGATCATTGATCGACTTGAAATTATCGAGATCGAGCAACATCACGGCGATCGGATGCGGATCGATGGCCTGCCGCTTGAGCTGGACCTCACCATCGAGCAGAAATGCGCGGCGGTTCGCGATGCCGGTCAGCGGGTCGATCAACGCAGCCGTCTTATGACTGTACTCGGTGCGCTCCTTAGCCATCGCGAGTAGAATGAAAGCAATCGCGATCGTGAACAAAAGCCCTTCGAAGCTGAGCACGGTGAGCCACACGCTTGCGAATATCTGGTTGCTGGTCGACAACCACGGCAACATCGCTCCAAGCGGCGTGCGCAACAGATAAAGGGAACCGTGCGCGAATAGCATGAAAATCGCCGGCCAACGCGATACCAGCGGCTCGCTGCGCCCTCGCCAGAACTCATAGGCGGCGGCCCAGGTATAGGCGGCGATGATTCCGGAACCGAGAAGCACCCGCATATTCCAGGAGTCTGCGATGCCGGGAAGGCGACACAAGACGAGCCACAGCGCCGCCCCCGCGAATATCAGAATCGGCCGCGGCCTGTGGTGATCGAAAACGCGTGCTCCGGTCCACGTCAACGCGAAAGCGGTGAACAGAACCGCATTGGCGAGATCAATCGAGATCAGATCGGAAACGGAGCCGTACATGCCGAACAGCACGATCGACGCAGTCAGCAAAAGATTTGCAAAGCCCCACCAGGCGACGGCATAGATTGCGGTGTTCTGAACCCAGGCGAACAGCAGCAACAATCCGAGGATGGCTTCGACGTAGATCGTCACCATAAACAATGTATTGACGTCGAGGTTCATCACGCTCAACCAGATCGGCCGTCCGCAACCGATTCCCGCAAATCCCGTCCTCGCGGGGATAGCGCTGCGGCCGGAAAAAATCAGTGAATAGCTTCAATCACGTGCGGCTGATACGGCAGCATGGTTTCGATACTCTTTCGCGGATTGGCATCATTCGACCTAGTGGAGCGGATATGACATTCGCTACCCACTTGGGCCGCGAATTCGTGAAGCGAATGTCAAATCCAAAGCTCGACCAGGACTGAAATTTGCTAGTGGTCCTTCGATTCTAACGTTTGAATAAGAGCCCGCCGAACCGGGATGCGAATATTAGAATCGGGCCACTGGTCTTGTCTCCGCCGACCGGGTCATTTAGGGTCGCCGGCTCGGGAATAGACCAAGATGCAGCTACGCAATGGGATCATTGAGGCCATCGGCAACACGCCATTGATCACGCTCAAGCGCGTTTCAGCCGAAACGGGCTGTACCATTCTTGGCAAGGCCGAATTCATGAATCCCGGCCAATCGGTAAAGGACCGCACCGCCCTGTTCATTATTGAAGATGCCGTGAAAAAAGGCGAACTGCGTCCTGGCGGCGTTATCGTCGAGGGGACTGCAGGCAATACCGGCATCGGCCTTGCGCTGGTTGGCAACGCGATGGGCTTTCGCACGGTGATCGTCATCCCCGAGACACAGAGCCAGGAGAAGAAAGATACGCTGCGGCTGTGCGGCGCTGAACTGATCGAAGTCCCTGCTGTTCCCTATTCCAATCCCAACAATTACGTGAAGGTGTCCGGCCGGCTCGCTGCGCAACTGGCGAAGTCCGAGCCGAACGGTGCGATCTGGGCCAATCAATTCGACAACATTGCCAATCGTCAGGGCCACGTCGAGACCACCGGGCCGGAAATCTGGCAACAGACCGACGGCAAGGTCGACGGTTTTGTCTGCGCGGCGGGCACCGGCGGCACACTTGCCGGCGTCGGCATGGCGCTCAAGGCGCGCAGCAGCGCCGTACGCATCGCAATCGCCGATCCCATGGGCGCCGCATTGTACAGTTACTACACGACGGGCAAGCTGAGGTCCGAAGGATCATCGATCACTGAAGGTATCGGCCAAGGTCGCATCACGAAGAATCTCGAAGATGCTCCGATCGACGTGGCCTATCAGATTCCCGACGCGGAGGCGGTGCCGATCATCTTCGACCTCCTTGAGCATGAAGGTCTGTGCCTCGGCGGCTCTTCGGGTATCAACGTTGCCGGCGCCGTACGCCTCGCCAAGGAACTTGGCCCGGGGCACGTGATCGTGACCGTTCTTGCCGACTACGGCACGCGTTATCAATCCAAGCTGTTCAATCCTGCATTCCTGCGTGAAAAAAAGCTCCCAGTGCCGGCTTGGCTCGAGTCCAAGTCGCACATCAAAACTCCTTACGAATGAACTCCTCGACCGGATCGGCGTTGTTTGTTGAATTCGCGAGTCGAAAAATGCTCAGAACCGAAAAAGAGCCCAACCCATCACCTACCAGCCGCTGGCTCAAATCGACCGAATGGCTTGCCGGCCATTTGCGGGATGCCAATGTCATAGCCGTGGATGGATCGTATTTTCTGCCGACGCAGAAGCGCGATGCCCATGCCGAGTATCGCGCCGGCCACATCCCCGGCGCCGTGTTCTTCGACATCGAGGTCGTCAGCGATCATTCGACGGACTTGCCGCACATGCTGCCGGGCCCAGCGCTATTTGGCGAAGCGGTCGGCGCGCTTGGCATCGGCAACGACGATACGGTGCTTGTTTATGACAGCCTCGGGCTTTACTCTGCCGCGCGCGTTTGGTGGACGTTCCGCATCTTCGGCGCCAAGACGGTGTACATCCTCGATGGCGGGCTGCCGCAATGGAAGGCCGAAGGCCGGCCGCTCGAAACCGGCGATACCAAGCGCACCCCGAAAAAATTCAACGCCGAAATGAATGTCGGCGCGGTCGCCATGCTCGCCGACGTGCGCATGGCGCTCGCCGACGGAAGCGCGCAGATCGTCGACGCACGCTCGGCAGAGCGTTTCAGCGGCAAGGCACCTGAACCGCGTCCCGGACTGCGCTCCGGTCATATGCCGGGCGCTTTCAACCTGCCATTCGACCGCGTCCTTGAGAAAGGCCGCCTCGCTTCGCCTGAACGCATCGCGGCGGCGTTTAATGATGCCGGCGTCGACCTCGACAAACCGATCATCACCTCATGTGGCTCCGGCGTCACCGCCGCGATTCTGACCTTGGCGCTTGAATCGATTGGCAAAACGCCGCAAGGCCTTTACGACGGCTCGTGGTCTGAATGGGGCTCGCGCCCCGACGTTGCAGTTGTCCGCGATTAGGCAAAAATGGGAGGCCAATGGCCACTATTGCGTGAAAGCAAAATCAGGTACCGAGCCGGATTCCTCTGGGTCTGATCTAGCCGCGTTGCTACGCTGCGCCAACGGGGTTCCACATGATCTTCCGCCAGCTTTTTGACAGCACCTCAGGCACCTACACCTATCTCATTGCCAGCCGCCGTGGTGGTGAGGCGTTGATCATCGATCCTGTTCTGGAAAAGGTCGATCGTTACCTGCAGCTTGTGCGTGAGCTCGATGTGAAGCTGGTCAAGGCGATCGACACTCACCTGCATGCCGATCACGTCACCGGGCTCGGCGCACTGCGCGACCGCATCCATTGCATCACGGTCATGGGAGAGCAAACCCATGCCGATGTCGTCTCCATGCGCGTGGCAGAAGGCGATCATATCGCGGTCGAGGGGTTGCGCCTCGACGTTCTCTACACTCCGGGCCACACCGACGATTCCTATTCGTTCCTATGGGCCGACCGCGTCTTCACCGGCGACACGCTGCTCATCCGTGGCACCGGTCGCACCGATTTTCAGAACGGCGACCCGCGCGAGCAATACGATTCGCTGTTCAACAAGCTCTTGAAGCTACCCGACGAGACGCTGGTCTTTCCGGCGCACGACTATAAGGGCGACACGGTTTCGACCATCGGTGAGGAGAAGCTGTTCAACCCGCGGCTTCAGGTCAAATCGATCGACGAATATGTCGATTTGATGCAGAACCTGAAATTGTCAAATCCGAAGATGATGGACGTGGCGGTGCCGGCCAATATGCGCGTCGGCTTGCATCAGGAGGAGATCGCACGCAAGGGTTGGGCATTGTCGGCAGCCGAAGCGATCGCTTTGTGCGGCCGCCCGGATGTGGCGATCGTCGATTTGCGCGAGAGAGGCGAACGTGACAAGCACGGCATTATTCCCGGCTCATTGCACGCGCCCTATCCGGACCTTCAGGAAAACATCGGCGCGGGAGGCATGCTGCACGAATTGGCGGCCGCGACCGGCAAGCGGATTGTCTTCTACTGCGCGTTCGGCGAGCGTTCGGCGATGGCGGTGCAGGCGGCGCAGGATGCAGGTCTGAAGACGGCCTGCCACATCCAGGGCGGCATTGAT
Organism: Xanthobacteraceae bacterium; assembly: GCA_030037645.1. GTDB lineage: Bacteria > Pseudomonadota > Alphaproteobacteria > Rhizobiales > Xanthobacteraceae > BOG-931. The sequence goes on from JASHQI010000019.1 coordinate 46,336, forward strand.
GCCTGGAAGAAAGCGGACGGGCCCGTATCTCGCTGACGCGCACGCCGTTCCCGGCACCACGCCGCCTCGCCCGCCAACGTCGAAAGACGCGAAAGCCGCAGGGACTCCTGCGGCTTCCGTCGTTGCACCCGCTGCGGGGAGGCGAAATTCAGCGAGCGCTGGGCAAACCTGAGAGTCATCCCGAAAAGTGCCTACCGGTTTCTCGAAGCCCAATCCGGGGCGGAGAAGTTCGGAAGGGATGACGTTCCACTTGAAACTCAACTTAGAGCTGCGAACCCTGATCACCATCGCGATCCATCATGTGGTGATGCATTCTGTCGCCCGGACCGCGACCGTTCTCTCCGAACTGACGATGGTCCTGGCTCCAGCCTTGACCGTTCTGGGCAAACCGATGGCCGCCCCAGCCTTCGCCGTTCTGACCGAAGCGGCGACCGTTCTGTCCCCAGCCGTGGCCGTCTTGGCCGCGGCCTTGCCGCCAACCGCCGCGATTGGAGCCTTGCCGATGGTGATGCGGCCGTAACATTCGCGCGAGAATCGTGAAGCGGGACTTCTGTTGATCGGTGAGGCTCTGGTACAGCGGTGCGCCGGTGTCGGCGATCTGTTTGAGCGCGGCGCTCATCTTGGTCATGGCGTCGGCCCGATGACCCAGCCGGTCAAAGGGGCCGGTCGGGCTCTGAGTCTGGTTCTGAGTCTGGTGCTGTTGGCGAGCCGCCTGCCGGGCCTGCATGCGCTGGATTCGCAATTGGACCATATTGCGCAAGGCGCCCTCGAATGCCGGCCAATTCTTCGCCTGATCTGGAGTGAGCTCCAGTCCGGCCTTCAACGCGGCGATACGAGCATCGGCAAACGCCGTAACGTCGTCCGCAGTGAGCCGATGGTGTTGATGTTCGACGCGCGGGCCACGATTGCCAAAGGCATCACGACCGTCGGGGCCCTGTTGCGCAAACACATACGAAGACCCGGCAATTGCGAGCACTGCCGTGGCGGCGATGATGGGCTTGAGCATGTCATCCTCCTCAGATGTGCAACTTGCCCAAAATAATGAACCGCCCTTGCAGCATGACAAGTTAAACTTTGTACAGATTAAATTCTATACATGTTACGGCTTTGTAATGTTGGTCCGTAGGCTTGCTTCTTCAAGTATAGATAAAGTAATAATTCTTGAGGCGAGTAATTTTATATAATGGACCATAGTCGCATTGCTATCAGCGCAAAATCTGTTCCAGGAACAGCCGTGTTCTCGGGTGCTGCGGATGATCGAAAAATCCTTTGGGTTCGTTGATCTCCACGATCTGCCCTTCATCCATGAAGATGACGCGATCAGCAACCTGCCGTGCAAAGCCCATCTCGTGGGAGACGACAAGCATCGTGATGCCGTCGGTTGCAAGCGCCACCATAGTGTCGAGCACCTCTTTGACCATTTCCGGATCGAGTGCCGAGGTCGGCTCATCGAACAGCATGATGTTCGGGTTCATGCACAACGCGCGCGCGATAGCGACGCGCTGTTGCTGACCGCCGGACAAGCGCGCCGGATATTTGTGCGCCTGATCCGGTATCTTGACGCGCTCGAGATAACGCATGGCGAGCGCCTCGGCGTCGTGCTTGGGCATTCGGCGCACCCAGATCGGCGCCAACGTGCAATTTTCGAGCACGGTCAGATGGGGAAACAAATTGAATTGCTGGAATACCATGCCGACATCGCGACGCACGGCGACGATGTGCTTTGGCTCGTCGGTCAACTCGATACCGTCAACGACGATACGGCCGCGCTGCCAGTCCTCCAGCCGGTTGATACAGCGCAACAGCGTCGACTTGCCGCCACCGGAAGGCCCACAGATCACAATGCGCTCGCCGCGCCCGACTTTGAGGTTGATGTCGCGTAGAACGTGAAAATCGCCGTACCATTTGTGCAAATCGATGATTTCGACCGCGACCTCGGCGCGTGCTCTGTCGCCTGCGTCTTCGCAATGCTGTGCCATGGCCGCCGCCCCTTTAGCTCCGCCCGGCGCGGGAAAGATGCGCTTCTACGCTTCGCGCATAGCGCGACATGCCGTAACAGCAAATGAAATAGAACAGCCCGGCGAAGACGTATCCGGTCACGCTGGTGAACGGGCTGGCCCATTTCGGATCGCCCCGCGCCGCTTCGACGGTCCCCAAAAAATCGAAGATGCCGACGATGAAGACGAGCGTAGTGTCCTTGAACAGGCCGATGAAGGTGTTGACGATGTTCGGCAACGTCACACGCAGCGCCTGCGGCAGGACGACAAGCGCCATCATGCGCCCATAACCGAGCCCCAGCGCGCGCGCCGCCTCGTATTGACCGCGCGGGATCGCCGCCAGGCCGCCGCGAACGACCTCCGCCATGTAGGCCGAAGCGAACAGCGCAACACCGATCAGCGCGCGAACGAGCTTGTCGGGCGAAAAACGTTCCGGGACAAACAACGGCAACATCACGCTTGCCATGAACAGCACGGTGATCAACGGCACGCCACGGACAAATTCGATGAAGGTCACCGAGAGCAACCTGACCACGGGAATATGCGAGCGGCGTGATAGCGCCAACGCGATGCCGAGCGGCAGCGAGACGACCATGCCCACCGTTGCGACCACGATCGTCACCAGTACGCCACCCCATAGCGAGGTCGGGACCGCGGCGAGACCGATCGCCGGAAAACCGCTGAGCAAGACGAATGAGATGATCGGCAGCACGACAAAAAAATAAACGGCTCCGAGATCGCGGCGCGGCGCCGACGGCCATAACAGCCATCCGGCGCCGAACGACAGCGCGAGAAAGAACGTATCGACCCGCCAGCGCTGGTCGATCGGATAAAAGGCATAGACAAAATACGATATCCACATCCGCACGAACGCCCAGCAGGCGCCCGGTTGCGGATTCGTCGCGGAGGCGAGGCAGGCTTGCCGATCAGTTCCCGTCCACACCGCGTCAATCAGAAAGAACCGCAGCAAGGGCGGTACGGCCCAGGCGATGAACAGGATGCAGATGATGGTGAGCGCGATATTTCCAGGCGTAGAGAACAGGTTTGACCGCAGCCAGCCGAACAGGCCCGCCTGCGTTGTGGGCGGTGGCAGGCGCCCCACCGGAACCTGGCGCAGATAGGAGCGCGGCGTGTCGGATATCGTGGTCATTGGCGTCACCGCTCCACCACCGCAGTCGCGCGCCCATAAATGTTCATCGACAGGGATATGACGAGGCTGATCGTGAGATAAACCGCCATGGTGATGGCGACCACTTCGACCGCCTGGCCGGTGATATTCAGCACCGTGCCGGTAAAGATCTGGACGAGATCGGGATAACCAATGGCGACCGCGAGCGACGAGTTCTTGATCAGATTGAGGTACTGGCTGGTGAGCGGTGGAATGATGACCCGCAAGGCCTGCGGCACTACGATGAGGCGCAGCGTGGTCGCCGAGCGCAGCCCAAGCGCCTGCGCCGCTTCCGTCTGCCCCGCTGGAACGGCAAGAACGCCGGCACGCACCACCTCGGCGATGAAGGCGGCCGTATAAACCGTCAGCGCGATCAACAGCGCGGCGAATTCCGGCAACACTTCGATGCCGCCGGTGACATTGAAGCGGCCCAGAGCCGGAAAATGGAACGATAGCGGCAACCCGGCCAATACGAAGGCAACGAGCGGCAGGCCGCCGATCAGGCCGACCGCAGCCCAGAAAATACGCGTGCGCCTGCCGCTGCGCGCCTGTCGGCCGCGCGCCCAGGACCGCAGCAGCAGCGCGGCGACGACACCGACGAGCAAAGCAATGACAACGGCACCAAATCCCGGCCCGAATTCGGGCCGCGGCAGAAACAGGCCGCGATTATTGAGGAATCCGCCGCCCGGCAGTGCGATGCTGCCCTGCAGCTCCGGCAAAGATTTCAGAACCGCGTTGTACCAGAACAAAAGCTGCAGCAGCAGCGGTACGTTACGGACCAGCTCCACATAACCGCCGGCCAGGCACGCCACCAGCCAATTGCGCGACAGCCGCGCGATCCCCACCACGAAGCCGAGGATCGTGGCGAGCACGATCCCGATTCCGGAAACAAACAGCGTATTGAGCAAGCCGACCCAGAACGCGCGCCCGAATGTCGATGTGCTTGCGGAATAATGGATCAACGTCTGGCTGATGTCGAAACCGGCCGTGTTGTTCCAAAAGCCGAACCCGGTTGCGATGTTGGCATGTGCGAGGTTCTGCGCCGCATTGACCACGGCGGCGTAAGCGAGGCCTCCCACGATGAGGAGCAGCGCGACCTGAAACGCAAGACTGCCCAGGTATCGCGTGTTGCGCGCCGGCACTCGAACCCTATCAGCCATCGACCTGCCCTTGGCAGCGGCGACCGGTGGCAAATTTCAGCGCTCAGCGGATCGGTAGTCCGTATTGCAAGCCGCCCTTGGTCCACAACGCATTGAGGCCACGCGCTATCTTCAACGGCGAGCCCTGACCGACATTGCGCTCGAAGCTTTCGCCGTAATTGCCGACGAATTTGATGATGCGGTACGCCCAATCGTTAGACAGACCAAGGGATTGGCCGAACTGTTCCTCAACACCGAGCAGCCGCCGGATCTCGGGATTTGGGGATTTCAACTGACCGTCGACGTTGTTTTTGGTCACGCCAAGCTCCTCGGCGTCGACCATCGCGTAATGAGTCCACCGCACGATGTCTTCCCAGCTGTCGTCGCCTTGACGGACCGCCGGGCTGAGAGGCTCCTTGGAGATGATCTCGGGCAGCACGATATTATCGCTCGGATTGCTCAGAAGCAGGCGCGACCCGTAAAGACCCGAAGAGTCGGTGGTAAACGCATCGCATCGGCTCGAATCGTAGGCCTTCAGCGCCTCATCCAATGTCGCAAATGTCACGGTCTTGAGCGACATGTTGTTGGAGCGGAAATAATCAGCAAGATTAAGCTCGGTGGTGGTGCCTTGTTGCACGCACACCGACGCGCCGTTGAGCTCCAGCGCCGAACTCACCTTGAGCGCCTTGCGCACCATGAAACCCTGACCGTCATAGTAATTGACGGCGGCGAAATCGACCCCGAGCGTGGTATCGCGGGACATTGTCCAGGTGGTGTTGCGCGACAAGACATCGACTTCGCCCGATTGCAGCGCCGTAAAGCGGTTGGCAGCCGTCAGCGGAACGAATTTGACTTTGGTCGGATCGTTGAAAATTGCCGCGGCAATGGCGCGGCAGAAATCGACGTCAAAACCGGTCCAGTTGCCCTGCGGATCCGGCATGCCGAAGCCCGCGAGCTGACCATTCGAGCCGCAGACGAGCTCACCGCGGTCCTGGACCGCTTTCAGCGTCGGCGACTGTGACCATGCTGCCTGCATGCCGAATGCAAGCAACGTTGCAATGGCGAATGCCGTAGCTAAACGTTTCATGATCGGATCCTTCAGCATGAATGAATTGCGCGCCCAAGCCCCAGCAAGTCCGGCGCATCCAAGGCAGCTCCCCCGCCTGCTCGCATCAGAGGACCATCGCGCAGCGAGGTCAAGGGGTTGACGAGAGCGCCGGATGCCGGGGTAATGGCGTCGACAACCGATCCGCGCAGCAAGGCGCGACGGAGGGACGGCCATGAACGACAATAGCGACCGCCGCAATCCGCTGCACCCGTCGCGGCGCTCGGAAACGCGAGTGGTTACCGCGGGGCGCGATCCGGCTTCCTACCACGGCTTCGTCAATCCACCGGTCTATCACGCATCTACCGTTCTCTATCCAACGGCCGAGGATTACGTCGCCCATCGCGCGCGCTACCAATATGGCCGCCGCGGCACGCCGACCACGGAAGCACTCGAATGGGCCCTGCAGGAGCTCGAAGGGCCGAATTGCGCCGGCGTTGCGCTGCTGCCGTCGGGCCTCGCGGCGATCTCGACCGCGCTGCTATCCGTCGTCCATGCCGGTGATCATCTGCTTGTCAGCGACAGCGCTTATACGCCGGCCCGCAACTTCTGCGACAAAATCCTCACACGGCTCGGCGTCACCACCACATATTACGACCCACTGATCGGAGGCGCGATTGCCGAGCTTTGCCGGCCGAACACGCGCGCGGTCTATCTTGAATCCCCGGGCTCGCTCAGTTTCGAGATGCAGGACGTGCCGGCCATCGCCCAGGCGGCACATGGCAAGGGTGTGATCGTGCTGATGGACAACACCTGGGCAAGCCCGCTGTATTATCGTCCGCTCGACGCCGGCGTCGACCTCGTCATCCAGGCCGGCACCAAATATATCGGCGGTCATTCCGATGTGATGCTCGGCACCGTGTCGGCCAACAACGCAGCTCTGGCAAGCCTCAAAGACACCGTGCGCTTGAGCGGCCTGTGCGAAGGCCCGGACGACGTCTATCTCGGATTGCGGGGCCTGCGCACGCTCGCGGTGCGGCTCGATCGGCACTACAAATCGGGACTTGCCGTGGCGCGCTGGCTTGAACAACGCCCGGAAGTGCTGCGCGTATTGCATCCGGCAATGGACAGCCATCTCGGTCATGCAATCTGGAAACGTGATTTCACCGGCGCCTGCGGGCTGTTCAGCATCGTCCTCAAGCCGGTATCGCAGACCGCGGTCTATGCCTTCCTCGATGCGCTCGAATTGTTCGGAATTGGCGCCTCATGGGGCGGCTACGAAAGCCTGGCCATTCCGTTCGACTGCACACCGACCCGCACTGCGACCCGCTGGGCGCCGGGCGGCCCGACGGTGCGCTTCCATATCGGTCTTGAGGCCGTCGACGACCTTATTGCCGATCTTGAGCGCGGCTTCGCGGCGCTCGCGGCTGCGGCACGCGGCTAGATTTTTTGTTGCTCGATGAGCTTCCGCACAAACCGGCTTGTGCTTTCCCAGACTATGGTCATGCCGCGGCTGCAGCCGATTTGCGTTCGCGCAACACCAGATAAAGATTGCGCGCGTAGACGAATACGCCAAACGCTTGGCCGGCGATGAACACGGCGTCTCTGCGGTAAAGTGCATAGATGAGAAGGAGCAGGCCGCCGGCAATGGAAAAAATCCAGAACGCGAGCGGAATGACACTGCGTCCCGCGCGCTCGGACGCAACCCATTGAACAAAGAAGCGGAGCGTAAACAGGCCCTGGGCCGCAAAGCCCACCAGCACCCACCAGCTCACCTGAGTGATGAAAACGTCCTGCAGGTAAGAGCCGACCGCACGCGATAGATCAACGAGCAAGTTTCACCTCCTCGGCCTGAGGGACGCGCTTTTTGCGTCGAATAAGCCACCACACTCCGGCAAGATCGAGAATGCCGATCCATAGCCGATCCCAGAAACCATAGTTGGAAGTTCCGTGACGGCGCGCCCGATCAACGACATCGACATAGCCGATGGCGAATCCTTCGCGCCGTACCAATGCCGGCAGAAACCGGTGCAGGCCGTCGAAGTAGGGTAGCGCCAGGAACAGTTCGCGACGGAATGCCTTGAGGCCGCATCCAGTATCCCGCGTGCCATCCCGCAACAGCGCGGAGCGTACACCGTTGGCCATGCGCGATTGCAATTTCTTGAACCCGCTGCTTTGGCGGCGGACACGCTGACCGGCAACGAGACCGACCCAGGGCAACCCCGACTCCAGCGCGCTGATGAGGAGCGGAATGAAAGATGGATCATTTTGTCCGTCGCCGTCGAGCGTCACGATAGTGGACGCCCGCGCCGCGGCGACGCCGGTATGCAACGCGGCCGACTGACCGCACGACTGGGCATGCCGAATCTGCCGCAGCCAGGGATGCAGCGCCATCAAGTTCCGCAACTCCTGATCCGTCGAATCGCCGGAGCCGTCGTTGACATAGACGATCTCGAAAACGCGGCCCTGCATCGCAGCGGCGATCTCCGCGACAAGCGGTGCGATGTTGCCCGCTTCGTTGCGCACGGGCACGACCACGGATATTGCAGGATCGGGAACACGCCCGTTGTTCGGCAACATGACAGAAGCTTCTAAAAGGCCTCACGATCGGCTTCAATCGGGTGCAGTTTCAAAGACGTCCAACGACGACCCCGGGGCTTCGCATGACCTCGCGGAGAGCGGCCTTGATTCGCGCAAGCGAAGGGCCCGGATAGGGCCCCAGATCGCGCGCCGAAAACACCAAACGCCGCGTCGCGAACCAGCGCCGCATCAGCGCCGCGCCGCCAATGCCAACCAGCGCGCCGGCAATCACATCGCTCGGGTGATGTGCGAGCACGACGATGCGACTGAACATGATAATGAATGCATAGAGCCACATGACGCCGCGTGCCTGCGGCCAGATCGCGCCGATCGCAAACGCCGCGGCTGTCGATGCCGTAGCATGACCCGATGGCATGCTCGCATATTCGGGCCGCCAAATGAACGGCATATAGGCAAAAGGATCATCGTGGCCGCCGACGTAAGGCCGGGCCCGACCGATCAAACGCTTGACGATGCTGACAAACAGCCCCGGCACGCCGACGGCCAGAAACAAGAATCCGAAACGGGCGGCGAGCGCCGCCAGCACGCCCCGCGAAAGCTGCGATAGCGCCGGAGAAATTAGGGCCGCGAGACACAGCAGCACACTACCGAACGGGAACAGGAACCACCCGCCTAGGCCGAAGTTCGTGATGTCTTCGAAGACGCGCCGGAACCATTGCGGTTCCCGGCCCGCCCAGCCGCTTGCCTGCGCGTCGAGGAAGAACATTGACGCGACGACGGCGGTCAGAGTCAGGATAAACGCTACGATGGCCCCAGCCGGCAATGGCGGCACCTTCGCCTGCGGTGCACCTGTAAGCGCGCGACTCCATCGCTCGAGATTTCCCAACGCATTCCGAATCAGCGCCGCCGGCCAGAACGAGCCCGCAGGTGTGTCCGTTCGCTGCGCCGTCACCGTCTTGTCGGGCGGCATCTTCCCGCTGTTCACGGTGTCACCACTGAATTGAAGACTGCGAAGCTCATTAGCCGACCCGAGCCGATGTTCAACCCCTCGATGCTGCCTTCCTGGTTGTAACGCAGTCCGGCTGCGTCAGCACGCAGCGTAAATGCACGCTCCTGGTCCCTATCGACAAAGGCAAAACGGCAGCTTCCTTGCTGAAGAAAATCAGCCGCGCCGGCGGCGTCGGCAAAATGCGCGGCATTGCCGGTGAGAAAGACCAGGCTTGGCTCCGAATACCCGACCGTGGCTGCGGCCGGGTGCGCGCAGGCTGAGCGATGCAACACACGCGCGATTGCCACGCTGGCAAACGCCGGCGCGAGCGACGGAACCACAATGCCGTAGAGACCCGCTGCCATGAGCGCGACGATCGCCGTGGCACGGAGGATTGCCCGTTCAGCGCCGCCATCCTCGTACAACTGCCAGGTGAATAGGCCGCAGACGATCGCGCCGGCAAAAAACGGCCATGCCAACAATGCGAGATCGTGATCGAGGATGAATGCGATGGTGACGGTGGCAATACTGAGAAGGATGGGAATAATGAACCACCAAATGGCGCCACGCACCAGCCAACGCCGATGTGACAGGGCCTTGGATTCTACCGCTATGGCAATGAGGATGGCGATGGCCGGATAAAGCGGCAGCACATAATGTGGCAATTTGGTCGCAACCAGTTCAAAAACGATCCATGATGGTACCAACCATGCCAGCAGGAAGCGGGTCGGACGTTCGCGACGCCCCGCCCAAACTGCCGGCGTCGCCAGCGGAGCCAGCATCGAGCCCGGGAAGAAAGTCAGAAAAAACAGGATCAGATAGAGACCGGGCGGCGCCCCGTGCCTATCCTGCCCGTACGCGATTTTTCCCAGCATGTCGTGGCCGACTGAATCGACAAAAAATTGATTGCCGGCGCGCATGTAGATCGCGATGAACCACGGCACAACGATCAGGCCGAGCCAGCCGATCCCGGCAACCGGCCGAAGCGCCAGCAACCAGCGTGCGGAACGGTCGATGACCAATAGCGTCACCACGGCCAGCCCGACGACCATGAGAATGACCGGCCCTTTGACAAGAAATCCCGCAGCGAGCGCAGACCAAAATATCGCCGGAACTGTCCAACCTGAGCGCGCGGCACCGGATCGAGACGGCGCAAGATAGGCGCGCGCCAGCGCGCCCATGGCGATAACGACCGTCAACAGCAGCACGGCGTCGGTTTTGGCGAGCCGCGCCTCAACGCCGAGAAGCGGTGACGCTGCCATCATCAGTGCGGCCAGAGTCGCGCCGCGCCGGCTGACGAAGGCGAGTGCACACCAGTAGGTCGCCAGCACGGCGCCGACCGCACCGATCAAGGATGGCACGCGGTAAAGCCAGATGGTGGTGAGTGCATTGGGAAAGCCAAGTGCACTTGCCGTCTTCACCGCGGCCGTCTGCAGCCAATAAATGCCAATCGGCTTGCGGTAGCGCACGTGATTTTGGTAGCGGATGTCGATGTAATCGCCGGTTTCAATCATCTGCTTGCTGGCTTGTGCAAAATACGCCTCGTCGCGGTCGATGGGCGGTATCTGGAAAAAGCCCGGCAAGAACAAAATCAACGAGGCCAACAGCAGCACCGCGGCTGCCCGCCGATTCGAACTGCCGGCAAAATCGAAAAACGCAGCAAGGCCGGTTGCTGGCCAGTAGGACCGCGGCGACGCGCTGCTGGTCGTGCTCATGCCTGTGCCGATGTCTGAATGCCGGGCGACAATAGTGAAATCTCGCGCGCCGGGGAAGCAGCCGGCGATCGGACTGGGTCATAGCCGGATCAACGCGATGGCGGCGCTAAGCTCCTGTTTCCACAGGCGGAAGCCGAGCAAATGGCGGTGGCGCTATGCAGCACCGCCTGAGCCACGGAACCATCGTCCACTCGGACTACGATGCTGGCGGCGGCGCCCGAAGAATCCAGCACCGTAACACGCGAGAAGCCCGGACCATCGGGCTTGAAGAACAGGGCATCCCGCTCGCGCTGCCGAACTGGAATACCATTGACCATGACGGTGAGCGTGCCGACCGCGCCGGTCACTTTGAGCGGGACCGCGTCCGGCTTGCCGTCGGTGCTGGACAAATCGAGCCGGGAGCCGTCCGGCGGAAAGAGAATGTGCAATGAAGCCTGCTCGGTTACGCCCGCGAGCCGCCCGGGCTGAAAGCGCCGCAACGGCGGCGGCAGCTTGGCGCTCGATGTCAGCAGCACGCCTTTCGGAGGCGGTGGCAGAGGAGCCGGCGAGGTGCCCATGCGCGCAAACGCATCGAAGAGGATCGGGGCGGCTGCGCTGCGACCGACCAGGCCGGGAACGGGTGCGCCATCGGGGCGGCCCACCCAGACGCCAATCGTATGTTTGCCATCGAAGCCGATCGACCACGCATCGCGGTAGCCGTAACTGGTCCCGGTCTTGAACGCGATCCCGCCGACAACTCCGTTGTCCGGCGGCGGCGAGCCGAGCAGCACGTTGCCGACGTACCAGGCCGCGACCGGATCCATCAGTCGGCGCGCTCGCGGCGGCGACGCCGCCAGGCGCTCGCGCAGCGGCAAAGTGGTGCCCAGCCGGGCAATACCGGCGTAAAGCATGACAAGATCGGAGAGCCTTATTCCGACACCGCCGAGGCCAATGGCGAGACCCGGCGCCGCGCCCTGCGGCAGCACCAGTGTGCCGCCGGCTTGCGCAATCCGCGCGGCAAGGCGAGCAGCGCCTACTTCATCGAGCACCGCCACGGCCGGCACGTTGAGCGACTGCTGCAGGGCGGTGCGCACCGTCACCGTCCCTTGGAACGTGGAATCGAAGTCTTTTGGCGCATAACCGTCGTAGCTTGCCGGCCGATCTTCAATCAGCGTCTCCGGATTGATAATGCCATCTTCGAAGCCAAGACCGTAGATGAAGGGTTTGAGCGTCGAACCGGGCGATCGCAGCGCCTCGGTCATGTCGATCTGCCCGGCGCGACGTTCGTCAAAGTAGTCAGGGGAGCCGACGCGCGCCAAAACCTCGCCCGTCGCATTGTCGACGGCGAGAAGCGCCAGCGAAACATCCGGCCCCAGCATTGCCGCGAGTTCCCGGACGCGTTCGCGTGCGAGCTGTTCCAGGCTTATCTGCAGATCGGCATCGATGCTGATGCGCTGCGTGCGAAGCTCCGGCCGCGCAGCGACCGCACGGTCGGCAGCGTGGGGCGCCAGCATCGGCATCGCGCGGCGGCCGGTCGGCACCGGCTCCGCCTTGGCGTGCGCGATTTCGTCGGCGGAGACCGCACCGGTCGCGGCAAAGCGATCGAGCACGCGGTTCCTGGCGATCCGCGCGGCCTCGGAAAAACGATCCGGCCGGCGCAGCTCCGGCGACTGCGGCAAGGCGACGAGCAGTGCCGCCTCGCCGAGCGAGAGCCGCCGCGGCTCCTTGCCGAAATAGATCAGCGAAGCCGCGCGGATGCCTTCGATGTTGCCGCCATAAGGCGCCAGCTCAAGGTAAAGCGACAACACCTGATCCTTGGTCAGTTCGCGCTCGATCTCGATCGCGCGCACGATCTGGCGCAGCTTTGCCGCCGCGCTCCTCTGGCTGCGCGGCTCAAGCAGCCGCGCCACCTGCATGGTCAGCGTCGAGCCGCCGGAGCGAATATGACCGCTGGTGGCCAATTGATATGTCGCTCGCAACAATGCCAGCGGATCGACGCCGTGATGCGTGCGGAAGCGTTTGTCCTCGTAAGCAAACAGAACCTTGAAAAATCGCGGGTCGACGTCGTCAACGGTCGCAGGCAATCGCCACCGGCCCTCACTGGTGGTGTATGCCCGCAGCAGTCGACCATGGCGATCGACAACGCTCCTCGAAAATTCCAGTTTGCTACCGATCGGGGCCGGGCCGAGAGAAACGATCCACCAAGCGGCACCGGCAAGAACGAAGACGCAGCATAGCAGCGCCGCCATTGCGGCAATCCGAAGTATCCGGCGCTGCAACGTTGATTTGCTCATTTTGCCGCGACAACTTCGACATTGCCGCTGGCGGTGCGGCCGAAGCGATCGGGACGATACATGTCCTCGACGCTCGCCTGCGGGTAAACGTATGTGCCGGGCGAGACCGCACGCACCACATAGGCCACGGTGAACACCGCGGGATCGCCGCGTTTACGGTCGAAAGCGGCAGTGAAACGATCGTCGCGGAACTCCGTGCTAACCGGCGCCACCGCATCGGTAATCCATGGCAATGTGCCGGTGACCCCCGACGATACGAGATGCGGATTGTCGATCTCGAAGCCCGCCGGCAGATAATCGGCAACGATCACACGACCGAATTGCGGCTGCGCTTCGGTGATCCTGAGCACGACGACCAGCCGGCTATCCTGCTTGACCTGTGTCGGATCGACGGGTTTTCCATCAAGCGTATAGGCGAGGCGCTCGATTTTGAACCCGTTATCCGCCGCGGGCTCAGGCGTCAGCGGCGCACCGTTGACGGTGATCACGGCCTGCACCTGGTTATCACCGGTATTGGTCACGCGCAGCGGCTCCTTCAGGTCGGCCGCGCTGATCGTGCGATTGAATGGGCCCTGCGTCGGCTTGCCGTTGACGTCGATCGATACATTGCCGGCGTCCTTGGCCATCGCGCTCGCGGCCAGCACGAGCCAGGCGTCCTCCTGCGTGGAGGTCGGCCGCACGTATGCGCGTGCCGCTTCGACGCGCTGCACTGCGGCCTGCACCGTGGCTTGGCTCGCCCCGCCTTCCGAGGCCAGCGTGACGAGGGCCGCGGCATCGCGCAAAGTCGAGCCGAAATCTTCCCGGCTTGCCAGTTCGGCTTGCGGCAGTGGGCCCAGAGCGGCTAGCGCCGCAGCATAGACGCGTTCGGCACGTGCACGGTCGCCGACAAGCGCGAGCGCCGCGGCTACTTGAGCCTTGGCGATCGGAGTCGTCAACGCGTCGAGCTTGGCGTCGGCGAGATAGCGCAAGTCCCCGATCGGTGCCGCGCCGTTGCGAGCCAAGACATAGAGCGCGTACGCCAGATCGGCACCGCCATCTTTGCCGACGTCGGTCATATTGACAACGTTGCGCAGCCGATCAAGGGCAAGCTTGAACGCCGAGTCCGGCACAGCAAATTTGTGCTCGCGCGCGCGAGTGAGGAAATCGGTGACGTAAGAGTCGAGCCACACGTCGTTGCCGCCAACCCCCCATAGGCCGAACGAGCCGTTGGAATCCTCCCGCGTCAACAGCGCCGTAATGGCGTTGCGAATGCGCCGGTTCGCGGCGTCGTTGGCCGTCCCGTGCGCGTCGCCGCCAAGTTCGCTGACGTAGAGCAGCGGCAACGCGCGGCTCGTGATTTGCTCCGAGCAGCGGAATGGATAGCGATCGAGCGCTGCGAGCAGGCTGGCCGCGTCGAGCGCCGCCGAAGTGCCGACCGAGATCGATACGCTGCCGGTGCCGGGAACGAGATCGGCGAAAAGATCGCTCGACACCGTCAAGCTGTCACCTTTGGCGATCGGCTGCACCGTGCGCCTCGCCAGGATTTGCGCCGGAGATCGCACGGCCACCGTGTACGCCCGGTTGAGCGTAAAACCCGACGGACCGGTGACGCTTACCCGAACCGTGCCAGTGCCCGCGGCGCTGGCGGTGATTGGAACGGTCATCGCACCGCGCGCCTTCGCGGGCAGCGGCAATGTCTGCGTTGCGCCGGCGCCGGCAATGATCGCATCTGCGGTCGTCACAGTGACCGCATACTCTCCGGCCTGCCCTTCGACATTATCGAGAGCGAGACGGACGGTGGAGCGGTCGCCGGGAAGCAAAAAGCGCGGCAGTGTCGCCGTTAGCACAACCGGATCGCGCACGATGACGTCGGCGGTCGCGTGACCGATCTTGTCCTTGCTCCAGACCACCGCCATGACGCGAATCGTGCCCTCGAAATCGGGCACGTCGAACGCGATTTGCGCGCTGCCGTCCGGACCGACATTGACCAAGCCGGAGTAGAGCGACAGCGGCGGTCCCGCCGGCGGGCTGCCGTGCAATTGCGCCGCCCCCTCGTCACCGCCGCTGCGGATCCGGCCGCGCGTGCCCTGCATGCCGTCGATCAAATCGCCGTAAACGTCGCGGATATCCACTGAGAGAGCGCGCTGGCCGAGATAGTAGTCGTCGGGCGACGGCGGCTTGTAATTGGTCAGATTGAGAATGCCGACATCGACCGCGGCGACCACAATCTTGGCCTGCTCGCCCGGCTTGAGACCTTCGATCTTGACCGGCACGTGCAGCGTCGAATTCGGCCGAATGAGCGAAGGCGGACTCATGTCAAGCGTCAGCGTCCTCGCGGCGCGATCGATGGAGAACCATTGCACGCCAATGGCGCGGCCCGGCATGCGTTGCGCCGGCACATCAAGCGGGCGGCGCAGCGTCGCGACAATGTAAGCGCCGCTGCCCCAATCGGATCCGACCGGCACTTTCATCTGCACCACGCCCGGCTTGACGTCCGTGGTCTGGCTCGCGAGCAGCCGGTCACCAATGACGTTGAGGGTAAGACGGCCAGCGGTCCGCGCCGTGACGGCGACCGTCATGGTATCACCCGGCTTGTACTCGCTTTTATCGAGCGCCGTTTCGAGCATGTCGGGCGTTTCCGCGCTGGCATTGACATACCAGCCGGCGTCGAACGTCACGGACGTCGCCGCGCCGTTTGGATCGGGCATGGAAACATTGAGCTGATAGCGGCCGAAATGCACCGGTAACGCGACGTGCCCCGGCTTGGCGGGCGAAGTGTCGATCGTTCCGTCGGCGACGCGCGCAGTGGTCTGGACCGGCTCGAAATGCCAGTCGCCGTCGCGCTTGTAATATTGATAGTGGGTATCGATCCGTAACAGCTCGTAATGCAGTCCGCTCTGTGCGACCGCCGTGCCGTCCGGTGCAACGACCACGACGTCGAACGCTGCGCTCGCGCCGTCGGACAGCGAGCGGCCGGAGAACAGGGGTTTGACGCCGATCATGTTGCCGCTCGCCGTGATCGGCAAAGTGATCGTGTGTTCCACGGCGCGACCACCGGGTTCGGACATGTCCACGGCGATCTGCGCCTCGAGCGGATGGCTGCTCGACGGAATCTTGTCGATATTGACTTGAAAAACGGCCTTGCCGGCGGCGTCGGTCGTCGGCAGGTTATCGAGCGGCTGTTGCACCGGCCCGACGTCGTCATCGGCTAGCCCGAATCGATACCCGGCAAATCCCGAACGCCCTTTTGCCGCGGCAATCGTCATGTCGCCTTCAAGATCAAGGCCGGCCGCCGGGGCACCGTAGAGAAACCGCCCAGTGACATTCACCGCCGCAGGATTCTTCTGGGAAATCGTGCCGCTCGGCGACGTGAGATCGAATTCGATCCGGTCGGGCACATAATCCTCGACCAGGAAGGTGGTCTCGCCGACCGGCGGACCTTTCGGGTCGGTGAACGTGCGCACGTGCCAGGTGCCCGTCGGCGCCGAAGCCGCAATCGGCAACGTCAGGCCGTGTCCGCCCAATCCCTCGTCTTGGACCAGGCTGCGCCGATACTCGACCCCATCGGGCCGATCGACGACGAATGTCAGCGGCACGCCGAGCGCTGCAGCGCCCTGTGCATCGCGAAGCACCGCCGTCAGATGAACCGTCTCGCCGGAGCGGTAAACCCCGCGCTCGGCGTAGACAAAGGCATCGAGCCCACGGGGGGCGGGCCGGCCGCCGACGCCGCGGTCGGTGAGATCAAAGGCCGGACTCGTCAAGCTCAGGAACGCATAGTCGCCGTGACCGTCGTCCGCGGTCAGCACGGCCGGCGCAGAACCGCCCTCCCCGTTCGCCAGACCAGACTCAAATTGCACATGACCGCTCGCATCGGTACGTCGCGTCGCCAATACCTCATTGCTGCGTGAAAGAAGCCGCACGTCGACGCCGCTCTTCGCATCCGTCGTCGCCAGCGAGTTGACGAAGACGTGAATGCCGTCGTTGCCGGAGAACGCGGTCAGGCCGAGATCGGAGACGATGAACCATTGGGTTGCGAGCGCGTCGTAATCGTCGTCGATGTTCTTTTGCTCCTGGGGCTGCGCCACCATGACGTAGACGCCGGGCTTGAGATCACCGACCGCCTGGTCGACCGGAAAGACGGTCGTTACGTCTTCGTTGAGCGGCGCGGAGGCGACATCCAGCTCACCCTGCCAAATCGATACGCCGCGCGATCTTTTGAGCTGATCGATGTCGTAGCGAGTGAGGCTGCGCTGGAAATCGCCGCGGCCGTAGCCGGTCCCCTCGATCTCGTCGATGAGATTGCGGTCGCTAATGCGGTAAATCTCGATGGCGACCTCGTGCGTATTGACGCTGATGACCGGAATCCCGTGCTGGCCGGTGCGGGGCAGCACATAGGCCGTGGTCGAGAAGCGCACGGCAGGCTCGCGGTCGCGCACATAGATGGCGAAATCGGCGGACTTCGAAAGCGACTCGTGGACCACCGACGGCAGTCCGGCACGCAGCGTGATGGTGTAGGTCTCGCCGTGTCTGAGCCCCTCGACACAGAGCTGTTTCTCGGCGACCGACAGCGCTGGCTTGTCGGTGCCGGCGAGCACAACAAATGGCGAAAAGTCGGTGCGCTCCGGTAATTGTTCCGAGAATTGGAAGCAGGCGCGCGGCGAAGCAGTGTCCGCATCGACGCTGTAATCAAGCACACGGAACCCGTATTGGGCGCGCAGCCGCTCGTACTGCGCCCGCACGTCGGCGGCCTCGCGCAATTCGAGCGACAGCCGCAAGGCATCGAGCGCCGGTCGCCATAATTGCCGCTGGCTCATGATCGTGCCCAGGAGCGCGAGGCTGTCGGCTTCCTGGTTGCGGTCGGTGGTGCGCTGGTAGGCAATGTAGGCCGCCGCCGCGGCGCGCTCGAGCAGCGCCGCTCGCTCCTGGTCGTTGCCGGGACGAATTTCCAGAATCGTCTGCGCCAGGCGCAACCACGTCGCCGAGTCATTCGGCACTGCAGCAACGATTTGCCCAAGCAGGGTTATTCCGGTGCGAAAATCGTTCTTCGAGAACGCATCGTCGACATCCATCCGGATCTGGGCGACGGGCTCGGTGGGCGTGCCCGCATCCGACCTGATTTGGGCCTCAAGTGCGATCGCGCTGTCGGCAAGCGCTCTGTTCTGGAACGGCTTATCGGCCGCATGCGCCGAAAGCGACGCAGCGGCTAACAGCACGGCCGCCACTGCTGCCGCGAGGCCGGCGCGGATCAACGACAACATTGCTGAAATCCTCCCAGGGCCATCATTTTGGCCCCCGACGAATTGACGTAACGATCATGTCGAGGTCGTGGCCGAAGACGCCACCGCCAGCTTAATAATTGGCAATCCAGCACATGTCATCGTGCTTGGCGCGTTACTGGAGCTTTGGTCCGCCGGCTCTCTGTTCAAATGTCATCGTCACGCTAGTCCCTCGCGCGGGGGCGGTTTCAACCTTGATCTCCGCGTTCTTCGCATTCTCGCGTAACGTCTGAAAAATGAGTGCGCCGAGCTTGCCCGGCATCGGCCAAGTCATTCCCTCCGGGAGTCCCAATCCATCGTCCGCCACCATAATCCGATAATTGGTTTCATTCTCATGTAGGCACCGAATTGTGATGGTGCCGGTTTCGCGCCCTTTGAACGCGTATTTGAAGGCATTGGTCATCAACTCATTGACGATCAAGCCCACGGGCATGGCGACATTGATCGACGCCATGGCATGATCGACTTTAAGGTCGAGCCGAATACCATCGACCCCATAGGTGTGCATGAGCGCCGAAGCGATCTGACTCACATAGTGCCCGAGATCGACGGCATTACCCCAGCTCTCCGGCGACAGGTCACGATAGAGAAGTTGAAGCGACTCGACCCGGCCCGCCAGCCTGTCAAGATTGACTGTTTCTCCCTCGCGCTTGTGACGAGCTTCAAGACGGATCATGGCGGTGATCAGTTGGAGATTGTTCCTGACCCGGTGTTGCAGCTCCAAAAGAAGAACTTCCTTATCCCGCAGCCGTCGTGAAAATTCTTCGCGTTGAGCGCGCGTGCGCGCGGTCACGTCGATCAGAGCAAAAATACGATAGCTTTCTGTACCGTTCTCGTTTTCGATGAGAGTGGCGTAAGCCTCAACGACGAGACGCTTCGGCGCTTCCAGTCCGAACGTGCCGACGAATTGCTTGCCGTCCTCGAGCGCCTTTCGCAACGTCAGATCTGACACATCCTCATGCTTCAAAGCGTCCAGGATCGACCCGACACGCGCCCTCACCTCGGCTAACGGCTGGCCGACCAATGCCTCAAACGCGCTATTGGCGTAGATGATGCGCTGAACCCCGTTCAAATCCTTTGAAATCAAAACGGGGATGGGAATTTGATCAAGCAGCCGCTTGAAATCTTCCGTTTCGATCGCTTCCGCCAGTTCGGAATAGTCGAATAACTGCGTGACCTGGGGCGGAGTGGGGCTGGGTCTCTCTTGGAAATCGTCATCTGACGCCATTTCGTGGATTGCTCCGTTGCGGTTCGCCCGCCTCGAAAGGCTGCGGCAGTGCTGGCAGAGTTCCGGAAACGCAAAAGCGGCCCGCCAACGGTCCCGGCGCTGCCGCTGGTTAAGCCTTATCAGGGTTTCACGGCCGCGCCCGTCACGTGTGCGTGTAATTGTCCCACTGCAAGCCCCGCTCCAGGAACTGCGCGACCACACCTCTCCGGCGCCAAGTCAGCTTTTTTTATGGACAGATGCGCTCGGAAACTTGCCCTGCAGCGCGCAAGCCGCACAGCAGGTTGTGTCGGCCATGGCGGATCGCAGGTCGCCAGAGCTTCGGCCGCCGCTCAAGGGCACCAGAATTCGCCAATCGAGCGCAAGCTGGCCGCCGATGCGGGCAACCGCGCCATTTGAGCGGCGCGGCGATTTACCAGGCGTTTTAGCGCGAGAGCGTATATTCTTGTTGCAACGGGGCCCCGTAGCTCAGGGGATAGAGCAACAGCCTTCTAAGCTGAAGGTCGCAGGTTCGAATCCTGCCGGGGTCGCCAACTGCAAGCTCAATAATTAACCGTTCTTTTGACGACAGTTCGCATCGCACCAGCGCGCCAACGCCGGCTACCATCACAACAGACTACTACAGTTCGACTTTTGAATGTCCACTGTTCGGTCGTTAACGACCTGAATCAATAGTGCGTGTGGCCCATTAGGACCGATGGTTTCCGGCAAGAAACAGTGCGACCGTCGTGAAGCGCGGGGCGCGCTGCGTCGCCGCCAAAGCTGCTCAATATGAAAGTATCCGGCGTCCCGATGCTCCTCGGGATGTTTTGCAGCCTCGTTCGAGAGGGCAGAGCGTCATGCGAGTCAAGGAGGAAATCCATGGACGAGCAACGATTCGCCAGTCTCAATCGTCGCAACATGCTATTGACGGGATCCTCGCTTATCGCAGCGGCCGGTTTGCCGTCGGCGCCGATCACGTCAGCACAGGCGCAACAGCAGGCACAGCAACAAGCGCCTTCAACAAGTCGCCCGAACATTATCCTCGTCTTGATGGATAACCTCGGCTACGGCGAGCTAGGCGTTTACGGTGGCGGCATCTTGCGCGGCGCGCCCACGCCCCGCATCGACAAGCTGGCTGCGGAAGGCATTCGCCTCCTGAACTTCAACGTCGAGGCCCAATGTACCCCGAGCCGAGCGGCGCTGATGACGGGACGCTATGCCATCCGCACCGGCAACGCGACAGTGCCTATTGAGACGCCGGTCTACGGGCTCGTGCAATGGGAATACACCATGGCCAAGATGTTATCGGATGTGGGCTACGCCACAGGCGCATTTGGCAAATGGCACCTCGGACACACCGAAGGTCGCTTCCCGACCGATCAGGGTTTCGATGAATGGTACGGTATTCCCAACTCGGCGGACGAAGCCTATTGGCCAGATAGCTCGATGTACAAACCGAACAGCGACCCGATAGCCGCGCCCGAATATGTGATGGAGAGCACCAGGGGCCACGCACCCAAAAAGCTCAAAGTCTTCGATCTAGCTGAACGACGCATCATCGACCGGGAGCTGACCGCCAGAGCGAAAGACTTTATTTCGCGTAACGCAAAAGCCGGGAAGCCGTTCTTCGCCTACATCCCCTACACCATGCCGCATTTTCCGGTGACGCCGGCTCCTGAATTTGGTGGCAAGACGGGCAACGGCTACTGGGCCGACGCCTTGGCGCAAATGGACTCCTATACCGGAGAGCTGCTTGACGCCGTGGACAACCTTGGCATCAGGGACAGCACCATCTTCATCTTCACCTCCGACAACGGCCCGGACATGACCGAACCGTGGACTGGATGGGCGGGACCATGGCGCGGCTCGTACTTCACCGGCCTGGAAGGCTCGTTGCGCGTCCCCTTCATTGTCAGATGGTCCGGCAAAATTCCCGCCGGCCGGGTGAGTAATGACATCGTGCATGAGGTGGACATGTTTACGACGCTTGCGGCGATTGTTGGCGGAAAAGTTCCGACAGACCGTGCCATTGACGGCGTTGACCAAAGTCAATTTTTCTTCGGCCAGCAGGAAAGGCCCAATCGAGAGGGCTTTGTCATCTACGTCGGTGCCGAGATTTTCGGCGTGAAGTGGCGGAACTGGAAAATGATGTTCAAGGACCTTGAAGACGGGTACGGCTCGGTCCAACA
This sequence comes from Xanthobacteraceae bacterium, assembly GCA_030037645.1. Taxonomy (GTDB): domain Bacteria; phylum Pseudomonadota; class Alphaproteobacteria; order Rhizobiales; family Xanthobacteraceae; genus BOG-931. The sequence continues at coordinate 67,853 of JASHQI010000019.1, forward strand.
GTGGAGCGTTCCAAGATTTTACAATCTCTACCTAGACCCCACGGAGCAACATGTTCTCAGCTACCAGTATAAGGACACGTGGGTGCGCTGGCCGATTGGGAAAGTCTTGGCCGCCCATATGGCATCGCTGAAGAAGTATCCATCGGTCCCACCGGGCGCACCAGATCCCTATGTGCCTCCCACTCAAGGACAGCAAAGCGTGCCTGGCCTGGAGAGGGGGATTCCAATGCCGGAATGACCCACCGGAGTTTTGGGAAGGTCACCCAAGAAGGTGATCGAGCCAGAAATGTCCGCGCGTCCGCTTCTGGCGCGTGGCGTCGGTTTGAATATTCGCTTATTGCGTCGTTACCGGGGGAACAACGGACATGCCGCTTGCTGGCGTCGGATAGCCGTTGCTGGCTTAGAGCATGATCCCGAAAAGTGGAAACCGGTTTTCGGAAAAGATCATGCTCAATCATAATCCTAGAGCCCGGTTTTGATTCCATCAAAACCGAAAAGGCTCCAGGCTTGGGATTGCGATCCTCCCGGGGCCGCCATTTTCAAATTTGTCCGGCCCTGTCCCACTCCAGGACTCCAATAAGTTGTCCGCCTGTCGGGGCTCGGCGGGAGGCTTCTCGGCCTCCGAGTAGAGCGTCATGGCTACGGTCAGGCGGCGGCCTGTCGACCGGGCCGATGCGCGACAGCGGCCTTGCTTTTGGTGCCGTCGAGCTGAGCGCGAATCCAGCTCCAGAACGTCTCGATTTCCTCTGCCGCCCTGCCCCCGCGGGCGTACTCGGTGACGCCGAGGCCAAGCGCCATCGCATCCTGAAAATCGATCCGGGCCGAGAATGCCGGCTCGGCCAGAACCCCCAATCGCATTAAGTCCTTGGCAGCATCGCTTGCTCGCGAGCTGCGGTAGGTCGAAGGACACTGGTTGAGGACGAACGCGGCTCTCCGTTTTGCCAGAAAAACGGCTCGGAACGTCGCAGTCGTCGCCTCCACGTCGAGCCGTGTGGGGCGAGCCGGCAGAAGGCAAAGGTCCGCCACCTCCGTGACGTGGTGAGCTACCACGTTGTCGGCGCCGGCCGTGTCGAAAATCGCCAGCGTGAATCCCACTCCCGCGAGTCCTTCGCGAATTGCGCGAAGGCGCGGCACGCGCTCGGTCTCGAGTGGCTCGATAATCACCTTGTGCGAGGCGTTCGCGGCTTTGCGGCGCTCGCCCCAGCGAGCCAACGATGACTGCGGATCGAGATCGAGCGCGATCACCCTTTCGCCTGCGGCCGCCGCGGCAACCGCCAGCGACGCCGCTAGGGTCGTTTTTCCCGCTCCGCCTTTTTGGGTGAGGAAAGCAATCGTGCGCATCGCGAATCACGTTACCGAGTGCAATCACGGTGTCACAGAACTGCGAGTCTGGAAAGCTGCGGCAGGAAACTGTGTCAAAAAAATTGCGACTGTTGCGGAAATCACAAAGCCCCGCAGCGCTCCATTTGCCGCGCTTGCACTTGAGCGAAACTGAATCCTCGCAACGCATGTGGCGATCGGACGCGGCAGGCCGCGCCTTATACCGTCACCGTTCACGCTAGCGCCTCGGTATCGGCCTTACCGCTCGATCGGACAAGCCGCTCGTTGTGCAGCGCGGCTAGGGGTGACCTCCGCGCCTCGCCTTGGCCTTATGGCGCTTGACGTAGCCCCAGCCGCGCCATGCGCGGCAGCACCTCATCGCGCAACGCCGGAAAATCCTCGATGTAATTAACCAGCCCGATCGCCATTCCGTTGACGCCGGCGGCGCTCAGCGACTTGAAGGTCTCGACAACCTCATCATAGCTGCCGACAACGGGATAGGTTCCCAGCCCACTGATCAACCGCTCCTTGAGCGTCTGCAATGCAGCGAGCCGCGTCGCGCGCCCTTTGGTTCTGATCTCCGCAGCATGCTCGGCGGCCTCCCAGTCGCCCGTCTCGTAAACGATGTAATGATAGTATTCCTCGGCTTCCTTGCGGGTCGGCCGGCATATGAGATGACCGCTCGCGTAGATCGCCGCTGCCGCCGTCCCCGGCCGGGGAATCGCGCGAATGGCTGCAATCTCGTCGGCCAGCGTTTCGCGCCGGGCGATGCTCGTGAACAGGCAATCGGCATTTCGCACCGCAAAAGCACGACCCTCCTTCGAGTTTCCGGCACTGATGAGTACCGGATGGGTGTCGTAGTAGGGCTTCGGCTTGCCTTGCACGCCTTTGAGGGTGAAATTTTCGCCTTGCACATCGAATGGTGCATCTTCGCTCCAGATGCGCTTGACGATGTTCAGCCATTCCTCGGTGTAGGCATACCTGCCATCGTGCTCCTTGAGCGGAATACCGAACATTTCGAACTCGCCGACATTCCAACCGGAAACGATATTGAGCCCGAAACGTCCCTTGCCGATGTGATCGGCGGTGACGATCTGCTTGGCGGCAAAGATCGGGTTGACGAAGGCGACATGAAGCGTGCCGAACACGCACACTTCGCGTGTGGCGCCCAACAGTCCCGATGCCCAGGTCAGGGTCTCGAATGACGTGCCTTCGGTGTCGGTCTCGCCGCGATAGCCGTGCCAGCGGCCGACCGGCAGCAGAAACTCAAGTCCAGCCTGGTCGGCAAGGCGGGCCGCTTCGACATTGTTGTCCCACGAGGCTTCCCACCGCTCGGGCGCCTTTGTCATGGTCAGTCCACCCGAGCAATTCAGCGCAAACAGGCCGAGCTTGAACCTGTTAGCACTGTACATGCGGGTTGCGCGGCGGCTCATCGCGGCGATCATTGCCGCTTTTTGCGACCGCCGCCAGCCGATTGCTTCAAGGGCTTCCGCGGCGGCGCAAATGCGAACGTCGGCACTTGATGGCTCCGGCGGGAGTTGCAATGAAGAAGTATGACCAAGGTTGTCGCCCCGCCGCTCGCACAGAGGCCCGATCTCCTCACGTTGTTCTGGGCGTTCCTGCGTATCGGCTCGACGGCTTTTGGCGGCAGCACGCAAGCCTGGGCCTACCGCGACATCGTCGAGCGTCGACGATGGCTCAGCGAGCGACAGTTCGTTGCCGGATATGCGGTCGCCCAAGTCCTGCCCGGATCGAATCCGCTCAACGTTGCGCTCTACGTCGGCATGCAGCTTCGCGGCGGACCGGGAGCGACGCTCGCCGCATGCGGGATGGTCTTGCCCGCCTTCTGCGTCGTGCTGATCATGGGTTATCTGTATCGCCAGTTTGGCAACGTCGCTGCGGCGCATGTGCTCCTCGGCGGCGTTGCCGCGGTCGGGATCGGCGCAACCCTGTCGGTCGGGGCGAAACTGACCGTCCGCATGCCGCGAAAGATCAGGAACTGGATCATCGCCGGGGCCACGTTCGCGGTAATCGGATTGTTGCACTGGCCGCTCATACCGGCGCTTCTCGTTGTCGTTCCGCTCAGCATCGGCCTGTCGTATTTCATCGATCACCGGAGGCCGCGTGCTGAATAGCCGGCTGTTGGCGCTGTTCGTGGTCTTCGCGCCGCTTTCGCTGTCTTCATTCGGCGGTGGCCAAGCGATCATCGCCGCGGTCGCATACCAGTCGGTCGAGGTCCACGGCTGGCTCACTCAGGCGCAATTCACCGATATGTTTGCGCTCTCCCGCGCCGCACCCGGACCGACCACGCTGATTGCGGCTCTTATCGGTTGGCAAGTGGACAAGCTTGTCGGAGCCGCCGTCGCCACGGTGGCGGTCTTTGTCCCATCGTCGATACTCTTTTACGCGCTGACGCGATTGTGGATCAGATACCAGGGCACGCGCTGGAGCGCCGCCGTGGCTGACGGCCTTGCGCCCGTCACCGTCGGGCTGGTCTTTGCCGGCGGCGCTGCGGTGATCCAATCCGCGCATATGAACTGGATTGAAATGATCACCGCGGCAACGACGGCGTTGCTGCTATACTTCACGCGCACCGGGCCTTTCGTGCTTATTGGGATTGTGATCGTGCTTTATACGTGTCTTCTCATCGAATATCCCCAGCTCATTTCCTAACATGCAGAATAGGAGGTTGATCCGATGAAAGCCGCTTTCTTCGAACGATTTGGCGGTCCCGAGGTGTTGCAGTACGGCGATCTGCCCGACCCCGTGGCCGCGCCGGGCGAGGTCGTGATCGACGTGAGTGCCGCCAGCGTCAACGCCGCCGATTGGAAGTTCCGCAACGGCGAATATACACGCCATGCGCAAACGAAATTTCCGCAAATTCCAGGGCGGGATTTCTCCGGCGTGGTCAGTGCGGTTGGCGGCGGCGTCAACGACCTCGGGAACGGCGATGCCGTCTTCGGCGTCCTTGCCCCCGGCAAGGAGGGAACCTATGCCGAAAAGAT
>JASHQI010000155.1 GCA_030037645.1 Xanthobacteraceae bacterium
CTCACTCGCTACGCACGCGTTCCGTCCCCCGAGAGCGGAGGGACGAGTTCCTTTTTCCAAATCAGTCCGCAGCCGAAAAAGGCCGCCGGGTTTCTACTCGACCGGTGGATGGCGGTCGTCGAATTGACTCTCGGGCAATTTTGTCCGGAACGTTTTCGTCATGCCCGCGCTCGTCGCGGGCATCCACGTCTGAATTCATCGAGTCAACGAAGTCGTGGATGGCCGGGACAAGCCCGGCCATGACGCGATGAGCCAAAATGCGATTTTACTCCTATCGCGCGACATTCGAGCCGGGCGGCCGGCGGGGCAACGTCGTCGTCACCTTCCCTGATGTGCCTGAGGCGATCACGCAGGGGCGCGGCGAGACCGACGCCCGCGCCATGGCCGAGGAGGCGCTCGGTCTCGCGCTGCTGAGCTATCTGGAGCGCGGCTGGCCGTTACCCAAGGCCCGCGCCAAAGGCCGCAACCTAATCGATATTGCGGTCACCCCGGATGTGGCGGCGAAGCTTGCGGTGCTAGAGGCGTTCGCCGAAGCCGACATCAACAAAAGCGAACTGGCGCGCCGCATCGGCAAGGACGAAAAGGAAGTGCGCCGCATCCTCGATCCCAAGCATCCGACCAAATTGCCGGCGCTGACGGCTGCGTTGCGCGCACTGGGCAAGCGGCTTGTGGTTGGCGTGATGGAAGCAGAAGCGGCGTGAGTTCTCGCAGGCAAATCGAGTGTAAATTCATGAATTGGGCATGCGGCGCAATTGATTTCGAAATACCTCCAAAAAATCTGGTTCGAGTTCATGATCGATAAGTTTCACATTCCACAAGTATGATCGTTGAATCTCTGGGTTCCTTGTCTGGTTCCCCATCCACGTGCGTGTCGCAGGTTCTTTGCCGGACAGAAGTCCAATAGCGTTCCTTTCAATGTACCCTCGAAGGCTTAGGCGACTTGGTTTGTCCGGTATGGACAACCAAGCAACCTGCATGTTGCCTATGTATTGGCTTACCTTCTCTTCCAAAGGTCTCTCTGCCAGTCGCTCTTCGGGGGTAGGCTTCTTCTTAATCCACGTCGGGCAGTCAATATTGAATTTGTTGATCAGGGCTATTCCGACGTGGTGTCGAAAGATAGACCCTCGGTGGTTCCCGCCCCCAGCTTTCGTGCCTCGGTGTCGGCAAAGGCGCTCATAAAGGGTGCTCTTTGAATTTTTCTTAAGTCCGTGTGTTCCGATGCGGACGACGCGTCTCAATGTCGGAGACCCTGGACGCATCTGACCGTCCTCGTAGTAAAAGTACACACCCCTCGTGGGAAAACTCGAATCGCGACGGAGCTCAGAGACGCGTCGAGGTCCGTTAATTCGCCGTAGCAGCTCATCGAGCATTTCGTAGAAAATTTCGATTTCATTGCAATCCTGGAAAGACATATGAAGGCCGGACTTTTCTTTTGACATCAGCTCTTGTAGCCGCCCGGGAATACGTCCCATCGAGTACCCTCGCGTTGGACGCAACACAGGATTGCCGCGTTTTTCAATGAGCGGTACCAGATATTGGCAGTATTTCTCGCCTGCAACCATAATGATCTTGTCATCGGGCGACGTGCAGCGTTGTAGGCTTGCAAAAACTTCGTTCGACCATTTACGCCGTTCGGTAGCGTTCGCGTCGTTCAGTGTTTGCTCATACGGACAAATCTCCTTCTCTGGATCAAGCAAGTGGTGCTTGGCGGAGAGAATGTACCAAGTGTCCGCAAACTTCTCCGCATACGCTCTCTCCGCGCGAAACAACGGTGAAATGTAGAGGTCCTTCGCTTTCGATCGGCAATCGCGTTTTCTCTTGACGCAAGATATTAAGACGACTGTTTTGACCATGACCGTCAAACCCCCTTCGCCATCTCGCGCAGCTTGAATTTCTGAATCTTGCCGGTCGAGGTCTTCGGAATTTCAGCGAACACCACGTAGCGCGGGCATTTGTAGGCGGCGAGATTTTGCCGGCACCAGGCGACGAGCTCGTCGGCGGTTGCCGTGGCGCCGGATTTGAGCTCGACGAAGGCGCATGGCGTCTCGCCCCATTTCTCGTCCGGCTTGGCGACCACGGCGACCACCTGCACGGCGGGATGCTTATAGAGCGCGTCCTCGACTTCGATCGAGGAAATATTCTCGCCGCCGGAGATGATGATGTCCTTGGAGCGGTCCTTCAATTGGATGTAGCCGTCCGGATGAATGACGCCGAGGTCGCCGGAGTGAAACCAGCCGCCGGCAAATGCGCTTTCGGTCGCCGATTTGTTTTTCAGATAACCCTTCATCACCACGTTGCCGCGGAACATCACTTCGCCCAGCGTCGCGCCGTCGCGCGGCACCGCCCGCATGGTTTGCGGGTCGAGCACGTCGAGCCCTTCAAGCACCGGATAGCGCACGCCCTGGCGCGCTTTCTTCGCCGCCTGCTCGGGCGCGCTGAGCGCATCCCACGCACGATGCCAATCGTTGACGCTCGCCGGCCCGTACACTTCGGTGAGGCCGTAGACGTGGGTGACATTGAAGCCGGCGGATTTCATGGCCGCGAGGACTGCTTCCGGCGGCGGCGCCGCGGCGGTGACGAATTCGACGACGTGGGGCAGGGGCTTGCGCTCGTGCGCCGGCGCATTGAGCAGCGTCGACATCACGATCGGCGCACCGCACAGATGCGTGACCTTGTGGGTGGCGATGGCGTCGTAGATCGGCGCGGCGCGAACTGCACGCAGGCAAACGTGAGTGCCGGCAACCACCGACAACGTCCACGGAAAGCACCAGCCGTTGCAATGAAACATCGGCAGCGTCCACAGATAGACGGGATGCTTGGCCATGCCGCAGGTGATGACATTGGCGAGCGCCAGCAAATAGGCGCCGCGATGGTGATAGACGACGCCTTTGGGATCGCCGGTGGTGCCCGACGTGTAATTCAGCGCGATGGCGTCCCATTCATCCTGCGGCATCAGCCAGGCAAAGTCGGCGTCGCCTTGGCGCAGGAAATCCTCGTATTCGAGATTGCCGAGCCGCTCGCCGTCACCGCCGAATTCGGGATCGTCATAGTCGATGACCAGCGGCTTGGCCTTGCAGGCCATGAGAGCCTGCTTGACCACCGTGGAGAATTCACGGTCGGCGATGACGACCTTGGCGTCGCCGTGATCGAGCGTGAAGGCGATAATGGCGGCGTCCAGCCGCGTATTGATCGAATTGAGCACCGCGCCGGCCATGGCCACGCCGTAGTGCGCTTCCAGCATC
>JASHQI010000156.1 GCA_030037645.1 Xanthobacteraceae bacterium
GGCTGACGCCGACCACCCCGGCTTCGTGCACTTGCACGTGCACTCGTCTTATTCGCTGCTCGAAGGTGCCCTGACGATCGCGCGATTGGCGGAACTGGCGAAGCACGACCGCCAACCCGCGATTGGGCTGACCGACACCGACAATATGTTCGGCGCGCTCGAATTTTCGGAGAAAATGGCGAGCGCCGGGATTCAGCCGATTGTCGGCTGCGCGCTCGGCGTCGATTTTGGCGACCACGAGCACCGCGGCGGAGCGGTGATCGACAATTGGCCGCGCCTTGTGCTGATTGCAACACGACAGGACGGCTATCGCAGCCTGATGCGGTTATGCTCGCGCGCCTATCTGGACACGGCGCAGCACGAGCGTGCGCATGTCAAGCTCGATTGGCTGTCGGATGAAACGGGCGGCTTGATTGCGCTCAGCGGCGGTCCCAATGGGCCCCTCGACGTGGCGATCTGCGGCGGGCAGAGCGCACTGGCGCTGGCGCGCTGCGAGGCACTGCAACGCTTGTTCGACGACCGCCTGTATATCGAATTGCAGCGTCACGGACTGCCGGCGGAACATACCGCGGAGGCGGCCCTGATCGAACTGGCGTACGCCCGCGGCACCCCCTTGGTCGCCACCAATGAACCGTTTTTCGCGACCACTGAGGACTACGAAGCCCACGACGCGTTGCTCTGCATCGCGGAGGGCAAGCTCGTCGCCGATGGCGACCGCCGCCAGCTTACGCCGCAGCATCGCTTCAAGAGCCGGGCCGAAATGGCGGCGCTGTTCGCCGACCTGCCAGAGGCGCTCGCGGCAAGTGTCGAGATCAGCAAACGCTGTGCATTTCGCCCAACGACCCGGGCGCCGATCCTGCCACGGTTCTCGAGCGGTCGTGGCAATGGCAAGCTGGTAGAGGCGCAACAGCTGCGCCGCGCCGCCCAAGACGGGCTCGAAGCGCGATTAAAGCACTACGGCACCGCACCCGGACACACCGCAGAAGAATACCAGGAACGGCTCGCCTTCGAGCTCGGCGTGATCGAGCGGATGAAATATGCCGGCTACTTTCTGATCGTCGCGGATTTCATTCAGTGGGCCAAGGCGCAGGGCATTCCGGTCGGACCGGGACGCGGCTCCGGCGCCGGCTCGCTGGTCGCCTATGCGCTGACGATTACCGATCTCGATCCGATCCGCTTCGGGCTGTTGTTCGAGCGCTTTCTCAATCCCGAACGCGTGTCGATGCCCGACTTCGACATCGACTTCTGCCAGGATCGGCGCGACGAGGTGATCCGTTACGTCCAGGAGCGACACGGCCGCGATCAGGTCGCCCAAATCATCACCTTCGGGACACTCCAGGCGCGCGGTGTGCTGCGCGACGTCGGCCGCGTGCTGCAGATGCCCTACGGTCAGGTCGATCGGCTGTGCAAGATGGTGCCGCAAAACCCGGCCAGCCCCGTCACGCTCAAACGGGCGATCGACGACGAGCCCCGCCTCCAGGCCGAACGCGACCGCGATCCGGTGGTGGCGCGCGCCTTCGACATCGCGCAGAAACTCGAAGGGCTGCATCGCCACGCCTCCACGCACGCGGCCGGCATCGTCATCGGCGATCGGCCGCTGAGCGAACTCGTGCCGCTCTACCGCGATCCGAAATCCTTGATGCCGGTGACGCAGTTCAACATGAAATGGGTCGAACCTGCCGGCCTGGTCAAATTCGATTTTCTCGGCCTCAAAACGCTTACGGTGCTCGATATCGCAGTCAAGCTTGCGCGCAAGCGCGGCATCGATCTCGATCTTTCACGCATCCCGCTCGATGACATTAAAACTTACGAGATGTTGGCGCGCGGCGAGACGGTCGGTGTGTTCCAGGTTGAAAGTCAGGGCATGCGCCGGGCCTTGGTCGACATGCGCCCGGACCGTTTCGAGGATCTGATCGTTTTGGTCGCGCTGTATCGGCCGGGACCGATGGCGAACATCCCGACTTATTGCGCGCGCAAACTCGGCCACGAGCTCACCGATTATTTGCATCCGAAGCTTGAGCCCATCCTGCAGCCGACTTACGGCATCATCACCTACCAGGAGCAGGTCCAGCAAATCGCGCGCGATCTTGCCGGATTCAGCCTCGGCAAGGCCGATATTTTGCGCCGCGCCATGGGCAAGAAAGACAAGAAGGAGATGGCGTCGCTGCGCGGCAGCTTCATTTCCGGCGCAGTGGACCACGACGTTGCCAAGAGCGATGCCGAAGCGATCTTCGAGGCCTGCGCAAAGTTCGCTGAATACGGCTTCAACAAGTCGCATTCGGCGCCCTATGCGCTGCTCACCTATCAGACCGCCTATTTGAAGGCGAATTACCCGGTTGAGTTCTTGGCCGCGTCGATGACGCTCGACATGGGCAACACCGATAAGCTCGCGGAATTCCGCGCCGAGGCCGAACGGCTCGGCATCAATGTCAAGCCGCCCTCGGTCAATCGATCGGGCATCACGTTTGAGGTCGAGGGCAACACGATCCACTACGCGCTTGCGGCGCTGCGGGGCGTCGGCCGGCAGGCGGTCGAGAGCATCGTGTCGGCGCGCGCCGATCGTCCGTTCGCCGATCTCGCCGATTTCGCTCACCGGATCAACCCGCGCGCCGTCAATAAGCGCGTTTTGGAAAGTCTCGCCGCGGCCGGCGCGTTCGATGCGTTCGAGCCGAACCGTGCGCGCGCATTTGCTGCGGTGGACATCCTATTGGCGGCGGCGCAACGCGCCCATGACAACGCCACGCGCGGGCAGAATGAGCTTTTTGGCGGCCCGGCGACGCGTGAGCGCCTGATGCTTCCGGTGGTCGAACAGTGGCTGCCGGCCGATCGGCTGCGGCGCGAATATGACGCGATCGGATTTTTCCTCAGCGGCCATCCGCTCGACGACTATGCCGCCGCGCTCAAGCGCATGCGGGTGCAATCGTGGGCGGAATTTGCCCGGGCCGTAAAGGGCGGCGCCGGCGCCGGACGGGTCGCCGGCACCGTGGTGGCGCGGACCGAGCGCCGCACCAGGACCGGCAGCAAGATGGGGATCGTCGGGCTATCCGACCCGAGCGGCCATTACGAGGCGGTGTTGTTCGCCGAGGGTTTGGCGCAGTATCGCGATCTGTTGGAGCCGGGAAGCGCGGTGCTGCTGATGCTGTCCGCCGAGGTTCAGGCCGAGGAGGTGCGCGCCCGCATCCAATCGGTCGAGCCGCTCGATCAGGCGGCGGCAAAAATGCACAAAGGGTTGCGCGTTTTTCTGCGCAACGAAACGCCGATCGAGGGCTTGGTGCGGCGGCTCGAACCGACGCCCCCGGTGCGGTCGCGTGACGGCTCGGACCAGCCCGCGGGCGAAGTCAGCATGGTCTTGATGCTGGAGAACGGCAGCGAGGTCGAGGTCAAGCTGCCCGGCCGCTTCAAGGTCTCGCCGCAGATCGCGGGCGCCATCAAGGCGGTGGCGGGCGTGGTGACGGTGGAAGCGATGTGAGGCGTCTGTTGGTATTGCGAACGCGCAGCCTCTAATTCCGTTCTGCTTCCTCTCTGAAAGCCGCGTGGATCGGTGCCGAGCCATTGCGTTCGCCCTTCTTTCACGCCGAATATGGGATCGCGGCACGCCGCCGACAGCGGAAGGACCATTGCATTGACACAACGACCGGCAAAGCGGCCGCTCCGCCTTGTCATCATCGGCGCCGGGATTGGCGGGCTCGCCGCCGCCTGCGCGCTGCGGCAGCGCGGCATTGAGGTCGCGGTCTATGAGCGATCGAGCAAGCTCGAAGAAGTGGGCGCCGGAGTGCAGATTGGCCCGAACGGCGTCAAGATTTTCCGTGCGCTCGGGCTCGAGGACGAATTGCAGCGCAGCGCATTCGAGCCGATCAACATGGTTTCACTCACTTGGGACGAAGCGCGGCTGCGGCATCGCGAACCGCTCAAAGCGGTCGCGCGCGCTCAATACGGCGCGCCCTACATGACTGCGCACCGCGCTGACATCCACAACCTGCTGCGCCATGCCATCGGTGACGTGCCGTTGCGGCTTGGCGCTCATTGCATCGGCGCGGACACCGTCAAAGGCATTGCGGTGGCGCGGTTCGCCGACGGCAGCACTGTCGAGGCCGATGCGATTATCGGCGCCGACGGCATTCGTTCGGCAATCCGCGCCCAGCATTTCGGGACCGGCGAGCCGCGCTTTACCGAGATGGTGGCGTGGCGCTGCATGGTCCCGATGGATTGCGTGCCGACCCGGGTCGGTCCGGGCGGCAGCGTGACCCTGGACCACGGCGAATACTTCGGTTGGATTGGGCCAAACGGTCATGTCATCTGCTATCCGATCGGCGGTAAGGGCGATGTGCTCAACATTTTTGGCGGGCATGTCTCGGCGCAATGGGTCGAAGAATCCTGGTCGGTGCCGTCGAGCCGTGATGAGCTGATCGCCGCCAAGGCGGGGTGGAACGAGGCGCTGCTCGACATGTTTCGCCACGTTGAGCACGTGTTCAAATGGGGCATCTACGACCGCGATCCATTGCCGGAATGGACCCGCGGCCGCGTCACACTCCTTGGCGATGCCGCGCATCCCACCATGCCGACATTGGCCCAGGGCGCCAACATGGCGATCGAGGACGGTTACGTGTTGGCCCGTGATCTTGTCCGCCATTCGGACGGCATCGACACAGCCCTCAAAGCTTACGTGACCGAGCGCCAGCCCCGCACGGCTCAAATCACGCTGCAGTCGCGCCAGCAGTTCGCCAACAATCGCAAAGTGCCGCCGCCGCCGTTTTTGGATCGCTCTTGGATCTTCACCTTCGACGCCACGCGGGACCAGGCCGCATTGCAATCGGCATGACCGCAACAACTCAACCCGCCTTGGCGCCGGAAAACTTGACCACCTTTGCCCACTTCTCGGTTTCATCGGCGATGAACTTGCCGAAGTCGGCGGGCGAACTTGCAAATGCGGTGTAGCCCAGTGTGGCAATCCGCGCTTTCATCGCCGGATCGGCGAGAGCGGCGTTGATCTCTTTGTTGAGGACCCCGACGATGTCGGCGGGGGTGTTCCTCGGCGCCCCGATGCCCTGCCAGCCGCTTGCCTCGTAGCCCGGCACGGATTCGGCCACTGTCGGAACGTTGGGCAGCACGTTGAGCCGCGTTGCAGTGGCGACCGCCAGCGCCCGGAGCTGATGCGATTTCAAATATCCGATCGACGCCGGGATCGGCGAAAACATGAGCTGGACCTGGCCGCCGATCAAATCGGGATACGGATTGCCACTGTAAGGGACATGGATCAGGTCGACACCGGCCATCATCTTGAACAGCTCGCCCGCCAAATGCGGCCCCGACCCGATGCCGTTCGACGCGAAGTTGATCTTGCCCGGGTTGGCCTTGGCGTAGGCGATGAATTCGGGGACAGTTTTTGCCGGAACCGACGGGTTCACCGCCATGACGTAGGGCACCCGGTCGATGCTGGCGACCGGCTCGATGTCGCGGATGAAATTGAAACTCAGCGTCTTGTAGAGCGTCGCGTTGATCGCGTTGGTCGACGTCGCAAGCAGCAGCGTATAGCCGTCGGGAGCCGCGCGCACGACGGATTCAGTAGCGATATTGGTGGCCGCGCCGGTGCGGTTCTCGACGACGAACTGCTGGCCGAGCCGCTGCGACAGCCATGGACCGATCAGACGTGCCAGGATGTCGGAGGCGCTGCCGGCCGGAAAACCGACGATCAGCCGCACCGGTCGCGTCGGATAATCGAGCGCCGACGCGCTCCGCGGCAGTGCCGAAAGCGCAGCGGCACCAATTGTCAGATGCAGGAATTTACGACGCGCAAGTTTCATGGTCAGCCTGAGATCAGGCTATACCAAATCCGCGTACCGCCGGTAGTGGCTGCAGTCGCAGTTCCCGGACCGTGCTATAGTTGGAAACCGGCATGTCCCTCGGTTTGCTTCACGCGAAGCCGGAAGGACGGGGAGAAAGGCCGCGGAGAGAGGTTCATGGCATCGATCGAGAAGTTCAACGACCATTGCTGGACGGATGTCGTCCCGGAAAGCGACCTGAAGCTGTATTCTGGATGGCGGCGCGAGACGTTCGTCGGCCCGCATCCTGCGTTGCTCGCCATCGATCTCTACGATCTGGTCTATCGCGGCGGGCCGCTGCCGCCGGCCGAGCTCAATGAGCGCCATCCCAACACCTGCGGCGTTTTCGCCCATCGCGCGATTGCGCCGACGAAAAAACTTCTTGCGGCGGCGCGGCGGGCCGGCATTCCGATCTTCTTCTGCACCCAGGAGACGCGGCCCAACAATCGGCCGGCCGGTGCCGTCTCGACCAGGCGCAAACGCGCGGTGCCGGTCGACGGTTACGCCATCTATCACGAGTTTGCGGTCGAGGCTGAAGACATCGTCATCTGGAAGCAGCGCGCCAGTATCTTTCAAGGCACGCCGTTGTCGTCGCATCTGTCGCTGCTTGGTGTGCAGAGCCTGATTGTGTGCGGCGAAAGCACTTCGGGCTGCGTGCGTGCGAGCGTCGTCGACGGCTATTCGAGTGGATTTCATGTCAGCGTGGTCGAGGAATGCACTTATGACCGCGCCGAGCTGACCCATAAGGTCAATTTGTTCGACATGCACCACAAATACGCCGACGTCATGCACATCGACGAAGTTTTAGCCCATCTCGGCTCCATGGGATTGGCGCGTGCGGCGGAATAAGTGGGCAACGGGCGCAAGGTGTGCTGCCGTTGTTGCCTGGGCGATCGCAGCGGCCTTTATTCTTGTGGCGCCGGCGGCGCCGGCGCAGTCGGATAAAGCGACCGTCAGTTTTCCCGGCAACCAGATCAGGCTTTTGATCGGGTTTTCGCCGACCGCCTTCGGTTACGACACATACGGGCGCCTGCTCGCCCGCTATCTCGGCAAGTATCTTCCGGGCCACCCATTGATCGTGCCGCAAAACCAGCCCGGCGCTGGATCGCTTAATCTGGCGAATTACATGGCGCATGTGGCGCCGCACGACGGATCCGAGATCGCGATCGTCGGCCGCGGCGTCGCCATGGAGCCGATCCTCGACGCGCCGCATTCGCCGCCGAAATTCGACTCCACCAAATTCACCTGGCTCGGCAGCATGAACAACGAAGTGGGTGGCTTTTTCGTCCGCGAACCCGGGCCGGTTAAGAACTTCCAGGATGTGCTCAACGGTGCGGCTTTGAAAGTCGGCGCGACCGGCGCCGGCGGCGATCAGGACATTTTCACCCACGCGCTGAATACGATCTTCGGCACCAAGCTCAAGCTTATTTCCGGCTATCCGGGCACCCAGGAGATCATGCTTGCCATCGAGCGGGGCGAGCTCGATGGCATTGTCGGCTATTCGTGGAGCGTGGCGCGTGCCGGCAACAAGGAGCAACTCGATAACGGCACGCTGAAGATCATTCTTCAGGTCGCCCTGAACCGGCACCCCGATTTGCCCAAGGTCCCGCTGGTCATGGACCTGGTTAAGAATCCTGCCGATCGGCAGGTCCTCGAACTCATCTTTTCGCGCAATCTCATGGGGCGACCGCTGTTGGCGTCTCCGGGCCTCCCTCCCGCTGTCGCCGCGGTCTTGCGCAATGGCGTCGCGCAGGCGATGCGGGATCCTGGACTGATCGCCGACGCGGCGAAGATCGGCCTCGAACTCAATTTCGTGTCCGGCGAGGATGTGCAGGCCCTGGTCGAACGTCTCTACCATTCGCCGCCTGACGTCATCGCCCGCGCCCAGGCGATCGCGGCGGGAAACTAAAAGTCGACCATGATGTCGAACTAGGACGCGCCGGGCGGGAAAGGCATTGCCTGCACCGGGCTCATGCCTATATAAGGCGCCCAACTTCACACGCGGACCTTGGCTGCAAAAGGCCGTCCGGTGCCTCGACGTCCCGCTTAGGGAGGTTGCGGCTCATCGGTCCGCGGCGGATCAACCGGAGAATGACATGGCGCTGCCAGACTTCAGCATGCGCCAGCTTTTGGAAGCTGGCGTTCATTTCGGCCATCAGTCCCACCGTTGGAACCCGAAAATGTCGGAGTACATTTTCGGCACCCGCAACAACATCCACATCATCGATCTCACCCAGTCGTTACCGATGATGCATCAGGCGCTGCAGGCGATCAGCGATACGGTCGCCCAGGGTGGCCGTATCCTGTTCGTAGGCACCAAGCGACAGGCGCAGGACGCCATCGCCGAAGCAGCCAAGAAGTCGGCCCAATATTACGTGAATTCGCGTTGGCTCGGCGGCACGCTAACCAATTGGAAGACGGTTTCCAATTCGATCAAGCGTCTGCGCAAGCTTGAGGAGATGCTGTCTTCCAACGAAGCGCAGGGCTATACGAAGAAAGAGCGCCTGACGTTGCAGCGCGAGCGCGACAAGCTCGACCGTGCGCTGGGCGGCATCAAGGATATGGGCGGGCTTCCCGACCTCGTCTTTGTCATCGACACCAATAAGGAAGACATCGCGATCAAGGAAGCGCGGCGCCTCGGCGTGCCGGTCGCGGCCGTTGTCGACACCAACTGCGATCCGGACGGCATCACCTATGTCGTCCCGGGCAATGACGACGCCAGCCGCGCCATTACGCTCTATTGCGATCTTGTCGCCAAGGCCGCCATCGACGGCATTTCCAGAGCGCAGGGCGCCCAAGGCATCGACGCCGGTGCCCAAGCGGAGCCCGTGGTCGCCGAAGAAATACCGCAAGAGACCAATAAGCTCGGATTCGAGGCGCTGTCGGGTCCGCGCGGGGTGGCCGACGACCTGAAAAAGCTTCCAGGCGTCTCGCCGGCGATCGAGAAGCAGCTCAACGACCTCGGCATCTTCCACTATCAGCAGATCGCCGAGCTTTCCGCCACGGCCGCGCACAACGTCGGCGAGGAGGTCGGGCTTCCCGGCCGCGTCGAGGGTTGGATTGCCCGGGCGAAAGAATTGACGGCCGAGACCGAGTGAGCCCGTCGGCGCTTCTCTGAGGCGTGCCGAAGGCGCGATCCCGGAGCTCCTGGGCACGGAACGTGAGCTGAGGCATCTTAAAGATGCGGGTCCGATATTCGATAGTCGGAAAGATGGTTTCCAGGCATCTCGCTGTGTTCGGCTCTGAAATGACCGCATAAGGACAGACAGCAATGACCACGAACGTCACCGCAGGCATGGTGAAGGAGCTCCGTGACCTGACACAAGCCGGCATGATGGATTGCAAGGCGGCGCTGACTGAAAACGCCGGCAATCTGGAGGCCGCGATCGACTGGTTGCGCAAGAAGGGGCTCTCCAAGGCCGCCAAGAAGGCCGGACGCGTGGCCGCGGAGGGGTTGATCGGCATCGCGCTCACGCCAAACAAAGGCGTGCTCGTCGAGGTCAATTCCGAGACCGACTTCGTGGCCCGCAACGACCTGTTTCAGGGACTGGTGAAGATGATCGCGGATGCGGCGCTCGGCACTGACCCGGACCTGGACAAGATCCTCGCTGCGCCGGTCGGCAGCAGCACCATTGCCAACGCCATCGCCGAGACCATCGCCAAGGTCGGTGAGAACATGACCCTGCGCCGCGCTGCCGCGCGTTCAGTCGGCAAAGGGGTGGTGGTGAGCTATGTGCATAATTCGGTCGCAGAGGGGTTGGGCCGGATCGGCGTGATCGTCACACTCGAATCAGCCGGCGACAACGACGAGCTCAAAGCATTTGGGCACATGGTGGCGATGCACGTCGCCTCCGCGAATCCGCAGGCGATAGATCCGTCCGGCCTCGATGCAGCGACGGTTGAGCGCGAAAAGAGCGTCCTCGCCGACAAGGCCAAGGCGCAGGGCAAACCGGCCAATGTCGTGGAAAAGATCGTCGAGTCAGGGCTGAAGACCTTCTACAAGGAGGTCTGCCTGCTCGATCAGGCGTTCATTTTCGACGACAAGAAGACCGTTGGCCAGGCGCTGAAGGAAAGCGAGGGCAGGGCCGGTGCGCCCATCAAGGTCGGTGGCTTCGTGCGCTATGCGCTCGGCGAGGGGATCGACCGACCCGAAGGCGATTTTGGCGGCGAGGTTGCTGCCCTTGCCGGTACCCCTTAACGGTGGGGCCTTTGCTGTTGGGTTTCGCTCGCAAATGCGATAGCCCTTATCCCTACCCCGGAATCACCGGTGGCGAGTGGCTGACCACCCGGTAACTCCACCATGGCGAAGCCGAAATACCGACGGGTGATCGTCAAGCTCTCCGGCGAGGCCTTGAGCGGCCCTGAGAAGTTCGGGATTCATCAGGCGACGGTCGATCGCTTTGCCGCCGATCTTATCGCCGCCCGAGCGCTCGGCATCGGCCTTGGCGTCGTCGTCGGCGGCGGCAACGTGCTGCGCGGCGCACAAATCTCCGAGAATGGTCTGTCGCGGCCGACTGCGGATGCAATGGGCATGCTGGCCACCGTTATGAATGCGCTGGTTTTGGAAGCGGCGATCGAGCGGGCCGGCGTCAGTGCCCGCACCATGTCAGCGCTTGCTATGCCGCAAGTCTGTGAGACCTATGAGCGCCAACGCGCGCTGCGCCACTTCGAAGAAAAGCGCATCATTGTGTTCGCCGGTGGCACCGGAAACCCGTACTTTACCACCGACACCACGGCCATATTGCGCGCTGCCGAGATGGGGTGCGACGCCGTCCTCAAGGCCACCGATGTCGACGGGGTCTATACTGCCGACCCCAAGCGGGATCCAAAGGCGACGCGGTATAAGCAGCTCAGCCATCAGGAGGCGTTGGAGAAAAACCTGAAGATCATGGATGCGACGGCGTTCGCGCTTGCTCGGGAAAATCGTACGCCTATCATTGTCTTCTCCATCCGGAAGCAGGGCGCGATCGAAACTGTCCTGCGCGGAAGAGGGCATTTCACCACCGTCGGCTAACGGTCCGCATCCCGGAGAGCGCGACGGGCGGCAGTTCGTCCGGGATGCCGATTGCGGAGGGCGCCATGGCAACGACGGCATTCGATATGAACGACCTCAAGCGTCGCATGCAGGGAGCGATCGCCTCTCTCAAGCAGGAACTTGGGGGCTTGCGCACGGGGCGAGCTTCGACGGCGCTGCTCGACCATGTTCAGGTCGAGGCCTATGGCAGCCACATGCCGCTTAATCAATTGGCCACGATCAGTGTACCGGAGCCGCGTCTGCTTAACGTTCAAGTCTGGGACCGTTCGGTGGTGCATGCCGTCGAAAAGGCAATCTCGGCGGCGAATCTCGGATTGACTCCATCGACCGAAGGGCAGGTGTTGAAACTGCGCATCCCGGAACTCAATGAGGAGCGGCGGCGAGAAATCGTCAAGGTTGCTCATAAATACGCCGAAGCGGCGCGTGTTGCCGTGCGTCACGTCCGCCGCGACGGGCTCGACCTTCTCAAGAAACTCGAGAAGGATCACAAGATCAGCGAAGACGAACAGACCCGCCAATCCGAGCAAGTTCAAAAGGCGACTGACGCGACGATCGCCGAAGTCGAAAAGATGCTTGCGGGCAAGGAAAAGGAGATCATGACGGTGTGAGCGACGCGATAAGCTCGACCAGCGAGGCGACGCGGCCACAACAGGCAACGAGCGACGGCTTTGAAGTGCCGCGGCACGTCGCCATTATCATGGACGGCAACGGACGCTGGGCGGCGGCGCGCGGCTTGCCGCGCGTGGAGGGCCACCGCCGCGGGGTGGTCGCCTTACGCAAGACGGTGCGCGCTGCGCACGACCTCGGCATCTCGGTTCTGACCATTTTCTCCTTCAGCGCCGAGAATTGGTCGCGGCCGCAGTCCGAAATCCGCGACCTGTTGTCGCTTCTACGTCGGTTCATCCGCAACGATCTTGCCGATCTTCACAAGAGCAACGTCCGCGTCCGCGTCATCGGTGAACGCGAAGATTTGTCGCCTGATATTTGCGACCTCTTGCAAGAGGCTGAAGATCTGACGCGTAACAACGATGGCCTTACGCTGGTTGTCGCGTTCAACTACGGCGCGCGTCAGGAGATTGCACGCGCGGCGCGGCGCGTTGCAGCCGAGGTGGCAAAGGGCCGTCTGTCGGCTGATGACGTCACGCCGGAGCTTCTCGCGCGTCATCTCGACGCTCCGGACATGCCCGATCCGGACGTCATCATTCGCACCAGCGGTGAGCAGCGACTATCGAATTTCTTGATGTGGCAGGCGGCCTACAGCGAACTGATCTTCGTACCCATCAATTGGCCGGATTTCGATCAAGCCGCACTCGAGGCCGCCATTGCCGAATATCGTCGGCGCGAACGGCGCTTCGGCGGTTTGAACGCCTCGACTGGATCGTGATCCCACTCAACCATGACGACGCGCACGCGGGCGAACAGCTTCGGCCGCGTGACGAGGGTTCTGGCAATCTGGCACTTCGCACTGTTTCGGCCTGCGTACTCGCGCCGGTTGCGCTCGCGTGTGCTTACGTCGGAGGGTGGTTGTTCATCGTCGTTTGCGGGGTCGCCGCCGGCGGCATCCTGTGGGAGTGGACGCGCCTCGTCGTTAACAGGATCGACGCTAGGATTGTCTTACCGGGGCTCGCGGCCGTGCTTATTGCCCTGGTACTGACCGTTGTGGACCAACTTGCAGCCGCGGTCGGCGTGATCGCGATCGGAGCCGTACTCACGACCGGCCTGATGTCCGCTTGGCCGCGCCAGTACCCGCCTTCGAACCCCACGCTATGGGCCGCTGCAGGGGTCATTTATGCGGGCGTTGCCTTTTTCGGCCCTGTGTTGCTGCGCCGCGACACCGAGTGGGGTTTTGTGGCAGTGCTGTTTCTGGCCGGAACGGTCTGGACGACCGATATTTTTGCCTATTTCGTGGGCCGAGCCGTCGGCGGACCCCGGCTATGGCCCAGTCTCAGTCCCAACAAGACCTGGGCTGGGGCCATTGGCGGCCTGGCAGGGGGGGTTGTCGCCGGCGTCGCCGTCGCCTATGCGAGCGGCTTGGGCAAGGTGGCGATCATAGGGGTTATAGCGTTGGTGCTTTCAGTCGTTGCGCAGGCTGGTGATTTATTCGAATCCGCGGTCAAAAGGCGCTTTGGGGCAAAGGACGCCGGCTGGTTGATTCCCGGACATGGCGGCCTGATGGATCGGCTGGACGGTTTCTTGGTTGCCGCGCTGGCTGCGCTGATTATCGGAATCCTGAGGCACGGAACGGATGCGCCAGCTGAGGGCTTGCTGGTATGGTAGGCCCAATGAAAAAAAAGCAACCGTTAGCACGGCTTAAGCTCGCGCCCGTGCCGCGCTCGGTCACGCTGCTCGGCGCTACCGGGTCGATTGGCTCGAGCACGGTCGACCTGTTGCGCCGCGAGCCCGCGCGCTATCGGGTCGAGGCGGTGACGGCGCGCCGCAATGCGGCGGCCCTGGCACAGCTCGCGCGCGAATTGGGCGCACGTTTTGCCGCGGTGGCGGACCGAAAAGCCTATGCCGAGCTGAAAGCCGAGCTGTCCGGGTCGGGTATCGAAACCGCGGCAGGCGAAGAGGCCATAATCGAGGCTGCACAGCGTCCGGCCGACTGGGTCATGGCGGCCATCACCGGAGCGGCCAGTCTTAAGCCGACACTCGCCGCTGCCGAGCGGGGCGCGACCGTTGCGCTCGCCAACAAGGAATGTCTCGTCTGCGCCGGCGCGCTATTCATGCGACGCGCCGCGGCCTCAGCCGCCACCGTGTTGCCTGTCGACTCCGAGCACAATGCCATCTTCCAAGCGCTGAGTGCGGGACGGCGTGAAGACGTGCAACGCATCGTTTTGACCGCTTCCGGTGGCCCGTTTCGGACATGGGCGCCCGATGCGATCCGACGAGTTACGGTCGAACAGGCTTTGAAGCACCCAACCTGGTCGATGGGCCCGAAAATCACGATCGATTCGGCGACGCTGATGAACAAGGGCCTCGAATTGATCGAAGCGCATCATCTCTTCGCACTGGCCCCGGACAAGCTCGACGTCGTGGTCCACGCCCAATCGGTTATCCACGGCTTGGTGGAGTTCCGCGACGGTTCGGTGATCGCGCAACTCGGATCGCCAGATATGCGCATCCCCATCTCGCACTGCCTGGCCTGGCCGACGCGCATGGGTACGCCTGCACTGCGGCTCGATCTTGCCCGAATATCCACGCTGACCTTCGAGGCGCCCGATCCGACGCGTTTTCCGGCCTTGGCCATTGCCCGGCAAGCGCTCGCCGCCGGCGGCGCGGCGCCTACGATTTTGAACGCCGCAAACGAGATCGCTGTGCGTGAATTTCTAAACCGACGTTTGGGGTTCAGCGCTATTCCCGCGCTGGTCGAGGCAACTTTGGATGCAGCACAGAAACGGGGCGAGATGGCGGAGCCTCAATCTGTCGAGCAAGCCGTCACAATTGACCATAATGCAAGAAGGTTAGCCGTCGACCTCTTGCCCGAAATTGCCGCAATGGCATCCTAGCGTCGTCACAGGGTCGGGGAAATCGGGGGCGTCAGGCGTACCATGGGGTCGTATTTTCTTTCGCATTTACACGTATTTGGCGGCGACGCCGTGGGATACCTTATTCCGTTCTTGTTCGTCTTCAGCCTGGTCGTGTTCTGTCACGAACTTGGGCATTTTCTTGTTGGCCGTTGGTGCGGAGTGCGAATCCTGGTGTTCTCGGTCGGTTTTGGGCCGGAACTCATCGGGTTCAATGATCGCCATAATACGCGCTGGAAAATTTCCGCCATTCCGCTCGGCGGCTATGTGAAATTCTTCGGCGACGAGAACGCGGCCAGCGCGCCGGACGCCTCGAGTCTGGCCAGCATGGACCCAGGCGAGAAAGCGCACAGCTTCGCCGGCCAGTCCGTGGCCGAGCGCGCGGCTATCGTCGTTGCCGGACCGATGGCCAATTTTGTTTTGGCGATCGTGATTTTTGCCTCGATCTTTATGCTCTACGGCAAGCAGACCATGAGCGCACGCGTCGACGTCGTGCAGCCGGGCAGCGCGGCAGCCGTAGCGGGATTTCAGCCTGGCGACGTGGTCTTATCGATCGATGGCCATGCAATCGGAAATTTCGCCGACATGCAAAGCATCGTGAGTGAAAGCGCGGGTGAAACGCTCACGATGGTCGTCGATCGCAAAGGCAGCCGAGTCGTTCTTAAGGCCACTCCTGCGTTGAAGCAGGTCAAGGACAATTTCGGTAACACACATCGGATCGGCATTCTCGGCATCCAGCGTTCAATGGCGCCCGCCGATCTAAAATTTCAGCCTGTTTCTCCGCCGCAAGCGGTCTGGATGGCTGTGCAAGAAACCTGGTCGGTGGTCGACCGAACCTTACGGTACATCGGTGGTGTCGTTACCGGGCGCGAGGCGGCCAATCAACTCGGCGGTCCGATTCGCATCGTACAGATGTCGGGCGAAGTCGCCTCTCTGGGCTTCGTTCCACTGATCCAGCTTGCGGCTGTGCTGTCTATATCGATCGGGCTGTTAAATCTGTTTCCAATACCCTTGCTTGATGGCGGTCACCTTTTGTTCTATTCGATCGAGGCCGTACGTGGTCGGCCGCTGTCGGAACGGGCGCAAGAGGTCGGATTCCGGATCGGCCTCGCAATTGTCTTGATGTTGATGATATTTGCAACTTTCAACGACATAGTTCACTTGGCTTCATCCTAAGCTAGCGGTCGATACGAGCCATATTGCAGAAGATGCAGATGAGCGTGGGGGATGCGTGTGCCGGGCTACTGATCGAGGGGATGCGGTTCGCAGATTTGAGACTTTGAACGGAAAGGCTGAGCCGAGGGAGATTTCGAGCAACCCGCCATTGGGGGCGGCCACGAGGGGAATGAAGGCGCTTTGCGCATGAACATGTGTGTGCGGGTAACGCGGGGGCTCGTTGTGGCCGGCTTGCTCCTGGGAGCGAGTCTTATCGGCTTTGCGGCGGGTGAGGCATTTGCCGCGCCTGCCGAGACCGGCGTGGCCGCCAGTTCGATCGTGGTCCAAGGCAATCGCCGCGTCGAAGCGGACACGATTCGCTCCTATTTCAAGCTGGGGCCGGGCGAGCATCTCGATGCCGCCAAGATCGACGCCGCACTCAAAGCTCTCTATGCGACCGGCCTGTTCCAAGATGTCCGTATCTCGCAATCAGGTGGACACGTCGTCGTCACGGTGGTGGAAGCGCCGGTGATCGATCGGCTTGCATTTGAAGGCAATTTCCGAGTCAAGGATGAACAGCTCAAACAGGAAATCGAGTCGAAGGAGCGCGGCTCGCTGTCGCGCGCCACGGTGCAGGCGGATACCCAGCGCATCGTTGAGGTGTACCATCGCAGTGGTCGCTTCGACGTCACGGTGACTCCAGAGATCATCGAGCGGCCCAATAACCGCGTCGATTTGATCTTCGTGATCAAGGAAGGCGAAAAAACCGGCATCAAGGCGATCAACTTCGTCGGCAATAAAGCTTACTCCTCCTGGCGCCTGAAAAACGTGGTCAAGACGTCAGTATCGAATTGGCTGAGCTTTTTGCAGACCACCGACATTTACGATCCAGATCGGCTCCAAGCCGACCGCGAGCTGCTACGACAATTCTACCTAAAACACGGCTACGCCGATGTGCAGATCGTCTCGGCAACAGGTGAATACGACCCCGCCAAAAAAGGCTTCGTGATCACTTTCACAATCGAGGAGGGGCCGCGCTACCACTTCGGCAAGATCGACGTTCAATCAAACGTGCGCGCTATTGACCCGAATTCGCTGCGCGCCATTCTGCTCACCCGCACAGGCGACGTCTACAACGGCGAGGCGATCGAGAAGACGGTCGAAGACGTCACGGTCGCCGTTGCGCAACGCGGCTATCCGTTCGCGACTGTGCGGCCGCAAGGCGACCGCAATCCCCAGGCACGAACGATCGGCGTGCTCTATATCGTGGATGAAGGCACGCGCGCCTACATTGAGCGCATCAATATCAAGGGCAATACCCGAACCCGCGATTATGTGATTCGGCGCGAGCTCGATTTTGCCGAAGGCGACCCATACAATCGGGCCCTGATCGATCGCGCTGAGCGGCGGATTAACAACCTCAACTTTTTCAAATCGGTCAAAATCACCAACGAGCCGGGTTCCGCCCCGGACCGGGTGATAATCAATATCAATGTCGTCGAGAAATCGACCGGTGACTTCTCGATAATGGGCGGCTACTCGACCGCGGAGGGCTGGCTCGCTCAAGTCTCGGTCGCCGAGCGTAATTTGCTTGGGACCGGTCGGTTCGCAAAAGCTTCGGTTACCTACGGCGAATATGTTCGCGGCGTGGAGCTGAATTACGCGGAGCCGTATTTTCTGGGTGATCGCGTCTCTGCGGGCATCGATTTGTTTGCCAAGGAGACCCTCGCCAACAACTACTTGTCCTATGGAACGGAATCGTATGGCGGCACTCTAACTTTCGGCATTCCGCTGCGTGAGGATCTCACCTTCCAATTGCGATATTCGCTCTTTACGCAGAAGATTACGCTGCCGACGTATTTGGATGACTGTAACGACCTCAATCCGAATTTTTCGACCAGTTTCCCGAACTCAGCCGCGATCAATGCCGGGGTATTCCCGGGCGGCACCAATTTGCCGGCCAATGCGCTTTATAATGCGGCTGTTGCGAGCGGCGCCCAGAGCAACTGCTTGATCGATGGCCAAGCCTCTCTCCCGGTTCGGCTCGAACTTGCGCAGGGCGCCTATCTGACATCGATGGCGGGATACGGATTTACCTACAATACGCTCGATAATAACAAACTGCCGACCAACGGACTCCTTATCGTAGCCGGTCAAGACTTCGCCGGACTTGGCGGCGACGTGGCCTATATGAAATCGACGGTGGATTTCCGGAGCTATTACGAAGTCACGTCCGACCTGGTGAGCCTCCTCCATCTGCAAGCGGGCAATATCTTTGGCCTGCAGAAGTGCCCGGAACAGAATACTTGTGTTTCCAACGACGGCTACGTCAGCATGCTCAACGACTTCAAGATGGGCCCGAATCTCGTTCGCGGATTTGCACCGGCCGGCATTGGTCCACGCGACGTAACGGTGGGGACAGCGAATGACGACCTCGGCGGCACACTCTATTGGGGAGCCAGCCTTGAGTTCCAATATCCATTCTATTTCCTGCCCAAGGATATCGGGATGCGCGGCGCGGTATTTGTGGATAGCGGCTCGGTGTGGGGCTACCGAGCAGAAACAAGCTCGCCGTCGACCGGCGAAATTAACGGCCTCGTCAACGGCATTGCCTGCCAATGCGCCATGCAATACATCGACGAGCCGGCCATACGCGCCTCGGTCGGCGTCAGCCTCATCTGGGACTCGCCACTTGGCCCGATCCGATTCGATTTCGCCTATCCATTCATGAAGACTTGGTATGATCGCAGCCAATTCTTCTCCTTCGGCGGCGGAACGCAATTCTGATCTCCGCGGCGATTCTCGCGACAGATGGGCGCATGCCGAATATTCTTTCGCCCAACGGCAAGCTGACGATCGAAGAGATCGCCGAGCTCACCCGCGCAAAGCCGCGGCCGGGCGATCCGCTCGGCCGCCGGATTGAGAATGTTGCTCCGCTCGATAGTGCGGGAGCGACCGACATCAGCTTTTTCGATAATGCGAAATACCTCGCCGAGTTCGCCTCGACGCGAGCGGGCGCCTGCTTCGTGTCGCCGCGCTTTGCGGCCTCGGCGCCGTCCGGACCGGTTGCGCTTGTTACGGCCGAGCCCTACCGCGCCTTCGTCGCGGTGGCGCTCGCTTTGTTTCCGGCGGCGCTACGACCGTCATCGCTGTTTGGCGCGAGCGAGGCCCGCGCCAGCTCTGCGCAAATCCATTCTTCCGCCCGTCTTGAAGCAAGTGTGACGATCGATCCGCTCGCAGTGATCGGGCCGCGAGCCGAGATTGGCGGCGGGACGCTGATTGCAGCCGGCGCTGTGATCGGCCCTGATGTTTGTATCGGTCGAGATTGCGCGATCGGCGCCGGGGTGACGGTGCTACACGCGCTGATCGGCGATCGCGTCATCATTCATCCCGGCGTTCGCATCGGGCAGGACGGCTTTGGTTATCTGCCGGGTCCGCGGGGTCACCAGAAGATTCCCCAAACACGCCGCGTTATCATCCAAGATGACGTGGAGATCGGCGCCAACACGACAGTCGACCGGGGCTCGACCCGAGATACGATCATCGGGGAGGGCAGCAAGATCGATAATCTCGTGCAAATCGCGCACAACGTCAGCATCGGCCGGCACTGCCTGATTGCCGGACAGACTGGCATATCCGGTAGTGCACAAGTCGGGGACTTCGTTGTGATGGCGGGAAAGGTTGGCATCGCCGACCACGTCAAGATAGGCGACGGTGCTATACTGGGCGCCCAGAGCGGGGTTATGGCCGACGTTCCCGCCGGTGCCCGCTGGCTTGGCTCGCCCGCCCAACCGGTCCGCGATTTCATGAAGGGCGTGGC
Organism: Xanthobacteraceae bacterium; assembly: GCA_030037645.1. Taxonomy (GTDB): domain Bacteria; phylum Pseudomonadota; class Alphaproteobacteria; order Rhizobiales; family Xanthobacteraceae; genus BOG-931. Next base: position 19,354 of record JASHQI010000156.1, read on the forward strand.
TGCGTTGAGGCGGTTGGCGCGAGGCCAGAAGCCTGAAGGGGGCGGGGTATGAGCGGCGACACCCTCGCCGTCGCTGAGATCCGCGAAATCCTGCGGCAGCTACCGCATCGCTATCCCTTTCTCATGATCGACCGTGTCGTCGACATCCACGGCGACGAGCGCGGTATCGGAATCAAGAACGTCACGATCAATGAACCACAATTTCTCGGCCATTTCCCGGACAACCCGGTCATGCCCGGCGTGTTGGTGATCGAGGGTATGGCGCAGACGGCCTGTGTGCTCTCTCTGCGTCTGATGGAGCCGCGCGAGAAGCGCCGCACCGTGTTGTTCTTGACGATCGACAAAGCCAAATTCCGGAAGCCGGCAATGCCGGGTGATACAATCGAGTATCACATGGAAAAGGTCTCACGCCGCCGCAGCATGTTTTGGTACCGGGGCGAGGCCAAGGTCGGCGGCGACCTAATTGCCGAGGCTGTGCTCGGCGCTTATCTGACCGAGGACTAGATGGCGATCGATCCGACTGCGCGTGTCGCGGACGGTGCACGCATCGGCAGGGATGTGGAGATCGGCCCGTACTGTTTGGTCGGTCCTCAGGTCGAGCTCAAAGACAACGTGCGGCTCATCGGCCATGTGAACGTCATGGGAGTCACGACGATCGGCGAAAGCACGGTCGTCTATCCGTTTGCGTCGCTCGGAGCCCCACCGCAATCGGTCCACTATCGCGGCGGAACGACCAGGCTCGTTATTGGTCCGCGCTGCCAGGTGCGTGAGAACGTCACCATGAATACCGGTACTGAGGATGGGGGTGGGATCACAAGCGTTGGAGAAGACTGTTTCCTCATGGTGGGATGCCACATCGCACACGATTGCCACGTCGGAAACAATGTCACGTTTGCCAACCTTGTTACGCTCGGTGGACACGTTTCCATCGGCGATTACGCTTTCCTGGGAGGACTTGCCGCAGTTCACCAACATGATCGAGTCGGAGAGGGCGCGATGGTTGGCGGCCTGTCTCCGGTTCGCGGCGACATCATCCCTTTCGGTCTCGTTCGCGGCGAGCATCTGATTGGACTTAATGTCGTCGGCTTGCGCCGGCGCGGCACGGCTCCAAGCCAGATCCAACGCTTGCGTCAGGCCTACCGAGACCTGTTCAGCGGCGATGGCGTATTCGCCGACAGAGTTGAGACGGTGGCCCGCGAATTCGCGGACGAGCCCGCGGTCGGCAAAATCATCGCCTTCATCCGTGCCGCACGGAAGCGCGCGTTGGTGCGCCCCGCGGCAGTGCCAGATGATGATGCCGGCGATGATACGGCCATGTGAGCCCATCATGGCCGACCTGGGCGATGGTCAAAAGTTAGATTCGATTGCCATTATCTGCGGGGGCGGACGCATTCCGGGTGTAGTTGCCGAGGCGATTGCACGACGGGGCCGCCGTCCTGTGATGCTCGCCATCAAGGGTTGGGCCGATCCGGAAATCGTCGAATGTTACACGCATCACTGGATCGCGCTCGGACAGGCTGGCCGTTTGCTCCGCCTCGCCCATGCGGAGCATTGCGGTGAAGCGGTGCTCGTCGGCGCCTTGGTGCGTCCGGCGCTGACGCAGATTCGTCTCGATTGGCGGACGATTCGGATGATGCCGCGGATCATTCGGTCTTTCGCCGGCGGCGATGATCGATTGCTGTCCGGCGTCGCTCAGTTGATAGAGGAGGGCGGCGTACGTGTCATCGCCGTCCATGATGTCGCGCCTGACATTTTGATTCCCGAAGGGATACATGGACGCTACCGGCCGTCGGAACGCGACAATGCCGACATTGCGCGCGGATTGGCGTTGATCGCCGCGCTTGGCGCATTTGACGTCGGGCAGGCGGCGGTTGTCGCCAACAACCACGTGCTTGCAGTGGAAGCGGCGGAGGGCACCGACAATCTCCTCGTGCGCCTGGCTGACTTGCGCCGACAAGGGCGCATCGCAACGCCGCAAGGAGTGGGCGTTCTGGTGAAGGCGCCTAAGCCTGGGCAGGATCGCCGCTTCGATTTGCCGTCGATCGGCCCGCGAACGATCGAAAACATCAGCCGCGCCGGCCTTGCCGGTCTCGCGGTGGTCGCGGGTAGCACAATCATCGCCGATCCGGCGGAAGTAACGGCGGCGGCCGACCGGGCGGGGCTGTTTTTCATCGGCGTTCGCGAGGACACGGCGCGATGAACCACGTGCCGCAGTCGCGACCGTTGACGATCTATCTTGTCGCTGCGGAAGAGTCCGGGGACGCACTCGGTGCCGCATTAGCCCGCGCACTGGCGACCCGTGCCGGCGGCGCGCTGTCGCTCAAGGGTGTCGGGGGCCTCGCCATGGCGGCCGCCGGCATCGCCAGCCAGTTTCCGATCGACGATCTCGCCATCGTCGGAGTCACCGCGATCCCGCGGCGCCTGCCGACGATCTTGCGCCGTATCGGCGAGACAGCGAACAGCATCGTCGCCGCGCGCCCTGATGCGCTTGTGATCATCGACAGCCCGGACTTCACCCACAGGGTGGCGCGGCAGGTACGACGGCGCGCGCCTAAAATACCGATCCTCGATTACGTCTCGCCGTCGATTTGGGCTTGGCGACCCGGCCGCGCCCGCGCCATGCGCGCCTATATTGACTGCGTGCTCGCCATTCTGCCGTTCGAGCCGGCCGCTCACGTGCAGCTTGGCGGCCCGCCCTGTATCTATGTCGGCCATCCGCTGGTCGAGCGCCTCGGCGCGTTACGCCCCAACGCCGACGAGCTTATGCGTCGCAAGACCGATCCGCCCGTCGTTCTGGTTTTGCCTGGCAGCCGCGCAAATGAAATCCGCAACCTGCTCGCGATCTTCGGTGCGGCGGTCGCACGGCTTGCCGCCGGCACCGGCCCGGCGATCGAACTCGTGCTTCCGACCGTGCCACATCTTGTGACGCGGGTGCGCGATGGCGTCGCCGATTGGCCGGTCAAGCCGCGCATCGTGGTCGAGCCGGGCGAGAAATGGGCGAGCTTTCGCGTTGCCCGCGCCGCGCTTGCGGCGTCGGGCACGGTGACGCTCGAACTGGCGCTTGCCGGCGTGCCGATGGTCGCGGCCTACCGGGTGCCGATCATTGAGGAGATCATCGCGCGACTGGCGGGGCTGCGGGCAAGGCTGTCCACTATTATTCTCGCCAATCTGGTCATCGGCGAGAACGTTGTGCCGGAATTTCTGCAGCGCGATTGCACACCCGAAAAGCTTGCCGCTGCACTGGAGCCGCTGCTTCGTGAGACCCCGCAGCGACAGCGCCAGATCGACGCCTTCAGGCGCCTCGATTCCATCATGTCGATAGGCACTGCGGAGCCAAGCCGCCAAGCCGCCGCGATCGTGCTGGACGTAGCGCGAAATGGCCGCCGCGACCTGGCGGCCGTCAAGATGGCGCCGAGTCCGTCTTAGCGGCGCGCCGGTGGCCTGGAGCCTTTTCGGTTTTAATGGAATCAAAACCGGGCTCTGGCATTTTGATTGAGCATGATCTTATCCGAAAGCCGGCTTCCACCCTCGGATCAAGTCCAAGGGCAGGCTTTTTCGGGATCATGCTCTGGTTGCTATTTCCGCTTCGAGATCGGCTGGTAATCGCGCCGCGGCGAGCCGGTATAGAGCTGGCGCGGGCGGCCGAGCTTCTGGTGCGGATCCTCGATCATTTCCTTCCACTGCGCGATCCAGCCCACCGTGCGCGCCAGCGCGAATAGCACCGTGAACATGGTGGTGGGAAAGCCCATCGCCCGCAACGTAATGCCGGAATAGAAATCGACGTTCGGATAGAGCTTCTTGGAAATGAAATATTCGTCGTGCAAAGCGATCTTTTCGAGTTCCATGGCGACATCGAGGAGCGGGTCCTTGATGCCGAGCTCGTTCAAGACCTCGTAGCAGGTTTTCTGCATGAGCCGGGCGCGCGGATCGTAGTTCTTGTAGACGCGATGGCCAAATCCCATCAGGCGGAATGAGTCGTTGGGGTCTTTTGCGCGCTTGACGTATTCGGGGATGCGATCGACGGAGCCGATCTCGCCGAGCATTTTCAGCGCCGCCTCGTTGGCGCCGCCATGCGCCGGACCCCACAGGCAGGCAATGCCGGCGGCGATGCAGGCGAACGGATTGGCGCCCGTGGAACCGGCCAACCGCACGGTCGAGGTCGAAGCGTTCTGCTCGTGATCGGCGTGCAAGGTGAAGATGCGATCCATGGCGCGGGCGAGCACCGGGTTGGCCTTGTATTCCTCGCACGGCACGCCGAAGCACATGTGCAAAAAATTCGACGCATAATCGAGGTCGTTCTTCGGATACATGAAGGGCTGGCCGATCGAATATTTGTAGGCCATCGCCGCCAGCGTCGGCATTTTCGCGATCATGCGGATCGAGGCGACCATGCGCTGGGTCGGATCGGTAATGTCGGTTGAGTCGTGGTAAAAGGCCGACAGCGCGCCGACCGAACCGACCATGACCGCCATCGGATGCGCGTCGCGCCGAAAGCCCTGGAAGAAGCGCATCATCTGTTCGTGCACCATCGTGTGATGGATCACGCGATCGACGAAGTCCGCCTTCTGCGTCGCAGTCGGCAGCTCGCCGTAGAGGAGCAGGTAACAGGTCTCGAGGAAGTCGCCGTGCTCCGCCAAATCCTCGATCGGATAGCCGCGATAGAGCAGGACGCCTTGATCGCCGTCGATGTAGGTGATTTTGGACTCGCAACTGCCGGTCGAGGTGAAGCCCGGGTCATAGGTGAAAATGCCGGTTTCGGCATAAAGCTTGCTGACGTCGAGGACCTCGGGGCCAATGGTTCCGTCGTAGATCGGGAATGACCAACTCTTGTCACCGACTTTCAGCGTGCCGGTCTTGATATTGGCGCCGGTCTTCGCGTCCATGATCGTATCCTCAATGCAGGGCAGCCGGAGCAGCGGGGCTGCCCGCGGCCGGAATGGCTAAAACGGCTGGGGCGGAATGCTCGTCCCGGCCGTGTTGGGCCTAGCGCAACCACGTGTGCACTGCAAGATAATAGGCTGTGACGGGGATTTCACCGTTCAGCCGACGCGTGGTTCCAACTTGGCGGAAGTGGCCTGATCGGCGACGCGCGCCAGGCTCTCCGCCTTGCCGAGCACGGCCAACACTTCGAATATGCCGGGCGAGGTGGTGCGGCCGGTCAGCGCAGCCCGCAACGGCTGCGCCACGGCGCCGAGCTTGGCGCCCTTGCGCTCGGCAAAGCTGCGGACCGCCCGCTCGGTTGTCTCCGCCGTCCAAGGATCGACAGCGTCGAGTTCGGCTGCCACGGCGCCGAGCAAAGCCTTCGCATCAGGCGTCAGCAGCGCGTCCGCCTTGTCGTCAAGCCGAATTGGCCGGCCGGACAGAAGAAAGCGCGCGCCATCGATAACATCGAGCAGCGTCTTGGCCCGTTCCTTCAGGCTCGGCATGGCTGCCAGCCATTGCTGCCGCAACTGCGGTGTCAATTTGGCGGCGAGTTCGGCGCCGTCGGCGAGGTGCGGCAGCACTCGCTCGATCGCCGCCAGCAGGTCGGCATCGGCGCTCTGGCGGATGTAATGGCCATTGAGGTTTTCCAGCTTGGCGAAGTCGAACCGCGCCGGCGAGCGCCCGATCTGCGGCAGGTCGAAGGCCGCGATCATCTCCTGCGTCGAGAAAATCTCTTGGTCGCCGTGACTCCAGCCGAGCCGCACCAGATAATTGCGCAGCGCCGCCGGCAGGTAACCCATGGCCCGGTAGGCGTCGACGCCGAGCGCACCGTGACGCTTCGAAAGTTTCGAGCCGTCGGGCCCGTGAATGAGTGGGATGTGCGCCATGACCGGCACGGACCAGCCCAGCCCGTCGTAGATCTGCTTCTGCCGTGCGGCGTTGGTCAGATGATCGTCGCCGCGAATGATATGCGTGACGCCCATATCGTGATCGTCGACGACGACCGCGAGCATGTAGGTCGGCGTGCCGTCGGAGCGCAGCAGCACGAGGTCGTCGAGGTTCTCGTTCTGCCACACGACGCGACCCTGCACCGCGTCCTCGATGACTGTCTCACCCGTGAGCGGCGCCTTGAGCCGGATCGCTGGCTTCACGCCGGGCGGCGCCTCGCGCGGATCGCGGTCGCGCCAGCGGCCGTCGTAAAGCTTCGAGCGGCCCTCGCGGCGGGCGGCCTCACGCATCTGCGCCAATTCCTCGGGCGTCGCATAGCAGCGATAGGCGCGTCCTGCCGCCAAAAGCTGCTCGGCGGCCTCGCGGTGGCGCGCCGAGCGCGCGAATTGATAGATCGGCTCGCCATCCCAGGCGATGCCGAGCCAGGTCAGGCCGTCGAGGATGGCGTCGATGGCGGCTTGCGTCGAACGTTCGCGGTCGGTGTCCTCGACGCGCAAAAACATCTTGCCGCCGCGTCCGCGCGCATAAAGCCAGTTGAACAGCGCGGTGCGCGCCCCGCCGATGTGCAGGAAGCCTGTAGGCGAGGGGGCAAAGCGGGTGACGACAGTCATAACGTGCCCTCTAGCACAGGCGGCAGCGCATGAAACCTCTCCCCGCAAGCGGGGAGAGGGAGGAGGCACATGGCGCGGTCTGGCTCTTGTCTTGACTCATCTTGACTCACGACTTGGCTCGCTTTTTCTGATTCTTGGGATCGTGCAGGCAGAGCGAATCGGGCGCGTAGTGATGCGCCCCGAAGGTGAAGCCGTTCGCGTTCGGCGGTGTTTCGGCTGCCATTCGCATTTGCGCCGCAACGCCGACGTCATAGGGCACGCTCTGCCAGCGGCTTTGCAGACAGGCGCCCTGGTCGCCGCTGCATCGCCGGGCGCTCCGGCAGGGCTTATAGCGGCAATCACGCCAGAACTCGAACATGTCGCAATATTTGCGCGCGACGATGGCGCAGGCGGCGTCATGGCGCACCTGCCATTCATGCGCAGACAGCTTTTCGTTTGCTTTGCTCACGCCTTTTGCTTTGCTCATGCAATCATCCTGTCGCATCCTCTCGCAATGCATTCGCCGCCATTTGCAAGGACGATGTCGATCATGGTTGCGTTCCTTTTTTCCCTCTCCCCTTGTGGGAGAGGGTGGCGAGTTGCGAGCGTATGCGAGCAACGAGCCGGGTGAGGGGGTAGGGCCAAGCCGCTCGCACCGCTCGCGCCCCCGCACCCGCCCTCGCTCGGCTTCGCCTCCGCCGAAGCCGACGCTGCGCGTCGGCGTCGTTTTTAAACACGGCGGCCGAACGCCGCCTATGCACCCTCTCCCGCAAGGGGAGAGGGAAGAAAAAGGAATTCGCGTTCCCGCGACGCGCCTGCGCATCCGAGTTTTGCTTCACGGCACGGTACGAAAGACCTTCCATTCCCTCCCGCCAAACAGGAGGGAGGCGGAGCGCCGAAAGGCGCATCCAACCATTGGCCGCGTCGGGCCGGCGCGCGTTGCCGCGTATCCGCCCGTCGCCGCGGCGCGCGTCCGGCGGGACGCGCTCGCCTTTTGGCGCTCCACCGCGGCTCTCGCCAAAGACCCGAAGGCCTGCTGGCTCAGCTCCAGGCCATGCTTCCTGGGACGTGGCGAGCGCGTGATCCGGCAAAGTGCAAGCCCGGTTTTCCGAAACG
>JASHQI010000157.1 GCA_030037645.1 Xanthobacteraceae bacterium
GCGCGCGTCGTCGAGCACGGCCGGCGGCGCCGTCTCAGGCGTGCCGCTGTTGAACGGCGGCTCGGGCGCGTAGGCGATGGCGAGCTGGATAGCCTGCGCCACCTCGGTGCCGCGCAAATCGGCCGCGACGCGCAGCGCGCCGTCGATGCCCGCGGTGACGCCCGCGGCAAACACCATTTTGCCGTCCGTCACCACGCGCTCGTTCACCGGCGTTGCGCCGAAATACGGCAGCAGGTCGAACGAAGCCCAGTGCGTCGTGGCCCGGCGCCCGATGAGCAGCCCGGCCGCTCCGCAGATCAGCGCGCCCGTGCAGACGGAAAAGAGACATCGCGCACCCGCCGCCTGGCGGCGAATCCAGTCGAGCACGGCCTCGTCGTCCATTAGCGCTTCCTGGCCGTAGCCGCCGGGCACGTGCAGCACGTCGAGTTGCGGCGCTTGTTCGAGACTCGCATCCGCCATCATCCGCAGACCGTGCAAGTCCCGCACCGGCTCCTTGCCCTTGCCATAGATCCGGTAGGTCGAATTCGGCAGGCGCGAGAGGACCTCGAACGGACCCGTCAGATCGATCTGATCCAGGCCCTCAAACAGCAGGGAACCGATGTGAAGGTGGGTGTCGTGCGGGATCATGATGCAAAGACCGTCACTGAAATGGAATGGACAACGCCAATCTACGATGGCATGCTGTGGCGGAAATGCCAAATGACCCTCGTTTCCCGCCAAAGGGGCCGCCGCATCCTGCGCCGCGGATCGTCGAGATCCTTGCCTATCCCGCCGTGCAGCTTCTGGATGTCGCCGGGCCGCTGCAAGTCTTCGCCTCGGCCAACGAGCTTTTGGCGCGGCGGGGCGAGCCGCCGCTTTACGCGGCGCAGGTGGTATCGGTCGGCGCCCGCATGGTGACGGCCTCGGCCGGGTTGGGACTCATGACGGCGCTGCCGCGGCACGGACGGGCCGCGCTGGACACGCTGGTGGTGGCCGGCGGTCCGGGTGTGCATGACGCCGCAGCGGATCCGGTTGTGTTGCGCTGGGTGCGGGCGCGGGCTGCGCGGGCGCGTCGCGTCGCCTCGGTGTGCACCGGCGCGTTCGTGCTGGCCGCAGCCGGTCTATTGGACGGGCGGCGCGCGGCGACGCACTGGATGCATTGTGCCGCGCTGGCGCGGCGCTTTCCGGCGATTCGCGTCGAGCCCGATCCGATCTTCGTGCGCGATGGCAAAATATGGACGTCGGCCGGAGTCACGGCCGCGATCGATCTGGCGCTGGCGCTGGTCGAAGAGGATGCCGGCCGTGCTTTGGCGCTGGCGGTGGCCCGCCACTTGGTGATGTTTTTGAAACGTCCCGGCGGTCAGGCTCAGTTCAGCACCGTGCTGTCGTTGCAAGGCGCGGAGGACCGGTTCGGCGCCTTGCACACCTGGATTGCGGGGCACCTCACCGGCGATCTGTCACTGCCGACACTGGCGCAAAAGGCCGGGATGAGCGAACGCAGCTTCAGCCGACATCACGCCGAGGCGATCGGGATCACGCCGGCGCGGGCCGTCGAACGGCTTCGAGTGGAAGCGGCGCGACGCCTGCTTTCGGATACGCGCTTGCCGGTCAAGCGGATCGCCGCACGCTGCGGCTTTGGCTCCGAGGAAACGCTGCGCCGAAGTTTTTCGCGCCTGCTGGCCGCGACGCCGCAAGCCTACCGAGCGCGTTTCAGCGCGTGAAAGCTGAGATCTTAACTCGCTCCGACCGGCGCCGCTTCGAACTTCAAGGCAACGCCGTTCATGCAGTAGCGCAGGCCGGTCGGCGGCGGTCCGTCCTTGAAGACGTGGCCGAGATGGCCGCCGCAGCGATGGCAGGAGATCGCGGTGCGGTCCATGCCGAACGAATGGTCCTCCGATTCGTCGACGGCGTGGGCAAGCGGCTCCCAGAAGCTGGGCCAGCCGGTGCCGCTGTCGTATTTCGTCTTTGACGAGTACAGCGGCAAGTCGCAGCCGGCGCAGGTGAAGGTGCCGGCGCGATGCTCTTTCAGCAGCGGACTGCTGAACGGCAGTTCGGTGCCGTCCTGGCGCAGGACTTCGTATTGCTCGGGCGTCAAAAGCTTGCGCCACTCCGCATCGGTATGGGTGACCTCGTAGGTGCGGGCATCGGCTTTGACGGCATGCGGCCGCGCCAGCCGGCCGAGAGCCGCAAGCGCAACCGTCGCAGCACCGGCATACAGAGCTTGTCTGCGTGTGGGCATTTTTGCTCCCTCCTCAGCCTATTTGGGCTGTCCGCGGCGGCGCGAGGATGTCGGCGTTTATATAGGCGCTGTTGTACCGCAATTCCGCACCGCGCGTTACCGGTCGGTGCATGATTTGATGACGGAAATCGTAAATTTCACAGAGAGTTGATGATCGCCGGGGGAAATCTCGCGACGGTTTTTGGCGCAAGCCGCCGGGGTGGACGCGATCGCGGCGGCGCGAGACAATCAGGAATGAGCGACGTCGAGATTGGCCCCGCCGTGGCCTCCGGCAAGCGGCCGCCAAAGAACCCGCTCAAGCGGATTTGGCGCTGGCTGCAACGCACGCCGGTGCGCAGTTTCGTGATCTATCCGGCGGCGGTGATTGCGTTCGAGCTCATTCGCCACGGTGGCACGCTCATTTTTCTGCCATGGGGCGCGGCGCTGCTGATCTGGGGTTATCTGCAATACCGAATCGTCCGCAGCTTTCGCGGGCGTCACGGCGGCGGCGGTCCGGGACTCGAATTGCCGCCGCAGCGCCTCGTCGAAGAGGGGCCCTATCGGTATACGCGCAATCCGATGTACCTCGGCCACCTCATTTTTCTGCTTGGCTTGGCCGTGACGTTCTGGTCCTGGCTGGCGCTGATCATTCTTCTCGCCAACGCGGTGTGGTTTCATATCCGCGTTCTCGGCGACGAGAAGAATCTGCTGCAACGTTTCGGCGCGCCCTACGCCGCCTATTGCGAGCGCGTCAAACGCTGGATTCCGGGCGTCATCTGAGCGAGTGTCGAGATCGGCGCGAGCGCCCCTCATCGGAGATATTTTCGTGACCCAAATCGATATCAAAGTGCTGGCGACGACCGCGATGAAGACAGTGTTCGATGAGTTGTCGGCGCCATTTCAAACGGCGACCGGCGATCGCCTGACGGCGAGCTTCGGGCCGTCGGTGCAGATCGAGAAGCGGCTTGCCGAGGGCGAGGCGGCCGATGTGGCGGTGCTGACCGCTTCCGCCGCGAAGGACATGCTCGCGCGCGGCAAAATCGTGGCTGGCAGCCTGGTGGCCATTGCCAGCTCGTCGCTCGGCGTGGCGGTGCAGAAGGGCGCGCCGAAGCCGGACATCTCGTCGGTCGAGGCGTTCAAGCGTGCGCTGCTGGCGGCCAGATCGATCGCGGTCTCGAAGCCGGTCGGCGCCGGCTTGAGCGGTGCGCATATGGCGAAAGTCTTCCAGGACCTCGGCATCGCCGAGGCGATGACTGCCAAGGCCAAGTACGGCAGCGGCGGCGTCACCGGGTTGGTCGGGCTCATCATCGAGCGCGGCGAGGCCGAAATCGGCGTGCAGCAGATCGCCGAACTGAAGGCGGTCCCTGGCATCGATTTCGTCGGCCCGCTGCCCGCTCCATTGCAGAGCGTGACGCCGTTCACCGCCGCCATCACGACCGGCACGCACCATGCCGAGGCCGGCCGCAGACTGATCGATTTCCTCATCACGCCGGCGGCGAAGCGCGTCATCAAAGCGAAGGGCCTGGAGCCGGCGTGAATTTCAGCGGCGCTGTCTGCCGCCGTCCGCACAAAAGAGAACCGGGCCCTTGCGGGCCCGGTCTAGTTCGTCAGCGTGGGGGCGCCGACGATCACCTTCCAGAGGGGAACAGCTGCCTGCATGACGACCGCCGATCTGGGAGGATGAGACGGTCGTATGCTGTGCAGCACGCTTGCAGTATGCGAGTCTGGTGATCGCATACAACGCGATGGCTCACATGCCAGCCATGCGGTCGTCGCAAGATTCAATCGAGCGGATAATTATCGCGTAAAAATCGCGTCAGGATGTCGCAGAACGCCGCGCTAAAAATTCCAGCGCTGCGCATTGGCGACAAGGAAATCGCGAAAGGCCTGCACGCGCGCGACGGTTTTGAGCTCCTCGGGATAGACGAAGTAAGCGTCAAGCGCCGGGGCTTCGGCCTCGCCAAAGAGCTGCACCAGCCCGCCGTTCTCCTCGACCAGATAATCCGGCAGCATGGCGATGCCCAAGCCGCGCTGGCACGCGCGCAAGATGCCGAGAATGTTGTTGATGACGAGGTGGGGAACGCGCGGCCCTTTGCCGTCGCGCGCGACTTCGATCAGCCAGCGCGAGCGCTGCAGGTAGGGCGGTACGGTGCCGCCGAGCACCAGCACGCGGTGATTGTCGAGGTCGTCGAAAGTGCGCGGGCTGCCGAAGCGCTTGAGATATTCGGGCGAAGCGTAGACGTGGAAGTGCACCGCGAACAGCTTGCGCTGGATCAGGTCGGGCTGCGTGGGCTGGCGCAGCCGGATGGCGACATCGGCCTCGCGCATGGCGAGATCGAGCTCTTCGTCGGTCGTCAGCAGCGTGATGTGGATCTCCGGATAAAGTTCGATGAACTCGCCGAGTCGCGGCGTGAGCCAATGCACGCCGATACCCGGCGTCGTCGTCACCCGAAGATCGCCGTTCGGCCGCTCGCGGCTGTCGGTCAGCTTCGCCCGCGCCGCTTCGAGCTTCATGAACACATCGTGCGCGGTGCGATAAAGCAGTTCGCCTTGCTCGGTCAGGATCAAGCCGCGCGCGTGGCGATGGAACAGCGAGACCGAAAGCTCCTGTTCGAGCGCACTGACCTGGCGCGACACCGCCGATTGCGACAGACCGAGTTGCTCGCCCGCATGCGTAAAGCTGCCGGCCTCGGCGGCGGCATGAAAGACCTTAAGCTTGTCCCAATCCATTCTCATACCTTTTCCTCTCCCCCGCTGGTGGGGAGAGGGTGAGGGGGCATTTCCGCCGGGCTCAGAGAGACCCCCTTACCCGCTCGCTTTGCTCGCGACCCCTCCCGGCACGCGGGGAGAGGTCAGTCCTTACTCCGCCGCGGCGCGGCGCTCGGCATGCGCGGCAAGAAAACGCTCGGCCTCGAGCGCCGCCATGCAGCCCAATCCGGCGGCGGTGACGGCCTGTCGATAGACGTCGTCGGCGACATCGCCGGCGGCAAAAAGACCCGGTACCGAGGTTGCGGTCGAGTGCGGCGCGGTCTTGATGTAACCCGACGGTTTCATCTCGACCTGTCCGGCGACCAGCTCGGTCGCCGGCATGTGGCCGATGGCGATGAAGACGCCGTCGATCGGGCGTTCGCTGACCGCGCCGGTCTTGACGTTTCGCAGCAGCGCATGGGTGACCTTGAGCGGGTCGTTGCGACCTCTGATATCATCGAGCGCCGAATTCCAAACGACTTCGATCTTCGGATTCTTGAAAAGCCGCTCCTGCAAAATCTTCTCGGCGCGCAAACTGTCGCGGCGATGCACCAGCGTGACCTTGGAGGCGAAATTGGTGAGAAACAGCGCCTCCTCGACCGCGGTGTTGCCGCCGCCGACGACCAAGACTTCCTTGCCGCGATAAAAGAAGCCGTCGCAGGTCGCGCACGCGGAAACGCCGTAGCCACGAAATTTCTGCTCCGCCGGAAGATCGAGCCAGCGTGCCTGCGCGCCGGTCGCCAGAATGAGCGTGTCGGCGAAATAGCTGCCGCCGGAATCGCATTCGATCCGGAACGGACGCGCCGCCAGATCGATGCGGCTGACGTGGTCGGTGACGAGTTGCGTGCCGACATGGGCGGCCTGCTTCTCCATCTGCTCCATGAGCCACGGCCCCTGGATCACATCGGCGAAGCCGGGGTAGTTCTCGACGTCGGTGGTCACGGTGAGTTGGCCGCCGGGCTGCACGCCGCGGATCAGGATCGGGTCGAGCATCGCGCGGGCCGCATAGATCGCCGCCGTATAGCCGGCCGGCCCCGACCCGACGATGATAACCTTGGCATGGGTGGTTTTGCTCACCGCGTCAGCTCGCTTGTTGCGGCAGATGATTTTGGATCATGAAGTGACCTGCCGGGCCCCGTAAGTGCGCTGCGATCTACGAAAAAAGGGCCAAATCGCGGCCATCCCCCTTTCGCCAAGCGCACAGCCAGTGCGTTGGGAATGTAGGGATTTTCCCGAGCCATGCAAGCCGCGCAGGCCAGGAATTAAGGCGCGTCGGGGGGCGAAGGAGGGACGACAAAGGCAGACGACAGAGGACCAATGACGGACGACAGATGTCGGGTCGCGGACTCGTGGAGCTAATGCCTTAATCGGTTCTCCGTGGTCTGTCCTCCGACGACGCGGAAGACGGATGGCCGACCACGTATGACGAGTGCCTTATCCGTCCTTTGCTCTCTGTCGTCCGTGGTCTGTCGTCCGTCATTTCCACTCGACCTTCATCACTTCATAGGCCTTGGCGCCGCCGGGCGTGACGACTTCGACCTGTGCGCCTTTCTTCTTGCCCACGAGAGCGCGAGCGAGCGGGGAGGTGATGGAAATCTTGCCCTTCTTGGCGTCCGCCTCCGGCTCGCCGACAATCTGCCAAACCATTTTCTTGTCGGTGTCCTCGTCGATCAGCGTCACGGTCGC
>JASHQI010000158.1 GCA_030037645.1 Xanthobacteraceae bacterium
TCGATTGCCGACATCGCCGGCGATGCTCGCGGCGCCGTGCTTGCTGATTTGGAACGACCCGACGCCGGTCGCATCGCGATGGACCTGCCTTCGAGCGCCGAGTCGGCGCGCGCGGTGTTTGACTTTCGGGCCGACCGGCGGGCAGAGCAAAAACTGGCGCTGCGCGCGCAAAAAGATGCCGAAGGCGCGAGCATGGCACCGATCGCAGTCAATACCGAGATCGCCGCGCATTCGGTCACTGGACCCCCGGGGCAGAAGCCGCAGAACCGGCAGCCGCCGCTGCCGCAGCAGCTTCTTTTCAACGAGGCCCAAGCGCGGTTCGACGCCGCCACCAACGCCAAGATCGGTTTGGTCGAGCGGCTGGTGTGGTTCTGGTCAAACCATTTTTGCGTCTCAGCCGACAAGATCGTCTCGATGGCCGGCCCCTACGAGCGCGAGGCCATCCGTCCGCACGTGCTTGGCCGCTTCGCCGACTTGCTGCAAGCGGTCGAGAGTCATCCGGCGATGCTGTTTTATCTCGACAATGTCGAATCGATGGGTCCCAACTCGATTGCCGGCATAAACCGTGACAAGGGACTCAATGAAAATCTGGCCCGCGAAACGCTCGAGTTGCACACGCTCGGCGTTCGCACCGGCTACACGCAAGCCGATGTCACGAATTTCGCCAAGGTGCTCACCGGATGGACCTGGCTGCCACCATCCGAGCCGCTTCACGGCGGCGAATTCGTGTTCATACAGCGTCTGCACGAGCCGGGCGATCAGGTCGTGCTCGGCAAGCGCTATGCCGATACCGGCGTCGAGCAAGGCCGTGCCGTGCTTGCCGATTTGGCGAGCCATCCGGCGACCGCGCACCACCTCTCGCAGCAGCTTGCCGCGCATTTCGTTGCTGACGAGCCGGCGCCATCGCTCGTCGCCAAGCTCGAGAAAACGTTCAACGACAGTGACGGTAACCTCAAGGAGGTCGCCAAAACGCTGGTCACGGCCGACGAGTCTTGGACGCCGCAACGCACCAAGCTCAAACCGCCGGCCGAATGGCTCGTCAGCGTGTTACGGCTCACCAGAGGTGGCCCGGCGATTCCGATCAACCTCCTGATGGGAGCACAGGCCTCGCTCGGCGAGGCGCTGTGGCGACCTCCGGCGCCGAACGGCTATTCCGACCGCGAAGCGGCGTGGATCGACGGCGTGCCGCATCGGGTCGACCTCGCCAATCAATTTGCCCATCGCCTGGCGACGACCACTGACCCGCTGGCGCTGCTCGACAGTGGCCTTGGCCCGCTTGCCTCGGCCAACACACGTACCACCGTGGCGCGCGCCGAGAGTCGCGCCCAGGCTTTGACCCTTCTCGTTATGGCACCGGAATTCCTGCGGAGCTGACCATGAAATGCTTCCACGCACCGTCGCGACGCGAATTGCTCA
Source organism: Xanthobacteraceae bacterium (assembly GCA_030037645.1). Classification (GTDB taxonomy): domain Bacteria; phylum Pseudomonadota; class Alphaproteobacteria; order Rhizobiales; family Xanthobacteraceae; genus BOG-931. The sequence goes on from JASHQI010000158.1 coordinate 1,417, forward strand.
AGGCCTCGGGCACGTTGTTCGCGTGGGCGTACCTCCCCAAACTCGCCCGTGCCGAAGGCCGCGATCCGCGGTTTCTCGCGTTCATTCTGCGCGGCGCGCTCGATGGGCTTGCCACCGTTGCACCGGTCGGCGACCCGAATTGGTTGGCGCTGCGCGGCGACAACGCATTGACGCTCGATGGCAAAATGCCGGCGCTGAAGCTTGACGATTATTTCGCGCTCAATCCGGCGATGCCGAACCTGCATCGCATGTTCCAGGCCAAGGAGGCCATCGTTGTCCATGCCTGCGCCACGCCATACCGTGAGCGCTCGCATTTCGATGGTCAGGACGTGCTTGAAAGCGGCCTGACCAAGCCGGCTGCAAGCGACAGCGGCTGGCTCAACCGGGCGCTCGCCGGGTTGGCGCCTGCCGGCCGGGTCGATCCCAACGGCAGCAAGGCGTTTGCGGTCGGTCCCGTAACGCCGCTTGTGGTGCGCGGTCCGGCGCCGGTGCTGTCGTGGTCGCCGCAACGCGTATTGCCGGCAAGCGCGGACACGGTACAACGCCTGCTCGATCTCTATCGCCACTCCGATCCGAAACTCGCAAGCGCGCTTGAGGACAATACCAAGCTCGATGCGATCGAACAGGCGGGCGGCATGGCGCAGCAGCAGCGTACACCCGGACCGGCGCAGGTGCGGGCCTATTTCGCCGAGGTCGCGGGCCACGCGGCGAAGTTTTTGGCGCAGCCGGAGGGCCCACGCGTCGGTGCGCTCGCGCTCGACGGCTGGGATACGCATTTCAATGAAGGCATCGCCCAGGGACGGCTATCGCAGTTGCTCGGCGCGCTCGACGATGCGCTGGCGGCCGTGCAGACCAATATGGGTCCAGCTTGGCACGAGAGCGTGGTGGCGCTTGTCACCGAGTTCGGCCGCACCGCGCGGATCAACGGCACGGCCGGTACGGACCATGGCACCGGCACCGTTGCGCTCCTCGTCGGCGGCGCGCTCAAGGGCGGTCGCGTGATCGCCGACTGGCCGGGGCTGAAGGCCGCCGATCTCTATCAGGATCGCGATCTCAAGGCGACGACCGACCTGTGGGCCGTGCTCAAAGGCTTGTTGAAGGATCACCTGCGCGCCGACGACCGCGCGCTGGCCGAGAACGTCTTTCCCGGCAGCGCGAATATCAAGCCGATGGCGGGATTGGTCGCGTAGCCTCACTCCACGTCATTGCGAGGAGCGAGGCGACGAAGCAATCCACACGGCCGTAATGCGTTCAGAGCATCTGGATTGCTTCGCGGAGCCTGTCATCGGGACGCGTGACTTCGCGCGGTCCCCTTGGCTCGCAATGACGGCCGATCAAATATTGAGCACCCGCCCATACGCATCGAGCACCGCTTCCTTCATCATCTCCGACAAGGTCGGGTGCGGGAATACGGTGTGCATCAGCTCTTCCTCGGTGGTCTCCAGATTCATCGCCACCACGTAGCCTTGGATGAGCTCGGTCACCTCGGCCCCGACCATATGGGCGCCGAGGAGCTGGCCGGTTTTCTTGTCGAAGATCACTTTGACCAAGCCCTGATCCTCGCCCAGTGCGATGGCCTTGCCGTTGCCGATGAACGGGAAGCGGCCGACGCGGATGTCGAGCTTTTTGTCCTTCGCCGCCTGCTCGGTGAGGCCGACTGAAGCAATTTGCGGCGAGCAATAAGTGCA
>JASHQI010000159.1 GCA_030037645.1 Xanthobacteraceae bacterium
TCTCGATCGAATGATGCGGCGGCACATAGCCGGCCTCGAAATGCACCTCGGCGACGCGATGATAGTCGCGGGTAATGAATCCGTGCAGAATCTCGGCGAGGAACAATCGCTCTTTGGCGCCGAGCCGGCCCATGATGCCGAAATCGACCGCGATCAAGCGGCCGTCGTTGTCGACGAACAAATTTCCCGGGTGCATGTCGGCGTGAAAGAAACCATCGCGCAGGGCGTGGCGAAGGAAGCTCTGGATCAGGGCGCGGGCAAGCTGCGGTAAATCGAAGCCTTTGGCTTGCAGGCGGGCGCGGTCCGACAGTGGCGTAGCGTCGATCCATTCCAGCGTGAGGACTTCCTTGGTGGTGCGGTCCCAATCGACCGCCGGCACGCGGAAATCCGGATCGTCCTTGGTGTTCTCGGCCATTTCCGACAGCGCCGCAGCTTCCAGGCGGAAGTCCATCTCCAGCATGACCGAGCGGCGGAGCGTATCGACCACCTCGACGAGCCGCAGTCGCCGCGCCTCGGCGGACAGATTCTCGGCATGGCGTGCGGCAAAAGTGAACGCGGCAAGGTCGGCGTGGAAGCGCTGTTCGATCCCGGGCCGCAGCACCTTGACGGCAACTGCGCGCGGCTCGGCCGCACCGGCGACCGCGGCGCGATGAACTTGCGCAATGGAGGCGGCGGCGACCGGCGGACCGAAATTGGCAAACATCGCCGCGACGGGCTTGCCGAACGAAGACGCAATCGCTGCCTCCGCTTCCTGTTGCAGGAACGGCGGCATCTGGTCCTGCAAGTGTTCGAGATCGCGGGCGAGTGCGCTGCCGACCACGTCCGGACGGGTTGCCAGGAATTGGCCGAGCTTGACGTAGCTCGGCCCGAGCCGCGTCAGCGCGGTCGAAAGTCGCGTCTCCGCCGCTGCGTGCGCCGGACGCTCGATCAGGCGCGCGATGCGCAGCAAAGGTCGCGCCGAAACCGGTACCGCGGCGGCATCCACGATGCCGAAAACGCCTTCGCGGGCGAACACGAAGCCGGCGCGGCCGAGACGGAACAGATGCGCGGGTCCGGAAATCACAAACGCCAGCCGGAATGCAGCGCGACGATGCCGCCGGTCATCGATTGGAACGAAACCCGCGAGAAACCCGCTGCGCGCAGCATGGCGGCGAAGGTGTGCGGGTCGGGAAACCGGCGGATTGATTCCACCAGATAGCGGTACGACTCGGCATCGCCGGCGACCATGCGGCCGAGCGCAGGAATGACATTGTGCGAGTACAAATCGTACAGCCGATCGAGGCCGGGGATATCGACGGCGGAAAACTCGAGACAGAGAAAGCGGCCGCCGACTTTGAGGACGCGATATGCTTCGCCGAGCGCCGCATCGATGCGCGGCACATTGCGGATGCCGAACGCGACGGTCGCGGCATCGAAGCTGCGTTCGGCAAACGGCAACGCCTCGGCATTGCCTTCGGTAAAGGTGATGTCGCCCCGGATCTCTCGCTCGCTCGCCGGGGAGGGTGAGGGGAAACGCTTGCTGGCGCGGTCGCGCCCGATCGCCAGCATGTCAGGATTGATATCGCAGACGGTCACGCGCGTTCGCGCGCCGCCGGCGGCGAGCAGGCGCAGCGCCACGTCGCCGGTGCCGCCGGCGATGTCGAGCAACGCGAAGGGCCGGTTTCTCGGCGGATTGACGGCCGTGACCAACGCGTCCTTCCAGGCGCGATGTAGGCCGAACGACATCAAGTCGTTCATGAGGTCATAGCGCCGGGCGACGCTATGGAAAACGTTGTCGACGAGCGTCTGCTTGTCGGCAAGCGGCACTTGGCGTGAACCGAAATGTGCGGTCTCTGCCATCATTGGGGTCCTGGCGAGCTAAACCATAGCGCGACGCCGCCAGCGACGCTATGTGTCGGAAATTAACCATGTTGCTGCAGCCGCCGCTTGATCCCGAAAACGCCAGGCCCGGACTTGATCGGGGCGGCACCAGCTTTCGACCAGGATCATGCACAACCAAAATAGCGGATTGAGAGATGCCCGAACTTCCCGAAGTCGAGACGGTGCGGCGCGGACTTGAGCCGGCCATGGAGGGCGCGCGCTTCGACAAGGTCGAAATTCGCCGCGGCGATCTGCGCTGGCCGCTGGCGAAGGATTTTGCACAGCGGCTCGAAGGCAAGACCGTCAGCGGCATCGGCCGGCGCGCTAAATATCTGCTCACGGACCTGTCGTCCGGCGACGTCCTGGTCATGCATCTCGGCATGTCGGGCTCATTCCATGTCTTTCGCGACGACGGCGACAAGTCGCTCGGCCGCTACTATCACGAGCGCGCCAAGCACGTGGCTCACGACCATGTCGTCTTTCATATGTCGTCCGGCGCAATCGTGACCTTCAACGATCCGCGCCGCTTCGGCTCGATGAAAATCGTCGCCCGCGGCAAGCTCGACGCCGAGCCGCTGCTCAGGGGGCTCGGCCCCGAGCCGCTCGGCAATGAGTTTGACGCAAGCCTGCTGGCCGGCGCCTGCAGCGGCAAGACAACGAGCCTCAAGGCCGCGTTATTGGATCAGCGCGTGGTGGCCGGTCTCGGCAACATCTACGTCTGCGAGGCACTGCATCGTGCCCGGCTGTCGCCAAAGCGCATCGCCGCGACGATCGCCACAAAATCCGGCGCGCCGAACGAGCGCGCCGAACGCCTGGTCGAGGGCATCAAGGCGGTGCTCAAGGACGCCATCAAGGAAGGCGGATCGACATTGCGCGATCACAAGCTTACCGACGGCGGCCTGGGCATGTTCCAGCATAATTTCCGCGTCTACGACCGCGACGGCGAGCGTTGCCGCACGCCGGGTTGCCGCGGCACCGTCAAGCGCATCGTGCAGAACGGCCGCTCGACGTTCTATTGCCCGGCATGCCAGAAATAATTCCGCCGCTGGCGCGGCGAGAAGCGAGTTCAGTCCTTTGCCGGCACCGCCTGGTCCAACCACTTTGCGATCACGGCGGCAATCTCCTTGTTGTTCTTCTCGTTCATCATGACGTGGCTGTTGCCGCGGATGCCAAGCTCGACCAGCCTGATATGCGTCGCCTTCACGCCGGCCTGGGCCAGGTATTTGACGGTGCCATGATCGTACGGCGCGTGATACGACGCCTCCCCCGTCAACACCATGATCGGCATCTGTTGCAGGTTCGGAAGCTGCCGAGCCGGTTCCGCTTGCAGCCAGCAACGCGCCAGACCGGGACCGTCTGGTTCCGACGCCTGCACCTTGGCAAGCTCGGACGCGTCCCGCACCGGCGGCGAATAGGTGAGTGGCACGGCGCTAAGCCCATACGGCAATGCGAGCTTGCCCTGTTTGAAGTAATCCGGCGCTCCAATGAAATTGACCTCATAGAACGGCGGTCCGTTGGGCTCGACGGCGACGACCGCCTTGACCAGTTGCGGGCGCGCATCCGCCACGGGCCAGGCGAACGCGCCGGCCTGTGAATGCACCATCAGGATGGCGGGCCCGGTCTTGTCGAACAGCGCGACCAAGGCATCGCGATTGAGAAACTGCTGTTTGGTGAAATCCTCGATCTCCGGCAGGTAGTTCGAGACCATCGCCAGGGTGACCGGATCGTCGGCATCGCCGCAGCCCGGCCACTGCGTGTGCAAATGGGCTTGCGGCCACAGCTTGAAGGTCTTCTGCGCGAGATAGCGCCGCATACCGCTCTCGCGGTCGGCCACCTTGAACGGGCCATAGGCCTCGGCCGAATATCCCGAGCGGCCGCGGCCCGGCTGATCCACGACGTAAACCGCATAGCCGCGGCGCACGAAATACTGGGCCCAGCCTTCGCGGCCGTCGGGTGTGCCCGTGTAGGTGGTGCCGGACCGCGTGCCGCCATGGACCATGATGATGGGATAGGGATGTGTCTGTTGCGCCGGAATGCGAAATTCGACGTACATCTGGCCGATGATGCGGGTGTGGCCGTCCGCCGTCATGGGCTTGCCGCCGACATAGAAGTAGCCATCGCGCGACAGCGCATAAGGCGGATCGTCGTCCTCGCGGGCTGACTGTGTCATCACCATGCGCGAGCATATCAGAGTGGCCGCAGACGAAAATATCGGATAGGCCAGCGGCATTCGAGAACGACACTCATGACCACCGAGCACATCATCGTCGAGACGCGCGGCAGGGTCGGGCTCATCAGGCTCAACCGGCCGCAAGCGCTTAATGCGCTCAACAGCGTGCTGATGCGCGAGCTCGGCGCGGCCGTCGACACATTCGACGGTGACGGCCATATCGGCTCCATCGTCATCACCGGTTCGGACAAGGCATTTGCCGCGGGCGCCGACATCAAGGAGATGGCGGATAAGTCATTCACCGACGTCTTTCTTGGCGATTTCGCGGCGGCCTGGCACCGCGTTGCGCACGCCCGCAAGCCGACGATCGCGGCGGTTGCGGGATTTGCGCTTGGTGGCGGCTGCGAGCTTGCGTTGCAGTGCGATCTCATCATCGCCGCCGACAATGCCAAGTTCGGTCAGCCGGAAATCAAGCTCGGAATCATTCCCGGCATCGGCGGCACGCAGCGGCTGACGCGCGCCGTCGGCAAAGCGAAGGCGATGGATCTCATTCTCACCGGCCGCATGATGGAGGCGCTGGAGGCCGAGCGCTTAGGCCTCGTCGCACGTGTGGTGCCGTTTGCGAACCTGATCGATGAGGCGGTCAAAATCGCTGAGACGATCGCGTCGATGTCGCTGCCGGCGGTGCTGGCGGCGAAGGAGGCGGTCAATCGCGCCTTTGAAACCTCGCTGGAGGAGGGGGTGCGCTTCGAGCGACGCGTCTTCCATTCCCTGTTCGCGACCGTCGATCAAAAAGAGGGCATGTCGGCTTTTGTGGCAAAACGGCCGGCCAAGTTTGAGAACAAATAGCTAGAGCGCAATCGATTCAGGTTGAATCGATTCGGCGCTCAAGCATTTTGATGGAGCATGATCTTTTTCCGAAAACCGGTATCCACCCTCGGATCAAGTCCGAGCGCAGGCTTTTTTCGGACCGTGCGCTATTGCCGCACGCAGATCACGCGGACGACCGATTGATCCATTGCGGCATGGCCGTTCGCCACGGCGACGCCTTGAGCGGTCAGGAACGCGCGCACCGCGGTGGCCGGCACCAGCTCGGCCACAAGCGAGTGCGCACCGATGCCGGCAACGACGGGCGATTTCAGCTCCACCACGCCGGCAAAGCGGCCCCGGGCGTCGACGGCCGCGGCACCGGAAAAGCCGAGCCTGGGCACCGGCTCGATGCCTTGCGCAGTGACGTGCGCCGGAGTGCTCGTCACCGCATCGCCACCCGCCTGTGCCGTCGGATCGGCAATACCGACGAGTGTCAGGTCGTTGTCGACGCCGCCCGTGCCGGCAAGCGACGCAGGATTGAGGCTTTGCGCGCCATAAAGGCGCAACAGCGTAAGGTCGGTGGCCTTGTCCCTGGCCACGCGCTCAGCGTGGCCCAGGCCCGGCACGGTGATGGACTGACATTGGTTTGTGACCTGTCCCAGCGTGAGGAGATCACCTCGTCCGCTCACCACGATTGCGGTTGCATATTCCACCCCCTGTTCGCCGCCAGAGAATGGGGCAGCATCGGCCTCGGGAAATCCCCGGAACGTATTGGCGATCGCCAGTGCGACCGGGGCCATGATGCCGGCAGTGGCTTGATCGTAGAGGACGGTGACGCCGCGGAGCTCGGCGCCATGGGCCTCGACGCGGACGAGAAAGTATTTCAGTCTCTGCATGCCGGAAATGACGAAGGAGTCGGACTTGAGCTCGCCGTAATCAACGCGGCGAGAGCGTGGCGTCGTTTTTTCATGATCGAACAGCACAGGCAGCGCCGCCTCGTGCAGCCGCATGGTCTCGACCTCGATCTGGTCGTGCGGTGAGGTCCAGCGGCTGCCGGTGCGCGCCGGGCTGCTCTGCCCCACGAGTTTCATCGGCAACCCGAGTTGGGCGCCGGTGTTGGTATCATCGACAATGCGCCAGCCGACCGTTTTTTGCGGCCCTGCTGCAGCCGCGGCGAGCGCGCTGCGCTCGTCCGCGCTAAGGACGCCGGTTTGCTTGCCGCCGTGGCGTTTCTGGAACCCTTTGATCGCGGCAATCGTGCGTTCATCCGCATCCTTCGCCGTGGTGGGATCGAAATCGCCGAGCCAGGCGAGGTCGGATTGGATGGCGAGGCGTTCGTCTTCCGGCAACGCCGCGTAGCCGGCCGGGACCGCGGCGGCGCGGGCGACTTTCCCGGCGGCTTTTCCCTTACGGCGTTTCACGGCGCCAGTTGGGTCTTCAGTCGGCTGCGCAGTGGTGGAATTCGCCGCACTTGTCGGGTTCTGCGCTGCCGCTCGCTTTGCCGGCGATTTCTGCGCGGCCGCGGTCGCTGCCGCAGCAATGGGCTTCGCAGGACTGGATTGCTGCGCAAGCGCGGTCGATGCCGCCAACGCTGCGCCGAACACAATGCCCGCAACCCTGATGTTCATGACCGTATCCGCCGCTAGACACGCAGCGTAGCCAAAGGGCGTGCCAAGGCAATGCGGCGGAGCGCCTGGCTTGGCCGTCGTCCGGCGCAGCGTTCCGGTCTATGGTGTCGTCATGCTGAGCGCCGACGAGCTTGAACGTTACGCGCGCCACATCGTGCTGCGCGAGGTGGGCGGCCCCGGGCAAGCCGCTCTGGGGCGGGCACGCGTCTTGGTGGTCGGCGCCGGCGGCCTGGGCGCGCCGATCCTGCTCTATCTCGCCGCCGCCGGTGCGGGCACGCTCGGCGTCATCGATGATGACGTGGTCACGCTCTCGAACCTGCAGCGGCAGGTGATTCACGCAACTCCGGACATCGGCGCCCCCAAGGTCGACAGCGCGGCGACGGTGATCGGCCGGCTCAACCCCCACGTTGTCGTGGAGCGGCACAACATGCGGCTTAATGCGCAGAATGCCTTGGCGCTCATCGCCCGCTACGACATCGTCGCGGACGGATCCGACAATTTCGGCACGCGCTATCTTGTCTCGGACGCCTGTTATTTCGCCCGAAAGCCGTTGGTCACGGCCGCCATGGGTACCTTCGACGGCACGCTGACCACGATCCGTGCCCACGAGAACGGCGCCAATGGCAAGCCGAATCCGACCTACCGCTGCCTGTTTCCTGAACCGCCGCCGCCCGGTTCCGTCCCCGCTTGCGCCGAAGCTGGCGTCCTCGGCGCACTGGCCGGCGTCATCGGATCGATGGCGGCGCTCGAAGTCATTCGCGAAATTGTCGGCTTTGGCGAAGGGTTGGTGGGTCGTCTCCTCATGGTCGATGCGCGCGCCATGCGGTTTGAAACCTTGCGCTATGCGTGGGATCCGGCGAACCCGCTCACCGGCGAGCACCCGACGATCAAGGATTTGTCGGCACACGCCTGAATCGCCAATGCGCGCACAGCGAAGCAATCCAGTCGGGTGGCGCGGTCTGATGGGGTTAAGGCGGAGCGCACGTTGGCCGAATGCATGATTTTTGGTTGGGAGGAGATCATGTTGAATGAAGCTACCATTGCTACCTTCAAATCCAGCTTGCGCGGAGAGCTCATAAAACAAGGCGACGCGCGTTACGACACCGCGCGCAAAGTCTACAATGGCATGATCGACCGTCGGCCGCTTCTGATCGCCAACTGCGCCGATGTGGCGGACGTCATCACCGCCGTTAAATTTGGTCGCGAGCATAAACTGGTCGTGTCAATTCGAGGCGGCGGCCACAATGCCGCTGGGTTAGGCGTCTGCGACGACGGTCTGGTGATCGATCTCGGGCGCATGAACTATGTTCACACGGACCCGAAAAAGCGCACGGTGCTTGCCGGAGGCGGCGCGCTATGGGGCGACGTTGACCATGCCGCGCATGCATTCGGTCTTGCGGTTCCAGCAGGGATCATTTCGACGACCGGCGTCGGCGGACTTACGCTTGGCGGCGGTATCGGCCATTTGACGCGGCAATGCGGCCTCACCGTCGACAATCTCCTGTCGGTCGACATGGTGCTGGCCGACGGCCGCTTTGTCACGGCGTCTGCCAAGGAAAATCCCGATCTGTTCTGGGCGGTGCGCGGCGGCGGCGGCAATTTCGGTGTCGTCACCGCGTTTCTCTTCAAGGCGCACCCTATTCACACTAGCTATGCAGGTCCGATGCTGTGGTCGATGGAGGACGCGGCGGAAATCCTGCGCTGGTATCGCGGCTTCATCGGCAAGGCGCCCAATGCGCTCAACGGGTTTTTCGCGTTCCTGACCGTCCCGCCCGGCCCGCCGTTCCCGACCCACCTGCACAACAAGAAAATGTGCGGGGTCGTGTGGTGCTACACCGGCCCCCTCAAGAATGCCGAACGCGTGTTCGCGCCGATCCGCAAATTCAAAGCGCCCGCGCTCGATTTCGTCGGTCCGATACCACATCCGGCGCTGCAAAGCATGTTCGACCCGATTTTTCCGCCGGGACTGCAATGGTACTGGAAGGCCGATTTCGTGCGCGAGCTCAGCGACGAAGCGATTGCGTTGCATGTGAAGCACGGCGCGTTGCTGCCAACCATGCAGTCGACCATGCATCTTTATCCCATCGACGGAAAGGCAAGCACGGTAAAGAA
>JASHQI010000020.1 GCA_030037645.1 Xanthobacteraceae bacterium
AAGCATGTCGAAGAGAATCGACGGCTCTATCGGGAAAAATTCGATTTGGCCGATCAGATTATCGGCGACCGTTACGGCTATCGTCGACCGGCAGGCGGGTTTTTCCTCTGGCTCGATGTGTCCGCGCAGGGCGGCAGCGAGGCGGCTGCGCTTCGGCTCTGGTGCGAGGCGGGCCTGCGCGTGGTGCCCGGCCGCTACCTCGCACGCGAGCAGGCGGACGGCAGCAATCCGGGCGCCGATTATGTCCGCGTCGCCATGGTTCAGAACAATGAGATCACGGCCGAGGCGTTGCATCGCCTGGTCGCGGTGCTGGGTTAGCAGCGATGACATTGCGACAGAATATCCAGTCGTCATTGCGAGCGAAGCGAAGCAATCCAGTTGCACGCTGGAATCTGGATTGCTTCGTCGCTGCGCTCCTCGCAACGACGAGATAGGGCACTGCGATGTCGATGATCGACCGCAGCCTCGACGGGATGGCGTTCCTCTCCGGCCAACTCGGCGCCATGCTGCGGCGGAGACTGCGCGAAGTCGGCGGTATAGCGCTTCTCAGCCTGGCTATGATGGCGGGCCTCGCGCTGGCCACTTGGTCGGTACAAGATCCTTCGTTGAGCCATGCCACCAGTGCACCAGTGCACAATCTTCTCGGCTTACCGGGCGCCGTCGGCGCCGATCTCTTGATGCAGTTGCTCGGGCTCGGCTCACTCGCCCTGCTGCTGCCTATCGCAGTGTGGGGTTATCGGCTGCTCGGCCATCGACCGTTGAGCCATGAGCGGGCACGCGTCTTGCTCTGGCTCCTTGGCGCAGCATTGACAGCCGCCTTTGCCTCGTGTCTGCCGCGCGGCGCTCGTTGGCCGCTGCCATTGGGGCTCGGCGGCGTGGTCGGCGACGCCATATTGCGAATACCGGCAGCGTTCCTCGGCGTGCCGCTTTCGGAACACCACCGCTTGGCAGTCGGCGCCGTGTTTGGCATCGCGGCGCTGGTCGCTTTTGCGGTTGCCGCCGGCGTTGTTTGGCGCGCAGAGCCGGACGACGAAGAAGACACGAACGAGGAAGGGGAAGACGACGAAAGCGCCTGGGTTTCGCTTGGCCGGCTCATGCATGCGCTTCTGAGCTTTCGCGCACGGCTGGGGCGCCTGTTGCGGCGCCGCGCGAGGCCGCAGGGCAAGTTGCCCGGCGACGTGCAACGGCGTCGTATCGAGCCGCAATTCAATGGCAGGCCGGACCCGCGCAGCGACGAGGAATCCGAGGACGAAGTGCCCGGCAGTCCGGCACCGCGGGCCGCGCGCAAGCCGCGTCCGGCGCAAAAGCCGACGCGCCGTTCGCCGGGCGGTTATACTTTGCCTTCGCTGAACCTCCTGACGGCGCCGCGAGCGAGCGAACGAACGACGCTCAGCGCCGATGTGATTCAGGAAAATGCGACCGCACTCGAAGGCGTACTTGCCGATTTCGGCGTGCGCGGCGAGATCATCAATGCACGGCCGGGCCCGGTGGTGACGCTCTACGAGCTTGAGCCTGCGCCCGGCATCAAGTCGTCTCGCGTGATCAGCCTTGCCGACGATATCGCCCGTTCCATGAGCGCGCTGTCCGCACGTGTTGCCGTCGTCTCCGGCCGCAACGCCATCGGCATTGAACTGCCGAATCCGACGCGCGAGAGAGTCTATCTGCGCGAGTTGTTGGCGTCCCGCGACTATGAGGAAACCAGCGCCCGGTTGCCGCTTTGCCTCGGCAAGGCCATCGGCGGTGAAGCAGTCCTGGTCGACCTTGCGCGCATGCCGCATTTGCTCATTGCCGGCACCACCGGCTCGGGCAAGTCCGTTGCCATCAACACCATGATCCTGAGCTTGGTCTATCGGCTTCATCCCGATCAATGCCGGCTGATTATGGTCGATCCCAAGATGCTGGAGCTCTCCGTCTATGACGGCATTCCGCATTTGCTCACCCCCGTCGTCACCGACCCCAAGAAGGCGGTGGTCGCGCTCAAATGGGCGGTGCGCGAAATGGAAGAGCGCTACAAAAAGATGTCGAAACTCGGCGTGCGCAATATCGACGGCTACAATGCCCGCGTTGCCGAGGCGAGCGCCAAGGGCGAAAAGCTCAGACGCACGGTCCATACCGGCTACGACAAGGAGACCGGCGAAGCGATCTACGAGAACGAGGAACTCGATCTCGAGCCGTTGCCCTACATCGTCGTCATTGTCGACGAAATGGCGGACTTGATGCTGATCGCCGGCAAGGACATCGAGGGCGCAGTGCAACGTCTTGCGCAAATGGCGCGAGCCGCCGGGTTGCATGTGATCCTGGCGACGCAGCGGCCCTCCGTTGACGTCATCACCGGCACAATCAAGGCCAATTTCCCAACTCGCATCTCGTTCCAAGTGACGTCGAAGATCGACAGCCGCACCATCCTCGGCGAGCAAGGCGCCGAGCAGCTCCTTGGCCAGGGCGACATGCTGTATATGGCCGGCGGCGGACGCATCAGCCGCGTGCACGGGCCGTTCGTGTCCGACGAAGAGGTTGAGAAGGTTGTTCGTCACTTGAAATCGCAGGGCGTGCCGCAATATCTCGAAGCGGTCACAGCCGAAGAGCCGCAGGACGAAGACGGCAATCCGATCTTCGATGCCACCGCCATGGGGGCAGGTGATGCGTCCGAAGGCGGCGACCTCTACCAGCAGGCGGTCCAGATCGTGCTGCGTGATCGCAAGCCGACGACCAGCTATATCCAGCGCCGGCTGCAGATCGGTTACAACCGCGCAGCGTCGCTGATCGAACGCATGGAAAAGGAAGGGATCGTTGGACAGCCCAATAACACCGGCAAGCGGGAAATCCTGGTCGAAGGGGGCGACGATGATGCCTATTGAGAATCGGTCGTTCCAACTTTAAGCCTAAGCGGCAGCCGCGAATTCGCCATAACGCATGGTTAGCGGATGACGTTTGTCACAGCCATGCTCACGGATGGGCGTGCGCGCGGATGTGCAAGCAGGAGAGGGACATGGTGGCACGGGGCCTGGCGGCACGGGGCGCGATGACGATTTTAGCGGCGATCCTTGGCAGCGTGCTCCTAACCGCCTCGGCGCTTGCGGACAACGTGCCGCTGCCGACGCCGGCCCCACTGCCCAAGGATGTTTCCGCGCCCAATGACAACTCCGCCCCGGTACCTCCCGCCACAGTCCCCGACACCACGGCACCGACCTCGAGCGGCACGTCGCAAAGCAGCGCGCCGCCATCCCCCGGCACCGGGTTTTTCCCGTTCTCGTTCGGCCAGGGCGCACCGGCCGGACAGGCGACTGCCTTCGACGCCAAACAGCGGGCGCTTCTCGACAAAATCAGCCGATATCTGTCCGGCGTGCAGACCATGGTGGGAAATTTTGTGCAGATCGGCCCCGATGGCGGACGCACCGAAGGGACGTTCTACATTCAAAAGCCGGGCAAGGTCCGCTTCGAGTACAACCCGCCCAGTCCAATCGATATCGTGGCCGACGGCTCCTCGGTCGTGGTGCGTGACCGCAACCTCGACACCCAGCAACTCTATCCGCTGTCTCAGACGCCGCTGCGTTACCTGCTGGCCGACCACATCGACCTGTTGCGAGACACCGACGTCGTGAGCGTGTCGTCCGACGACACCTATGTGACCGTGGTCCTCCAGGAGAAACAGTTGATGGTCGGGACCAGCCGGCTGATGATCATGTTCGATGCCAAAACCCTGCAGCTCAAGCAATGGACCGTGACCGATCCCCAAGGTTTGGATACGACCGTTGCCGTGTACAATCTCGATTCGACCACAAAACCCGATCCGAACCTGTTCGTCATCAATTATCAGCGCAACTCAGGAATCAGTAATCAGTAATCAGTAATCAGATGACGCCTTCACAATCGGACGTTTATCTGAATAGCGAATTCTGATCGCTGACCCCCCGGCAACCGTGCAGCTCAAGGTTACGACCTGGAACATCAATTCGGTGCGGCTGCGCATCGATTTGGTCGCCAAATTCATCAAGGCGATGCGTCCGGACATCCTATGCCTGCAGGAGACCAAGTGCCCGGACGATGCCTTTCCACTCAAGCGTTTCAAGCGGCTGGGCTACGACAACGCCGCCCTCAATGGCCAAAAGGCCTATCACGGCGTCGTCGTGCTGTCGCGGCTGCCGTTCGAGCGCTGCAACGTGCAGAGCTTCTGCGGCAAGACCGACTGCCGCCATATCTGTACGGTATTTGGCGAGCGTGCCGGGCTACGCGACCCGCTTACGATTCATAATTTTTACGTCCCCGCTGGCGGCGACATTCCCGACCCCGCGGTCAATTCGAAGTTTGCCCATAAGATGGCGTTCCTCGACGAGATGCGGGATTGCGCGACACTGCGGCCGGCGCCGAGCGAGCGTGCAATCCTGCTTGGCGACCTTAATGTGGCGCCGCTCGAGCACGACGTGTGGAGTCACAAGCAGATGCTTCGCGTCGTATCCCATACGCCAATCGAATGCGAGAAACTGACGACCGCGCGGATCGCCGGCGGCTGGGTCGACAGCATGCGCATACACACGCCGGAACCGACAAAACTCTATACCTGGTGGAGCTACCGCTCACCCGATTGGGCGACTGCGGACAGGGGGCGTCGCCTTGACCACATCTGGACCTCACCGATATTGGCCGACCGTGTCGCCGACATCACGATTGCCAAGGCCTATCGCGGTGCGGAGCAACCCTCCGATCACGTGCCGGTAACGGCGACGCTGGAGCTTTAACAGATGAGCGGCGAGCGGTAGGATCGCCGAGGTATTCGCCAAGCCCAACAAGATGCATCGATCGACCAAGATTTTGAGAGTCTTTCAGGCTTACTTGAAAAAGTGGCGGGAGCGAACGCGCGAGCCGGGTCTTACTATCCTACTGATCATCGAAGCCGCCCTGATTTTCCTCATCATCCCACTCGCCGGAATGGGCGCAATTCCGTCACTGATTGTGCCCGCAATGTTCGTGCTGTGGGTCATTGGCATTTTGGTCGTGACCCTGCGAAGTAATGTAGCTGCCATTGTCGTGCTCATTGCCGTTGCTTTGAGCCCGTTCGGAACAATCGTTCACGCCAAAAATCCGTCAATGCTCACCGAGTGGCTCGCCGCCTGCGGTCAGTTGCTCGCCATCACGGCATTGAGCTTGGTGATCGCGAAAGCGGTCTTTGGACCCGGACGGGTGACGTTTCATCGTGTCCAAGGTGCCGTATTGCTTTATCTCAATTTTGCGCTGTGCTTTTTCGTCATCTATCGGCTCTTGGACGCGCTTGTACCGACAGCCTTCAATGGCTTGCCGCCGAGCGGCGCAGAATACGGTTCGGGGGCCGCGCTGCTCTACTTCAGCTTCAGCACGCTGACGACGCTCGGCTATGGCGACATCACGCCGCTTCACCCGTTGGCGCGCAATCTCGCCAATCTCGAGGCGGTGATCGGCCAACTTTACCCGGTGACGCTGTTGGCGCGGCTCGTCAGTCTCGAGCTCGAGCACCGACGGCAATCGAGGAACGGATGAAAGCGGCGCGATGATGATGACACGATCCGGCAAGCGCATATTTTTGGTCCTGCTGTTAATCCTATGCGCAACACTTTGCTCTTTGCGCGGCTGGTCGTTTGCAGCACCCGCAAACGCTCAAGGGGCAGCTCAGACGCTGGCCCAGATCGCGTCCTATTCAGGTCCCGATCGCACCGCCAAGCTAATCGCCGGGGCAAAGAAGGAAGGCACCGTCACCATCTACACATCCGAGACGCTCGAAGACATTGCTGTTCTCAGTGCGGCGTTCGAACGTGAATACGGCATTAAATTGAATGTTTGGCGCGGCAGTGCAGCGGACATCCTGCAACGCGGCGTCGTCGAAGCGCGCGGCGGTCGCTTCGACGTCGACGCCTTCGAGACCGGCGCCCTGACGATGGAATCGTTGCAGCGCGAGCAACTGCTGCAGCAGGTCAACTCGCCGGTCTTGGCCGATCTGGCGCCGCAGGCCATCCGCCCGCACCATGAATGGATCGGCACGCGCTATAATGTGTTTGTCGCAGCCTATAACACGCAGCTCATCCGCGAGAGCGACCTGCCGCACAGCTACGAAGATCTGACCAATCCCAGGTGGAAGGGCAAGCTCGGCATCGAAGCCGAAAGCAGCGACTGGTTCGGCACCCTGATCGAGGCGTTGGGCGAACAGCACGGCCTCCAACTGTTCCGCGACATCGTCGCGACCAATGGCGTGTCGGTACGCAAGGGACACACGCTTTTGGCGAATCTCGTGGTTTCCGGCGAAGTGCCGCTGGCGATCTCGACCTATCTCTACAGGATCGTGCAATTGAAGAAGGGCGGCGCCCCGATCGATTGGGTTGCGATTCCTCCGGTCGTGGCGCGGTTCGAAGGTGCCGGCGTTGCACGTCACGCGCCGCATCCATATGCCGCGATGCTTTACCTGGATTTCATGCTGACCGATGCGCAAGCCATCCTGGCCAAGCGGGACTTTTTGCCGGCAAGCCTCAAGGTCAAGCCGAATCCGGCCGATGCGCTGCCGCCAGGCGTGGCGTTGACCTACGTCGATCCGGCGCGGGCTCTGGATCAAAACCAGAAATGGAGTACATATTACCGAGACATCGTCACCCATCAGGCGCGTTGAATCGCGGCCGCATGATACAACCCCAACAGGAGCTCTAATGGGCAAGAAACAGCACGATCCGGACAAGGAGCGGGTATTCGTCCGTCCGATCACCGGCGCCTACAGTCTGACGGATGAACTCAAGCGGTTGCGCGCAATGCCGCGGGTGGTCAAAGGGAAGGAAACCAAGCTTGACGGCGGCCCCCAGCACTTCAGTCGCCATTATGTCGAGCCGGAAGACGGCCTGTGCCAGACTCTTCACATTCACCTCGAGGAATATGCGCCGGGCGGCACCACGCAGAAGCACGGCCACGTCAACGAGGCGGCCTTTTACATTCTCGACGGCGCCGGATTCGAGATCCATGACGGCGTGCGTTACGACTGGAAGGCCGGCGATATTGCCATCGTGCATAACAATTGCGTGCACCAGCACACCAACGCCAGCGCGCGCGAGCCGGCCCGCGCCTTGGTCATCAAGACCAAGCCCATGTACCTGTTCATGAACATGCTGTTCCAGCACACGGTGATCAAACGGCCGAAGACGCCCTCGCCGACCCAGGGCAATTTCGTGCCGCGCGATTACGAAGAGGACTTCAATCATCCGTCCGACAAGGTCAAGGAAGAGGCTTAATTCATGGCGTGGGATGAAGCGAAGGCCTGGCTCGCCGGTGCCACCAACAAAAAGCTCTATCAGGATCTTCTCGACGACGCGACGACACGGCCGTCACGTGTGGCGCTGCGCAAGAAGATCGTGCATCCGGACGAGATGCCGTGGGAAATGTCCCGGCAGGGGCTGCTCAAGCATCTGCTCAACGAGCAGATGAATACCCGCATGGAAACGGTCGATGCCTATATGCAGGTGCTGCCGCCCGGCAGCCGCTCGGGCAAGCATCGCCATCTTGCGGAAGAGTGCCTCTATGTGGTCGAGGGCTACGGTTACGACCTGCATCAGGACTGCGATGTCGAGATCACCGATACCTACGAATGGAAACCGCAGGACGAGATCAAACGCTACGAATGGGAGGCCGGCGATGTCATATATATCCCGCCGTGCACCATCCATCAGCACTTCAACGGCGATCCGGCACGGCCGGCGCGGCTGATCTCCTGCACCAACCGTATCTACAAGAATTCCGGCCTCAACGACCTCGTTCAGATCGAGGACGCGCCGGAGTACGATCCCAAGGTCGTGCTGACCGCCGAGCTGGTTCGGAAATATGTCGAGGGCCGTGGCAAGAAGGTCGCCTGATCGTTGGGAACCAGCCCGGATTGCGCGGTGGTCAATCTGGAACGGATATTGACAATTTGTCGTTCCAGGTCCGGCCAGGCTTCTTCGGGACTACCCTAATCTTCTTTCTCCGTGTCGCGAATGAGCGCGGCGCGCACATTTTTGATATCACGCGTCGATTGTTCGGAGCGTGAGATGATCATTTGGCGCAAGCGTTGTGCGGCGTCTGGATAGCCCTCGAGCATTCTGACGAACATCGAGCGCGAAATGCGCATGACTGTCGAATTCTCGCGTGCTGTGGCGGTTGCCGGTCGTTTGGTTTCCGCAAACAGAGCCGATTCGCCAAGCAATGTCCCGGGCCCGGCAATGACTTCGCCCTCGCCAACCCTTACCGACCTGAGGCTGAAGGAACCCTGCTTGATGATGTAAGCGCCGTCGGCCGTCTCGCCCGCTGTGAACAGCACCTGGCTGGGTTGAATGTCGTAGCTTTCGACGCCAATGGCGAGGATGCGCAGCGCCGCCGCGCCGAGCTGGCGGAGGAGTGGAATCCTCTCAAGGTAAACGATGTCGTCCTCGATTGTCATAATGGCCGCGATTACGGCACCAGCTTATAACCGCCGGCCTCGGTAACGAGGATGGCGGGCGTGGCGGCATCTTTCTCGATCTTTTGACGCAGTCGATAGATGTGCGTCTCAAGCGTGTGGGTCGTCACGCCTGAATTGTAACCCCAGACTTCCTGCAGCAGCGTCTCGCGCGATACCGGCCGCTGCCCGGCGCGATAGAGATAACGCAGGATCGAGGTTTCCTTTTCGGTGAGACGCACCTTGTTGCCTTTGGGGTTGAGCAACAGCTTTGAGCTCGGTCGGAAGGTGTAGGGGCCGATGGTGAATACCGCATCCTCGCTCGCCTCATGCTGGCGTAGCTGGGCGCGGATGCGCGCCAGCAGCACGGCAAAGCGGAATGGCTTGGTGACGTAATCGTTGGCGCCCGATTCCAGGCCGAGGATCGTATCGGAATCGGTGTCGTGGCCCGTGAGCATGATGACCGGCGCCTTGAAACCGTTCTTGCGCAAGATCCGCACCGCTTCGCGACCGTCGATGTCCGGCAGGCCAACATCCATGATCACAAGATCGATCTGACCGGCCTTGGCCGATTGCACGCCCTTGCTGCCGTTCTCGACGGCGACAGCTTCGAACTCCTCGTGCAGTGAAAGTTGTTCCGTCAGCGCGTCGCGCAGCTCGGCGTCGTCGTCGACAATGAGTATCTTACGCGTATTCGGCATCGAATTCTCAACCCCTGCCACCACCGGCACCGGCCCTCAATGCGGCCTGCCTTCGGCTTGACCACGCCTTACCGTCTCGCTTGGCGCGCAGTACACACTCAAGAATAGATGAGCAAGCAGGAGTTGGGAATCGGGGGCATGAACTCCAAGCGGCGGACATCGTTGACTTCCATCCGCATCAGCACCCGGCCGAGCCGACGGTCGCAAGGATGGCTATTCGCCGGTCCCCGGGTGCTGCGCATTGCGCTCGGGCGGACCGGGGTCCGGGCGGACAAACGCGAGGGCGACGGCGGGACCCCCCGTGGCCGTTTTCGCCCGATACGGCTGTGGTGGCGGGCCGATCGCCTGCCCCGCCCCTATACACCGCTCCCCGTTCGTCGAATTCGCCGTAATGACGCATGGTGTGAAGACCCACATGATCGCCGATACAACCGCGCCTTTCGGCGCTCGGCCAATGAACCAGGCGACCGGCTATTTCGCCAAGACGGCCTGTATGACCTGATTATCGAAATTGACCACAATACGAAGCCTCGGGTCGCTGGACGCGGCAGCGCCGTATTCATCCACCTCGCTCGGCCGGGATTTGCCCCAACGGCAGGCTGTATCGCACTGTGTCTCCACGATTTTCGGACATTGTTGAGTCGCCTGTCGACAAAAACGAGAATCTTAATTCACTTCTAAGGTGACGACGTTCGTGTGCCAAATATGGCGGTTCCGACCCGCACATGAGTCGCGCCGAACGCGATGGCCGTTTGAAAGTCCGCAGTCATGCCCATCGATAGCAGGCGCAGCCCATTACGACGGGCAATCTGAGCGATCAGCGCAAAGTGCGGTGCCGGGGCATCATGCAGAGGTGGAATGCACATGAGGCCCGAAATGGTCAACCCATAGCGGTCGCGGCATGCGGCGATGAAATCGTCGGCATCTTGTGGTCGCACGCCAGCTTTCTGCATCTCGGCCCCGGTATTGATTTCGGCGAACAGCAGGGGATTGCGCCCCTGTCGGGCGATTTCCTTGGCCAGCGCCGCGGCCGAACTCTCGCGATCGATTGAATGGATGGCATCGAACAGCGCCACCGCGTCCCTGGCCTTGTTCGATTGCAGCGGTCCGATGAGATGCAGCTTAAGGCCGTCATAACGAGCAATCAGTTGCGGCCATTTGGCCTTGGCTTCTTGGACGCGATTCTCGCCGAACACACGTTGGCCGGCGGCGATGACGGGCTCGATGGCGTCGGGCCCAAAAGTCTTCGAGACTGCCACAAGCGTGACGGTAGCAGGATCGCGTCCGGCATCGCGGCAGGCCCGGGCGATCTCTGCCCGCACCGTCGCGATGGCATCGGCGCGATTCATGGTTTCCATTTGGTCAATACCGGGCAGAAAGATTCAAATTCTATCGATGGCCCACACGGCGTTTTTACGCCTGTCCGCTAGCGTACGAAACCGGGGTGGAGGGTACGTAATGGCGGACGATCGGGCAAAGTCGCGCAAGCCGTCAGGGCTGAGCAAGCGGATTCTCAGTATCCGCGCGCGATTGATCGTGCTTGCGCTTTTTGCCATCAGCCCGCTCATGCTCGAACGCGTGCATGGACTTGAACAAGCGCGCGTCGAACGCACCGAACAGGCGCGCGTCGAAGTTATGGAACTGGCGCAACGCGGCGCGGCGGCACAACATGACATCATTGAATCCACTCGCACGCTGCTCGAAGTTGTGGCGCACGGCTACGCCATGGCGCCGCCCGACCCCCGTCACTGCGATACGGACCTGATCGACTTCAAGCGCAGCATTCCATGGATCCGGACGCTGTCCGTCGCCGGACCAAACGGTCAGATCGAATGTTCGAGCGACCCACTCGGCGTCGGCTTGAACGTATCCGACCGTCCTCATTTTCAACAGGCCGCCCAATCGCGCAAGTTTGCCCTCAGCGATTACCTGGTCAGCACTGTGCGTGGCGTCCCCAGTATCTTTGCCGCTTTCCCAGCCATCAGAAATGACTCACTCGTCGGAGTCGTTTTTGCATCGATCGACTTGCAATGGATTGGAGACCTCGCAGCGAATGCGGCAAAGCGGTCTGGTGCCTCGGTGCTGCTTATCGACAATGGCGGAACAGTCGTCGCCGCGTCAGGCGATGAAGCGGACCTGATCGGGAAGAACTTCGCTGGACAGGCTTTCGTGCACGACATGCTCGCTGCCGATAGCGGTACGGCGACAGCGCCGGACTTGCACGGCGTTGAGCGCATATTTGCCTATGTCCGGGTACCGTGGACGAAAGCGCGGCTGGCCATAGGGCTTGATGAAAATGCCGTCCACAGCGGGATCGACCGCGAGATCGGCCTGGCTTATCTGCAACTGGCACTGTTCGGGCTATTCGTTCTGCTCGTCGCGTGGTTCGGCGGTGAGCAGCTTATCGTGCGCCCGATCCGGTCGCTGGTACGCATGGCCGCGCGTTTCGGTCGCGGCGACTTGCATGCGCGCGCCAGTCAGGATTCGTGGCTCGCCGAGTTCGAGCCTCTTGCCCTCGCCCTCGACGACATGGCGCGCAAGCTCGCCGCACGCGAAGAAGAATTGTGCATTGCCAACCAACACCTCGAAGAGTTGGCAAGCCTCGACGGCCTCACCGGACTCGCCAACCGGCGCGGGTTCGACCGCCAGCTCGAGCGCGAATGGCAAAGCGCGAACGAACGGCGCGAACCGATTGCGCTCATGATGATCGATATCGATTATTTCAAGCTTTATAACGACCGCTACGGCCATGTCGCAGGCGATACCTGCCTGCGATCGGTCGGTGAAACGCTCTCCCTCGTGACGCTCGAGACCGCCGTTCTCGTTGCCCGGTACGGCGGCGAAGAGTTCGCCTTGTTGCTGCCCGGCCTCGATCTCAAGCGGACAACCGCGCTTGCCGAGGAAGCGCGCAAATCCATCGAAGATCTCCTCATTACGCACGCTGAATCGCCGTACGGGCATGTCACGGTCAGCGTTGGTGTCGAGTCCATGGTGCCGGAGAAAGGTCAACCGGCTGCCCATCTGGTCGAAGCCGCGGACAGCGCGCTCTATGACGCGAAGCATCGCGGCCGCAACAGGGTGATTGCTGGCGCGCCGGTATTGCTCAGCGCGGCGTCCTGATCGCGATTTAACGTCAAGATTTGCGCGTCTTGGCTTTCTTCCTGGTCGTCGCCCTGCGCTTTTTCACTGGCGGGGCCCAAATCATGCCCTCGAGCTTCATGCCGTCGGGATCTGCAAAATACACGGCGTAATAGCTATCCCCGTAATACTCGCCGGGCGGGTCGAGCACCGTCATTTCATTCTGTTCCAGGAAGACACCAAGCTGATCGACGTCTTTGCGGCTTGAAAGCTCGAACGCGTAATGATGGAAGCCAATATCGCCCTTGCGATATTTGTGCCGTTTGCCCTGCGCATCGGCGGCGGCAATCCAGAATAACGTTTTGCCGTTGCTCCAGCCCGTCATGTCCTCGTACTCGTACTTCAGCTTGAAGCCCAGAAAGCCCAAAAGCTTGCCGTAAAATTCTTTCGAGCGCGCGAAATCACCGACGCTCAAGACGAGATGGTCGATACCGACGACGCGAGCCATGTAATCCTCCGGTCGAGGCATCGGCATGGGGAAAGCGCGACCGCAGCCGCCATGCCGCATTTTGCTGCGCTCAGTCCGGGCTTCGGCGCGCAGCCACCGCTTGCCTTGAATTGTACGCCCGCTCAAGATAGCAAGCCGCAACCTTCGCCGGAGGCGGCGCAACTGAAAGTAAAAACACCATGTCGCGCACTTTGTTCGACAAAATCTGGGATTTTCATCTGGTCGGACGGCGCGCCGACGGTCGCGATCTGATCTATATCGACCGCCATGTCCTGCATGAACTGCATGCCCACCATTCGTTTGCCCAGTTGGAGAAGCAGAACCGCCGGGTGCACAGGTCCGACCTTACATTTGCGGTGCAGGACCACACTGTCGCGACCAAGCCCGGGCGCAACGACGACACCAATCCATCGGGGACCGCTTTTCTCAAGGCGATGCGCGAAGGCACCCGCAAGAACGACATCAGGCTGTTCGACATCGACGATCCAGAGCAGGGCATTTCGCACGTCGTGGCGCCGGAATTGGGCATCGTACTGCCGGGGGCAACCCATGCGGTACCCGACAGCCATGCCGCCACGGTCGGCGGCGTCGGCGCACTGGCATTCGGCTGCGGCACCAGCGAACTCACACATATCCTCGCCACCCAGGTCATGGCGCTGAAGCGGCCCAAGCGATTACGTGCTCGGCTCGAAGGCCGGCTCGACGCCCACATCAGCGCGAAGGACGTGGCGCTCCGGCTCATCGCCGAGCTGGGCGTGGCCGGCGGGCGCGGATTTGCCGTCGAGTATGCGGGCTCGGTCGTTCGCGCCATATCGATCGAGCAGCGCATGACGCTATGCAATCTCAATATTGAAATGGGTGGCCGCTCGGGCTTCGTCGCACCGGACGACGCCACCTTCGGCTGGCTCAAAGGCCGCCCGTATGCGCCGCGGGGCGCGATGTGGGATCGCGCGCTCGACTATTGGCGTACCTTGCGGACGGACGACGAGGCCGTGTTTGATCGCGAGGTCGCGCTCGATTGCAGCACTCTCGAGCCGCAGATTACATGGGGCACCGATCCGAGCCAGGTGGTCGGGATTTCCGGCCGCGTGCCAGAACTGACTGCGATCGATCCGGCGCGGCGCGCAGCGGCGGAGAGCGCATTCGGCTATATGGGCCTTGCGCCGGGAACGCCGCTCGCGGGCCTGCCGGTCGACCGCGTGTTCATCGGCTCGTGCACCAACAGCCGACTGCCGGATCTCGAAGTCGCGGCCGCGATCGTGCGGGGCCGACGCGTCGCCGAAGGCGTCGTCGCGATGGTGGTGCCCGGCTCATCGACGGTGAAGCGGGAAGCGGAAGCGGCGGGCCTCGACCGGGTGTTCCGGGACGCCGGATTCTTCTGGGGCGAATCTGGTTGCTCGATGTGCGCGGGCGGCAACGGCGATCGCGGCCAGCCGGGAGAGCGTTGCGTATCGACTACGAATCGGAATTTTGAGAATCGTCAGGGCGCGAAGGTGCGAACGCACCTCGCCAGCCCGGCCACAGCCGCGGCAAGCGCGATCGCCGGGCGCATCGCCGATGTCCGGCGCTTGCTGTCGGGAGCGGCGTGATGGAGTCGTTCACCAACCATATCGCCATTGCGGCCCCCCTTTTGCAGGACGACATCAACACCGATCAGATCGCCCCGATCCTTCACGGGTCGCGCAGTCTCAAGGAGGACTACAAGGCGATGCTGTTCATGCGTGCCCGCCAATGCGACGACGGCGGCGAGGATCCAAATTTCGTGCTCAACAAACCGCAGTTTCGCTCGGCCGGGATCCTGGTGACCGGACAGAATTTTGGCGCCGGCTCGTCGCGCGAATCCGCGGTGTGGTGCATGCTGGCCAACAATATCCGCGTCATCGTGGCGCGAAGCTTTGCCGACATCTATCGGGAAAATTGCCTGCAGAATGGGCTGCTGCCCGTCGTGTTGGGGGCGCAGGACGCCGACGCATTCACCGCGCGCGTCGTGGCGGTCGACGGCCACGCGCCATTCACGGTCGATCTGGTCTCGCAGCGCATCACCGGGCCTGGTGGTCCGGACATCTCCTTCGAAATCGCCGCCGCCGATCGCATGCGCCTGCTCGAAGGTCTCGACGATATCGGCCTGACGCTCAAACATATGGATGAGATCGTCGGCTGGGAACAACGCGCTGGTGCGGCGCAACCATGGTTGCAGCGGGCGCAAGATAGTCGACGCTGATTTTTTCCTAACTGGCAACGGTGCAAGCAGATTGCAATGGAGGACTTGTCGTGATGAGCGCGCGTAAAAAATTCAGAGCAATCATGTCGGGCAAACGTCTCGTGCTGATGCCCGGTGCCTATGACGCGTTCTCGGCGCGCATCATGGAAGCCGAGGGCTTCGAGGCGATCGCAGCGGGCGGTTATGCCGCCATCGGCAGCATGCTGGCGCAGCCGGACATGGGCCAATCCAACATGCGCGATTACGCAGATCATTATGCCCGCATCGTCGCAGCGGTCGAAATCCCGGTCTATGTCGATGCGGACACCGGCTTCGGCGGCGTCAACAATGTACGGCAAATGGTACGCGCGTTCGAAGCTGCGGGCACTGCCGGCATTTTCCTCAGCGATCAGGTGTTTCCCAATCGCTGCGGTTATCTGCCGGGCAAGCAGATCGTCCCTGTCGAGCAGATGCTGGCGAAGATAAAGGCCGCGCTCGATGCGCGTCGTGATCCCGATT
>JASHQI010000160.1 GCA_030037645.1 Xanthobacteraceae bacterium
CGCGCGATACCGCCCGCGCCGAGCGCCTGGTGCGCGATCACGCGCTCGGCCTCGCGGAACACGTCGCGAAATACGCGGATTATTTGGACTGAACCTCCAGTTCAGGGAGAGTCCCATGGCAGATGCAGCAATCAGAGAAAAAGTCGAAAGCCCGGCCGCGCAAGAGCGTGAGCTGACGGACGGCTTTCATCTCGTCATCGACGCGCTCAAGCTCAACGGCATCGACACGATCTACGGCGTTCCCGGCATCCCGATCACGGATTTTGGCCGCATGGCGCAGGCCTCGGGCATTCGCGTGCTGTCGTTTCGGCACGAGCAGAACGCCGGCTACGCGGCTGCGATCGCGGGCTTCCTGACCAAAAAGCCCGGCATTTGTCTGACCGTGTCGGCGCCAGGCTTCCTCAACGGCCTCGCCGCGCTCGCGCACGCCACGACCAACTGTTTCCCGATGATTCAGATATCGGGCTCCTCCGAACGCGAGATCGTCGACCTGCAGCAAGGCGACTACGAAGAAATGGATCAGCTTGCGATCGCCAAGCCGCTGTGCAAGGCGGCCTTCCGCGTGCTGCATGCGGCCGACATCGGCATCGGGCTTGCCCGCGCCATCCGCGCGGCCGTATCGGGGCGGCCGGGCGGCGTCTACCTCGATCTGCCGGCCAAGCTATTCTCGCAGGTGCTTGACGCGGAGGCCGGCCAAAAATCGCTGGTCAAGGTCATCGACCCGGCGCCGGCGCAGATTCCGGCCGCAAATGCCGTCACGCGCGCGCTCGATGTGCTGAAAAGCGCCAAGCGCCCGCTCATCATCCTCGGCAAAGGCGCGGCTTATGCGCAGGCCGATGATGCGATCCGCACGTTCGTTGAAAAGAGCGGCGTACCTTTCCTGCCGATGAGCATGGCCAAGGGGCTTCTGCCCGACACGCATCCGCAATGCGCCGGTGCGGCGCGCTCGACGGTGCTGCGAGACTCCGACGTGGTCATGCTGATCGGCGCCCGCCTCAACTGGCTGCTCTCGCATGGCAAGGGCAAGGCCTGGGGCGAGGCGCCGAAAAAATTCATCCAGGTCGACATCGAACCCCGGGAGATGGATTCGAACGTCGAGATCGCGGCTCCCGTTGTCGGCGACATCGGCTCGGCCGTCGCTGCGTTCTTGGACAGCATGGGCGGAAGCTGGCCGAAGCCACCCGAGGACTGGATCAAGACCGTCAACTCGAAGCGCGAAGAGAACATCGCCAAGATGGCGCCGCGGCTGATGAACAACAATGTGCCGATGGACTATCACGGCGCGCTCGGCGTGCTGCGCAGCATCGTCAAGGAGCGTCCGGACGCCATCCTCGTCAACGAAGGCGCCAACACGCTCGACCTCGCGCGCGGCATCATCGACGTCTATCAGCCGCGCAAACGGCTCGACGTCGGCACATGGGGCGTCATGGGCATCGGCATGGGTTACGCCATCGCCGCGGCCATCGAAACCGGCAAGTCGGTGCTTGCGATCGAGGGCGACTCGGCCTTCGGCTTCTCCGGCATGGAGATCGAGACGGTCTGCCGTTACAAGCTGCCGGTTTGCGTCGTCATCTTCAACAACGACGGCATCTACCGCGGCACCGATGTCAACAGCGCCGGCGCCGATCCGGCGACGACCGTATTCGTCAAGGGCGCGCGCTACGACAAAATGATCGAGGCATTCGGTGGCGCAGGCGTCAATGCGACCTCGCCGGACGAGCTCAAGCGCGCCGTGAACGAGGCCATGAACTCAGGCAAGCCGACGCTGATCAACGCGGTGATCGATCCGGCGGCCGGCAGCGAAAGCGGCCGCATCGGCAACCTGAATCCGAAGAGCGTGGTTCGCAAGAAATAACTGCTTCGACTGCGAATAAGAGAGGAACTCGATGGCAAAGCATAAGAAGGCCGCTAGAGCAAAGAGCAAAGCGGCGGGAAGAAAATCCGCCAAGAAAGTCGTCAAACTGAAGGCGGCGAAGAGGCCGGCGGCGAAAGCTCACTCCGGCAACGGACTGCCGCGCCCGAATACAAAGCCGTGGGGGCAGGCGGGCCGGGCGCTGCAAGGGGTCAAGATTCTGGACTTCACCCACGTGCAGTCGGGACCGACCTGCACCCAGCTTCTCGCCTACATGGGCGCCGACGTGATCAAGGTAGAGCGGCCGGGCGTCGGCGACGTCACCCGCGGCCAGCTACGCGACGTGAAGGGCGCCGACAGCCTGTATTTCACCATGCTCAACGGCTCCAAGCGCTCGATCACGATCGACAGCAAGAACTCCAAGGGCAAGGAGATCCTTGCGCGGCTGATCAAGCACTGCGACGTGCTCGTGGAAAATTTCGCCCCCGGCGCGCTCGATCGCATGGGGCTGACCTGGGACTACATCCACAAGACCAATCCGCGCATGATCGTGGCGTCGGTGAAAGGTTTTGGCCCCGGCCCCTACGAGGATTGCAAGGTCTACGAGAATATCGCGCAATGCGCCGGCGGCTCGGCCTCGACCACCGGCTTCCGCGACGGGCCGCCGCTCGTCACCGGCGCGCAAATTGGCGATAGCGGCACCGGCCTGCATCTGGCGTTCGGCATTGTCACCGCGCTGTACCAGCGCGTGCGCACCGGCCGCGGCCAGAAAGTCCTCGCCGCCATGCAGGACGGCGTGCTGAACCTGGCGCGCGTGAAATTGCGCGACCAACAGCGGCTCAAACACGGCCCGCTTACCGAATACAGCCAATACGGCGAGAATATTCCGTTCGGCTCGGCGACGCCGCGCGCCGGCAATGATTCCGGCGGCGGCCAGCCCGGCTGGATTCTCAAGTGCAAGGGCTGGGAGGGCGACCCCAACGCCTACATCTATTTCATCACCCAGGCGCCGGTGTGGAGCGCGATCTGCGATGTTATCGGCAAGCCGGAATGGAAGACCGATGCGGACTACGCGACGCCGCCAGCGCGGCTGCCCCGCCTGCGCCGGATTTTTGATACGATCGAACAATGGACCATGACCAAAACCAAGTTTGAGGTCATGGAAATCTGCAACAAGTACGACATTCCGGTCGGGCCGATCCTGTCGATGCAGGAAATCGCCGAAGAGCCGTCGTTGCGCGCCACCGGCACTGTGGTCGAGGTCGATCACCCGACGCGCGGCAAGTATTTGACCGTGGGCAATCCGGTGAAATTGTCGGACTCGCCCGCCGACGTGCGGCGCGCGCCTCTGCTTGGCGAACACACCGAGGAAATCCTGCGCAAGGTGCTCGGCTATTCGGAGAAGGAACTGACGGAGATCAAAATCTCCGGCGCGATCAGCGCGCCGGAGAAGCCGGCGAAAGCCGAGGCGGCGTAATTATTCTCCCTCTCCCCGCTGCGCGGGGAGAGGGTCGGGGTGAGGGGGCCTAGCCGTGGGCTCAGACTCGTAGGCTCAGAATCGCGGAGAGGCCCCCTCACCCTCACTCGCTTCGCTCGCTCGACCTCTCCCCGCACGCGGGG
The DNA here is from genome assembly GCA_030037645.1 of Xanthobacteraceae bacterium. Taxonomy (GTDB): domain Bacteria; phylum Pseudomonadota; class Alphaproteobacteria; order Rhizobiales; family Xanthobacteraceae; genus BOG-931. The sequence continues at coordinate 3,473 of JASHQI010000160.1, forward strand.
AGAGGTGACAAGGAAGAAGGACGTAAGAATGCGTATCGTCGTTCACGGCCAGCAGGCGTTCGGCAAGGCGGTGCTCGAAGCGCTGCTCAAGCGCGGCGATGACGTGGTCGCAGTCTACGTCGCGCCGGAGAAAGAGGGTGCCAAGGCCGATCCGCTCAAGGAAGCGGCGCTGGCGGCAAAGCTGCCCGTTCATCAGCCGGCCTCCTACCGCAAGCCGGAGGTGTGGGAACAATTCCGCGCGCTCAAGCCGGACCTCCAGGTGATGGCCTTTGTTACGCTGTTCGTTCCTGAGGAGTTTTTGAACATTCCGACCCACGGCTCGATTCAGTATCACCCATCGCTGTTACCGGCCTATCGCGGGCCGAGCGCGATCAACTGGCCGATCATCAAAGGCGAGACCGAGACCGGGCTATCGATCTTTTGGCCCGACAACGGCCTCGATACCGGCGACGTGCTCATCCAGAAGAAGACGCCGATCGGGCCGACCGACACTCTGGGTTCTGTCTATTTCGATCGCCTGTTCCCGATGGGCGTCGAAGCCATGCTCGAAGCGGTCGATCTGGTGAAGGCAGGCAAGACGCCGCGTATCAAGCAAGACGAATCGAAAGCGACTTACGAAGGCCGCTGCGGGGCCGACAACGCCCACATCGATTGGGGGCGGCCGTGGCAGGAGATCGACCGTCTGATCCGCGGCTGTAACCCGGCGCCCGGCGCCTGGTCGAAGCTCGGCGACAAGACCGTGAAGATTTTCGACGCCAAGCCGCTGCCGGCCAAGGACCCCAAGGGCATTGCCGGCAAGATGGGCGAGATCGTCGCCGTCGAAACCGACGGCTTTGCCGTCGTCTGCGCCGACGGGCGCTTCAAAGTCACCCGCGTGCAGGCCGACGGCCCGAAACTGCCCGCCGGCGAATTCGCAACGAACGTCAAGCTCAACCCCGGAACGAGGTTTTCATGAATCCGACTCCAGCCACTGCGGCAAAGGCGCCGACGGTCTCTTCGCAGCACGCCAATCCACTGTCCAACATCGAGATTGCACAGGCCGCCAAGATGCGGCCGATCATCGATATCGCGCGAGAACGGCTCGGCATCGCGCCCGAGAACCTCGAGCCTTATGGCCATTACAAGGCGAAGGTGTCGATGGACTTCATCAAGTCGATTCAGAACCGGCCCAACGGCAAACTCATCCTCGTCACCGCCATCAACCCCACGCCAGCGGGCGAAGGCAAGACCACCACGACGGTCGGCCTCACCGACGCGCTCAATTACATCGGCAAGAAGGCAATGCTGTGCATCCGCGAGGCGAGCCTCGGGCCCTGCTTCGGCGTCAAGGGTGGTGCCGCCGGCGGCGGCTATGCGCAGGTCGTGCCGATGGAGGATATCAATCTGCACTTCACCGGCGATCTCCATGCCATCACCTCGGCGAACAATCTGCTGGCCGCGATGCTCGACAACCACATCTATTGGGGCAACGCGCTCGGCATCGATGCGCGGCGCGTCGCCTGGCGCCGGGTCATGGACATGAACGACCGCGCGTTGCGCCACATCGTCAATTCGCTGGGGGGTGCCGCCAACGGCTTTCCGCGCGAGGACGGCTTCGACATCACCGTGGCGTCGGAGGTGATGGCGATCTTCTGTCTCGCCCGCGACATCGGCGATCTGAAAAAGCGCCTGGGCAATATCGTCGTCGGCTATACGCGCGATCGTAAGCCGGTGCGCGCGTCCGAACTGAAGGCCAACGGCTCGATGGCGGTGCTGCTCAAGGACGCGCTGGCGCCGAATTTGGTGCAGACGCTCGAGGGCACGCCCGCTTTTATCCACGGCGGTCCGTTCGCCAACATCGCGCACGGCTGCAACTCGGTGCTGGCGACCACCACCGCGCTCAAGCTCGCCGATTACGTGGTGACCGAAGCCGGTTTCGGCGCCGATCTCGGCGCCGAGAAATTTTTGGACATCAAGTGCCGCAAGGCCGGACTCGCGCC
>JASHQI010000161.1 GCA_030037645.1 Xanthobacteraceae bacterium
ACTTGACTCTGATCCATCTCGATACCGATGCGTGGGAACTGGGAAAAAATTATCCGCCCAAGGTGGCGATCCTCGGCGATCCGAAGACCACGCTGCCCGATATCACCAAGGCGGTGCAGGAACGCATGTCGAGCGGCGCGCGCGGCGCGGCCCGCGAGCGGCTTGAAGCGGCGAAGCGGGCGACGCTCGCCGAACGGACGGCGCTGAAAGCCAAGGCGCGCGCGCTTGCCGGGCAGACCCCGGTGCAACCGCTCGCCTTGCTCGAAGCCATCGGCGAGATGCTGCCGCAGGACGCGGTGGTCATCGACGAGACCGTGTCCTCGGGCGCCGGCATCCGCTCGCTCATCAAGAGCGACGATCCGCAGAGTTTTTATGGCTTGCGCGGCGGCGGCATCGGCTGGGGTTTGCCGGCGGCGCTCGGCGTCAAGCTCGCACTGCCCGATCGGCCGGTGCTGGCGCTCGTCGGCGACGGCAGCGCCATGTACACCTGCCAGGCGCTGTGGACCGCGGCGCACGATCGCATCGCCGTGGTCTTCGTCATCTTCAACAATACGTCCTATCGCATCCTCAAGCAGCGCCTGCATGCGCAGCGCGGACTTGCCGCACAGGTCGATCGCTTCGTCGGCATGGAGCTCAACGATCCGGCGATCGATTATGTCGGGCTCGCGCGTTCGCTCGGCATCGCCGCCGAACGCGCCAAGACGGTACACGAGGCTACCGACTTGATCGCCAAGGGGTTGCAAAACAACGCGCCGCTTTTGATCGACGTGCCGATGGAGCGCAATTACAAGCCGGTGTGATCTTGTCATTCCGGGGCGCGCGCAAACCTCTTTTTCCGTCACCCTGAGGCGCGAGCGTAGCGAGCCTCGAAGGGCGACGGCCCCGGCGCTTGAGCAGCGCCCTTCGAGGCTCGGCGCTTCGCGCCGAGCACCTCAGGATGACGATGCGGTGAGCGGCATGTCGGCGAATATCTTGTACTGTTGCACCCGCGGCTTCGCCTTGTCCTCCTCATTGAGATATTCGGCAGAGCTTTTTCCGGCATACGACACCGGCAGGATCAACACGCGGATGAACCGGGTGGGCCGATCGGCAGCCTGCGCGAACACCGGATCGGGTCCGCTCTCGTACCATGCACCGCCGGGGCCATAAGACGTCGAGCGGCCGCGGGTATCGATACGGATACCGCCGTCGATCACGCAGCGGATGCCGGGACCCTGATGCCGGTGCAGATAGGCGCAGCCGCCCGGCGGAAACGCGACGCTGTCGCCACGCATCAGCAACCGGCCCGCCGGCAAAGTTTCAAGCCGCGCGATGAGCTTTTCGCGCGTGACGACGCGGGGCCCGATGAGAACGCCGGCAGCGGCATCGCCCGCCAATTCCCAGCGCCACAGCGTGGCGCCTTCGCGGCCGTGTTCGAGCGCGACCGCGCCCTCGCCGCTCCAGGCCTCGCCATCGCGCAATACGCCACCCGCGATGCTCACCGAACCGTGCACCACGAAAATCATGCGCGGCAATGCCGGCAGCACGGCCTCTGCCCCATCGCTCGACAACACATCTTCGTAAAGACGAAGCATGGGGAACATGGCGTTTTCCCTGAGTCATTCCGGCCGAGCAAGCGAGAGCCGGAAACCATAGCTACAATCCGCTCAGGGAAGCACACTGCTGTCAATTCCCGCCAGTGCCGTGGTTGTGAATTCCGGTCGCATGTCTTGCGCGCTCATGTCTTGCGCGCGTTGGGATGATGAAACGGGATTTACACCCGCGCGCGGGCGTTGCTAAATCGCCTTCAACTGCGCAGTTTTGCACGCGTTGGGAGGCGTCCCATGCCCACGATCGATACCGAGCGCTTCCGGCTGCGCAATTTCGTCGCAAAGCTGATCGAGCTTGGCGAGTGCGAGGTCCGCAACGAGCCGATCGACCTCGTGGAGGTTGGTGCCGCCCTCGACGGCAACCCGCAAGCGGTCTTGTTCAAGGCTGCAGGACCGGAGAAGGCCGAACTGGTCGGCAATGTGATGGGCTCGCGCAAGCGGCTTGCGCTTGCGCTCGACACCGACGAACGCGATCTTCTCGGCACGCTCAACCGGCGCTTGAACAAGCTGCAGCCGCCGCAAAAAGTATCGTCGCAGCAGGCGCCGGTGCAGCAGGTCGTGCTCAAGGACGACCAAGCCGATCTCTGCGCGCTGCCGGTGCATTTGCAGCACGGCGCCGACGGCGCGCCATATATCTCCGCCGGCATCGACTACGCGCTGTTTCCCGGCACCGGCTTCACCAATGTCGGCTGCCGCCGCATCATGCTGCGCGGGCCACGGCAGGCCGGCGTCGACTTGATCGCGCCGAGCGACATGCGCGCCATCTATCTCGAAGCCGCCGCGCGCAAGGAGCCGGTGCCGGTCGCCTATGCAATCGGTTCGCATCCGGCGGATTTTCTGGCCGCCATGACGGCGCTGCCGAACGTCAACGAACTCGACATCGTCGGCGCCCTGCGCGACCGGCCGGTGCCGGTGGTGAAATGCGTCACCAGCGACATTTATGTTCCGGCCGACGCCGAATACGTGATCGAGGGCGTTCTCGATCCCGCCGGACATGTCGAGCCGGAAGGGCCGTTCGGCGAATATGTTGGCTATTACGGCGTGGTAAAGCGCAATCCGGTGCTGCATATCACCGCGATCACGCATCGCGAGGACGCGCTGTTCCAGACGCTGACCATCAGCGGCCGCTCGCTCCGACACACCGACACCACGCAGCTCTCTGCCATGAAGACTGAATCGGCTGCCTGGGCCGCGCTGATGGCGTCGGTGCGCGAACCGGTCGCGGTCTATGCGACATCGTCGAGCGGCGGCATGTACAATGTGCGCGTCTCGCTGCGCCAACGCGTACCCGGCGACGCCAAGAACGCCATCGCCGCCGTATTCGGCTCGCACGCCGAAGCCAAGCATGTTTTCGTTTTCGACGACGATATCGACGTGTTCTCCGATGCCGAGGCCGATTGGGCGTTCGCGACGCGCTTTCAGGCCGATCGCGATCTCATTGCCGGCTCGGGCTTTCGCGTGGTGCCGCTCGATCCTTCACTCGGCGGCGCACGCACCGGCGCCAAGCTCGGCTTCGATTGCACGATTCCGTTCGGCAAGACGAATTCGTTTGAGTTTTCGGTGCCAACACCGCCCGCGGCAAAGAAGGCCGCTCGATACAAAAGCGCCGCTGAAGCGCTGGCCGCGGCACCCGCGAGCTTCTTGGAACTGATGGCCGCGCTCGGCAGCAAAGACGGCCGCGAAGTCGTGCGCGAGCTTGATGGGCTTTATGCGGAGAAGCGTCTCGGCCGCAACGACGACGGCCGCTACGTGCTGAAATCCGAACCGTCACCCTGAGGTGCGCCCCCCGACTTGATCGGGGGGGAGCCTCGAAGGGCGACGGCCCGTGCGCCTCGGCCGCATCCTTCGAGGGCCGCTTCGCGGCCACCTCAGGATGACGGAACACAAGTTTATGGAGTGAAACGATGAGTCCACGAACCACGCCGCCGTTTCGCGCCGATCATGTCGGCAGCCTGCTGCGCACGGCACCGCTCAAAGAGGCGCGCGCCAGACGCACCCAGGGCGCAATCACACCGGCCGAGCTCAAAGAGATCGAGGATCGCGAGATCGAAAAAGTCGTCAAGAAGCAGGAGGACATCGGCCTCAAACTCGCCACCGACGGCGAATTTCGCCGCTCATGGTGGCATTTCGACTTCTTCAAGGGCCTCGACGGAGTCACCCCCTACACCACCGACGCCGGCATCCAGTTCCACGGCGTCCAGACCAAGGCCGAGGGCATCAAGATCAC
>JASHQI010000021.1 GCA_030037645.1 Xanthobacteraceae bacterium
AATCTCTACATGGAATATACGCCGATCGGCGACGTCACCGCCGTGGCGCATCCGGCGGCGGATCGTGCGTCAAGCTATGGGCTCGAGCGCATCGTGATTGATGGCAACGATGCCGATGCCGTCTACCGCGCCGCCAACGCCGCCTACGACAAGGCGCGCGAAGGCGGCGGCCCGTCGCTGATCGAGTGCATGACCTACCGCTACAGCGGTCACTCGCGCGCCGATCCGGCCAAATACCGCCCCGAGGGCGAGCTGGAGAAGTGGAAGGAGCGCGATCCGATCAAGCTCTATCGCGAGCGGCTCAAACAATTCGGTATCGCCGACGGGGTGATCGCGCAGATTGACGCCGACGTGAAGCGCCGCGTCGACGAGGCGACGGAGAAGTGCAAGGCGGCGCCGATGCCGCCGCTCGATATTTTGGCCATCGACGTCTATGCCGACGGAGGTTTTGCATGGCGGAACTGACCTATCGCGATGCAGTCGCACGCGGCATCGCGCAGGAAATGACGCGCGATCCCGACGTAGTGTTTCTCGGCGAGGACGTGGCCAAGGCCGGCGGTGTATTCAAGGCGACCGTGGGCTTGTTCGAGCAATTCGGGCCGCTGCGCGTACGCGACACGCCGATCTCCGAGCAGGCCATTCTCGGCGCCGCTATGGGCGCGGCGATGACGGGCTTGAAACCGATCGCCGAGATCATGTTTTCGGACTTTCTGGCCGTCTGCTTCGACTACATCGCCAACGAATTCGGCAAGAGCCGCTACATGTCGAACGGCCAGCTCAAATGCCCCCTGGTGGTGCGCACCGGCAACGGCGCCGGCTCGCGCTTTGGCGCCCAACATTCGCAGAGCGTCGAAAACTGGTGCATGATGATTCCCGGTTTGAAGGTCGTGGCGCCGTCGTCGCCGCGCGACGTGATCGGGCTCATGGCGGCTGCGGTGCGCGATCCCGATCCGGTGATTTTCTTCGAGCATAAATCGCTCTACCCGACCAAGGGCGAGGTGCCCGACGGCGAGATCGTCGACCGGCTCGGCACCGCCAGCATCGTGCGGCCGGGCAAGGACGCGACCATTTTGGCGTTGGCGTTGATGGTGCCGCGTGCGATCGCGGCGGCGGACAAGCTCAAGACCGAGCACGGCATTGACTGCGAGGTGGTCGACGTGCGCTCACTGGTGCCGCTCGATACGCAGACCATCCTCGGCTCAGTCGCGCGCACGCACCGGCTGTTCACCGTCGAAGAGAATCCGCGGCTATGCGGCTGGGGCGCCGAACTGGTTTCGATCGTCGCCGACGAGGCGTTCTACGATCTCGACGGACCGCCGGTGCGCATCACCACGCCGCATATCCCGCTGCCGGCCGCCGATATTCTGGAAGACACCGTGCTGCCGACGGTGGAACGGATCGCGGAGCGGGTGCGGAAGGCGCTGCAATCATGATCGTCATGCCCGGGCTTAACCCGGGCATGACGAGTAAAGAGGTGTGTCATGGCCATGTACGACAATCTTCTCGCCAACGTCCCGACCGACCTGTGGATCGGCGGCCAATGGCGCAAATCCTCCGACGGCGGCCGTTTCGACGTGATCGATCCGGCGACCGAGAACAAGATCGCGTCGGTCGCCAGCGCCACGATCGAAGATGCGATGGCCGCGCTCGATGCCGCGGACAATGCGTTTCCGGGCTGGGCCAAGAAAAAGCCGCGCGAACGCGCGGAGATTTTGCGCAAGGCCCACGAACTCATCATGCGCGATGCTGAGCGGCTCGCCAAGCTCATCACGATCGAAAACGGCAAGGCGCTGCCGGATTCGCGCGGCGAAGTCGCCTACGCCGCCGAGTTCTTCCGCTGGTACGCCGAGGAGGCGGTGCGTAACATCGGCTCGAACACGATGGGTCCGTCGACGGGCGCGCGCATCTTCGTGCAGCACAAGCCGGCTGGTATCGCCGTCTTGGTCACACCGTGGAATTTCCCCGCCGCCATGGCGACGCGCAAGATCGGCCCGGCCTTGGCGGCCGGCTGCCCGGTCGTGCTCAAACCCGCCTCCGACACGCCGCTCACCATGCTGGCGCTAATGCCAATTCTGCAGGAAGCCGGCGTTCCGGCCGGCGTGGTCAATGTCATTCCCTCGCGCTCCTCCGGCAAGGTGGTGAGCGCGATGCTGCACGATCCGCGCGTGCGCGTGGTGTCGTTCACCGGCTCGACTGAGGTCGGCAGGAAGCTTCTGCACGAGGCTGCGGATTGCATCGTCAAGCCGGCCATGGAGCTCGGCGGCAATGCGCCGTTTATCGTGTTCGACGACGCCGACATCGACGCCGCGATCGAGGGCGCCATGATCGCCAAGATGCGCAACATGGGCGAAGCCTGCACCGCCGCCAACCGCTTCTACGTGCACGAGAAGGTGCAGGAGGAATTCGCCAAGAAGCTCACCGCCAAGATGGCCGGGCTGAAAATGGGCAATGGGCTCGACGACGGCGTCGCGCTCGGGCCACTGGTCAACAAGGACGGCCGCGACAAGGTGATCGAGCTGGTCGACGACGCAGTGAAGAAAGGCGCCAAAGTGCTGACCGGCGGCAAGACGCCGACCGGTCCCGGCTACTTCTATCCGGCCACCGTGCTGGCTAACGTTTCGGAAGACGCCAAAATGCTGAACGAGGAAATTTTCGGGCCGGTCGCCTCGATCCAGACGTTCAAGTCGGAGCACGAGGTGATCACACGCGCCAACGACACCGAATACGGCCTCGTCGCCTATCTCTACACCCGGGATTTGAGCCGCGGCATGCGGGTTTCGGAACAGCTCGACTTCGGCATGATCGGATTGAACCGCGGCCTGGTCTCTGATCCTGCGGCACCGTTCGGCGGGACGAAACAATCCGGCCTGGGCCGCGAGGGCGCGCATGAGGGGCTGCTTGAATTCATGGAGACGCAATACATTTCGGTGACGTGGTGATTGAGCAATCTCAATCGGCAAAGCAGCGATTGATCGGCGCGTGGCGCTACGTTGGCACGCGGATCAACGGCGCGAACTGGGATCGCGGCGCGAACCCCAAGGGCATGATCTATTACGGCCCGCACGGCGAGATGGCGGTGCAGATCGCCCCCGACGTAGAACGCAAGCGTGCAGGCGCGGTGATGACGCCGCAAGAGGCCTACATCGCGCTGAAGGATTACATCGCCTATTTCGGCACTTACACGGTCGACGAGCGGTCCGGCACGGTGACGCATCATCGTCACGACAACCTGCAACCGGGCGAGAGCGGTGATCTGGTCCGACGATACGAATTCAACGGCGAGCGGCTGGTCCTGCGGCCGCCCAATTCAACCATGGAAGTCACTTGGGAGCGGATCAAGTGAGCGGCCAGCAGATGGATCGAGATCGCATCATCGGTTCTTGGCGCCATGTCGGCTCGACCACCGACGGCAAGCCGCGAGCGGAGCGTGGCGCAGCCCCGAAAGGCATCATCATCTACGATCCGCACGGCTACATGGCCTGCCACGTCGCGCCCGACCGTGAGGTGAAGAAAGCCGGCGCCGAGCCGACCGGCGCGGAAGCGAAGGCCGCGCTGGTGGGACACATCGCCTATTTCGGCACCTACTCGGTCGACGAAAAGGCCCGCACCGTCACGCACCATCGTCAGGGAAGCGTCCAGCCCGGTGACAAGGGCGATGTCATACGCGGCTATGAGTTCAGCGGCGACCGCCTGATCCTGCGTCCGGTCGGCACCACCACGGAAGTGGTGTGGGAACGGATCAAGTGATGCGCCACCTTCGCGCATCATTCCGAAAGCCGCGAAGCGGCTATCCGGGATCCATATTCGCGGTCATTGCCAAGAGTGCGCCCGCCGTGGTTATGGCTTCCGGGTTCCTCGCTTCGCTCGGCCCCGGAATGACGGAATCTGGAATCGCGTCATGGACGTGCTGATGCCGCAACTTGGCGAGACGGTCGCCGAGGGCAAAATCACCAAGTGGTTCAAATCGACCGGCGAGCCCGTGAAGCCGGGCGACAATTTGTTCGAGATCGAGACCGACAAGGTGTCGATGGAGGTGCCTTCGACCACGACCGGGCTACTCGCGGAAATTCGCGTTCCCGCCGGCGAGGTCGCGCCAGTGGGCGCGGTGGTCGCCGTGATCTCGGACGGCGCTGGCGCGATGGCACGTCTGACCGCCGCTACAGCGCCTCCGCCGACCGAACGCGCAGCCACCCCTCCTCCACTCATTCCCGCGCAAGTGGGAATCCAGTCGCGGGGTCCCCGCTTACGCGGGGACGAGCGGCCGGCGAGGCCGCTCGATCCGTTTTTCGAAGTGCGAACTCCGGAGCGCAATTATGGTCCGGCGCGTTTGCCCGGCGGCGCTGCGGTCACGCCGTTGGCGCGACGGCTTGCCGCCGAGGCCGGCATCGATCTCAATCGCGTTCGCGGCTCTGGCCCGCATGGCCGAATTGTTGCGGGCGACATCCAGAATGCTCCGACTGCACCGGCCGCACGGGGTGAAGGTCCCAGTGTTGCGGAGATCAAGGCGCTCTATGCGCCGGACAGCTGCGAGGATGTGCCGCTCGACGGCATGCGCCGCACCATTGCCGCGCGCCTGACGCAAGCGCAAACCGTTCCGCATTTCTACCTCACCGCCGACATCGAAATCGGGCGCCTGATCGCGCTGCGCGAGGAGGCGAACCAAGCCGCGCCCAAGGATGCGAGCGGCAATCCGGCATTCAAGCTTTCGCTCAATGACTTCCTCATCCGCGCTCTGGCGCTGGCGCTGCAGCGGGTGCCGGCGGCGAATGCGATATGGGCCGGCGACCGCATCTTGCGTTTCAAGCAGTCAGACATCGGCATCGCCGTCGTGTTCGAGGACGGTCTGATCGCGCCGGTCATTCGCCGGGCGGAAACAAAGTCACTGACGGCGATCAGTGCGGAGATGAAGGATCTCGCGACCCGCGCCCGGGACAAGAAGCTTGCACCCGCCGATTATCGGGGCGGCTCGTCGGCGATCTCCAATCTCGGCATGTACGGCGTGCGCGAATTTGCAGCGATCATCAATCCCCCGCATGCGACGATCCTTGCGGTCGGCGCCGCGCGCCGGCAGGCAGTCGAGAAGGACGACGGCGGTGTCGCGTTCGCCAGCGTGCTCAGCGTGACGCTGTCCTGCGATCACCGCGTGATCGATGGCGCGCTCGGGGCAAATTTGCTCAAGGCGTTCAAATCTTATGTGGAGATGCCGGTGCGGATGCTGGTGTGAGTGGGAACAGCCATGGAAGCCGAAAGAAAAGAAGTTCTATTGATCGGACCGCTCAAGCCGGTGGTGGTCAAAGGTCTCGATGCGGCCTGCACGGTTCATAAGGTCGCCGAGGCAAAAGATCGCGACGCGTTCATCTCAGCGCATTCGCATGTGCGCGCGATCGCATGCAGCGACACGCGCGAATCAATCCCCGGCAATCTGATGGCGCGCTTCCCCAGGCTCGAGATCGTCTCGAGCTTTGGCGTCGGCTATGACCACATGGATGTCAAATGGGCGGCCGCACATAACGTGGTGCTCACCAATACGCCCGGCGTGTTGACCGAAGAGGTTGCCGACACGGCGCTTGGACTGCTGCTGTGCACGGTGCGCGAATTCTGCCAAGCCGAGCGCTACCTGCGCGCCGGCAAATGGCTGCGGCAGGGTTATCCGCTCAGCAAGACGACGCTGCGCAACCGCACGGTCGGCATGGTGGGAATGGGCGCCATCGGCCAAGCCATCGCACGTCGGCTCGATGCGTTCGGCGTGCCGGTCGTCTATCACACGCGCCAGCCGCGGCACGAGCTCCGCTATCGGCATTATCCGAACTTGCTCGAAATGACGCGAGCCGTCGATATTCTCCTGGTCATCATCCCGGGCGGTCCGGCGACGCAAAACATGATCAATGCCGAAGTGCTCGACGCGTTGGGTCGCGACGGCATTCTGATCAACATGGCGCGCGGCTCGGTGGTCGACGAAGCGGCGCTGATCAAGGCGCTCAAGGAGAAGCGCATTTTGTCGGCGGGTCTCGACGTCTATGCAAAAGAGCCCGAAGTGCCGGAAGCGCTGATCGAAATGGATAATGTTGTGCTGTTTCCTCATGTCGGCTCCGGGTCCGTCCATACGCGCGAGAAGATGGACCAGCTCGTTGTCGACAACATCCTGGCCTGGGCGACCGGCAAGCCGCCGCTGACGCCGGTGCCGGAAACACCTTGGCGAGCGCGGGGCAAGGACTGAATTGCGCCGGGTTAGCGAGCCAGCGCTGCTGTCATGCATGGCGGCGGCATGACGGCGCAGGATCGGCGTGATAGCGTTGCTTTGTCAGGCGGTGAGCGGTTTCGGCATGGGTCGCGGTATCTTTTTTATGGTTTTCGCGTGGAGCCTTTGCAGCAGCACTGCATTTTCGCAGGTTTCGCCGCCGCAAACGGGACAGACGCAAAGCGATCAGCCACAGAGCAACCAACCGCAAATCGCTCCACCTCAGAGTGCAGCGGACGACGCCTTCCACGCTACGATCGGAGCCTGGGAATTTTCCAACGCCGATCATAACAAGATTTGCCGTTTCAATTTCCGCGCCGATGCCGCCACCGGCGGTCACAGGCTCGACATCGACAAAAATTGCGCAAACCTCTTTCCCGCCACCAAGGACATTACCGGCTGGGCGGTCGACAATTTTGGCACCTTGCGCCTGCTCGACTCCGGCGGCAATGAGGTGATTGAGCTGACCGAGGTCGAGGGCGGTATGTATGACGGCTTCCAACCGGGCGAGGGCCGCTACATTCTTCAGACCGCCGCCGCTGCGCCGGTCCATTCGGTCGATCAGATGGTGGGCGATTGGGCCATCGCGCATGGCACAGGCAAACCGATCTGCACGTTGACGTTGGCAAGCAACGCCATAGGCGCCGATAATCTGCCGCTGCGGATCAAGCCGGGCTGCGACGCCCTGGTCACTCGCTTCGGACCGACGTCATGGCATATGGAGAACGGCGAATTGGTCCTGATATCGCCGCGTGGGCAGTCTTGGCGATTCGAGGAGAATGATGCCAATAGCTGGCAACGCATCCCGGAAACTCCCGACCCGCTGTTGCTGATACGGCAGTGATGGCGTGATGCATCGTATGCGGCGCTGCCGACAAATCTGCCGTTTGATCGAGCGGCTTGCGCTCTGGGCGCTGCTGTTGAGCGGTAGCGCTGTCTGTTCGGCGCGTGCTGACGCGGTCTCCGACTTTTTCAGTCACAAGACGGTCACCGTGATCGCCGGTTTTCCGCCAGGCGGCGGCTATGACACCTATGTCCGGCTGCTGTCGCGATATTTCGGCCGCTTCATCTCTGGTAACCCCTCGGTGGTGCCGGCAAATATGCCGGGCGCCGGTTCAATGACGGCGGCCAACCGCATTTACAACGACGAGCCGAAAGACGGCACCGTTCTCGGCATGTTTGCGTCGTCAGCGGTGATGGAGCCTTTGCTTGGCGACAAGGCCGCCCTGTTCGACCCGGCAAAATTCAGTTGGATCGGCAGCATGTCGCAGGACATTGCCTATTGCGGCGTATGGCAATCTCCGGGTGCTCCGTCTTCGTTCGACGAGATGCTGCACAAGCAAACGATTTTTGGCGGCGGCGCGCCGGCAGCGATCACTTACCAGCATCCCATGATTCTCAAGAACGTGCTTGGCGCCGATATTCGTGTCATTCCCGGCTATGCCGGTAGCCGAGACATCGACCTCGCCATGCACCGTGGCGAGGTAAACGGCGAATGCGGCTTGTTCGCTTCGTCGATCAAATCTCAGTACTTTGCTGACGTGAAATCGGGACGCCTCAAGCTCGTAATCCAGATGGGACCGCGAAAATCAACCGAGTTCGGCAACATTCCAAGCGTCTACGATTACGCCAAAACCGACGAAGAGCGCGCGATTCTCGATGTTCATTTCAAGCAGCTCGTCCTCGGCCGGCCGCTGGCCGGGCCGCCTGGGATTCCTGAAGATCGCCTTGCGGCGCTGCGTGCGGCATTCATGGCAACGATGAAAGACAAGAATTTTCTTGCCGAGGCCGACAAAATTGGTCTCGACATCGATCCGGCAACGGCGGACGAGGTGCAGCAACTGTTAAAGCACTTTGCAACATTCCCACCGGCCATTTTTGAAAAGGCCCGGCAGGCAATAGGACGCTGAGCCGCTCCGCGCCAATTGCAACGATGGAGCACAAGACAGGTTCGAACGAATGAAGAAACATCACCAGGTCATCATCGTCGGCGGCGGACCTGTCGGCGTTGCGCTTGCCGTCGAGCTTGGTCTTCGCGGAATATCATGCGTCCTCGTCGAACGCCGCATCACGCCGCAGCTCATTCCGAAAGGCCAGAACCTCACGCAGCGTTCGATGGAGCACTTTCATCATTGGGGCGTTGCCGACGAAGTGCGAGCCGCACGCATGCTGCCGGCCGATTATCCGATGAGCGGCATCATTTCTTACCGCGATCTCAACAATGAATATTGGTACGCGCCGCCGCTGCGCGAGATCGTCAATTCATATTATTTCGAGAAAAACGAAAGGTTGCCGCAATATCTGGTCGAGAACGTCCTGCGCAAGCGAATGGCGCAGCTTGGGAACGTCGAGAGCCGGTTCGGGTGGACCGCCGAAAAAATCGAGCAGAACGATGCGACGGCGCGCGTCACCGTTGCCCAGACGGACGATGCAACACGCCACGTGTTGGAGGCCGACTATGTCGTGGGTTGCGACGGCGGCCATTCCATCGTTCGCAGGCAGATTGGCATCGAACGCAGCGGTGCGGATTTCGACCAGATCATGGTACTGGCGCTGTTTCGTTCGCGCGAGCTTCACGAAAAACTCAAACGCTTTCCGCCGCGCTCGACCTATCGTGTCCTGCACCCGGACCTAAAGGGCTATTGGCAGTTTTTCGGGCGGGTCGATGTCGGCGAGCGCTGGTTCTTTCATTCACCGGTTCCGGCCGATACGACAAGAGACAATTACGACTTCTTCGCTTTGTTGCAGAAGGCCGCCGGTTTTCCGTTCGCGTGCGACTTCGATTACGTGGGCTTCTGGGATCTGCGTATCGCCGTCGCCGAAAGCTATCAGGTGGGTCGCGTTTTCATCGCGGGCGATGCTGCGCACTCCCATCCGCCGTATGGCGGCTATGGCCTCAACAATGGGCTCGACGACGTCGCCAATCTCGGCTGGAAGCTTGCCGCAAAGCTCAAGGGCTGGGGCAACGACGCCTTATTGCAGACTTATACGCAGGAGCGGCGGCCCATCTTCAAGGAGACCGGCGAAGATTTCATCGAGGCCGGCATTCGCAAAGATGCGGCTTTTCTCGCCCGCTTCAGCCCGGAGAAGGATCGGACGGAATTCGAGCGCGCCTGGAAGGAACACCAAGGCGCCGCAGCGCCGCGCGTCCTGACCTATGAGCCGCATTACGAGGGCTCGCCGATCGTGTTTGGACCGCCGGACGGCGCCAGCAGCGCGCGCGGCTCGCACACTTTTGAGGCGCGCGCGGGCCACCATCTGCCGCCGCAGCTTCTCAGCTCCGGTCGAAACGTCTTCGAGGAATTGGGACCGGATTTCACATTGTTTGCGTTTGATGTCGAAAATCCGGTTCTCGAGGCCTTTGCACGGGGCGCCACCGCACTCGGTGTCCCGCTGAAACTCGTTCGCGATAGCTACCGGGACGGGCGCAAAGCCTACGCCGCAAGCCTCATCCTGGTTCGTCCGGATCGCTACATCGCCTGGACCGGCAACAGCGCCCCCGTCGATGCCGCCACGATCATCGGTAAGGCGGCCGGCGGGCATGCGATCGAAGCACGGCCCGAGAACGCCCAAGCGGTCAAATCAGCTTCAGTCCCTTGAGGCTGCGTGCCCATCCTTGCCGACGATGATGTGGTCGTGCACGGAAATTCCAAGCGGCGTCGCACGGCGCCAGTGCGCGGGTTATGATCCTGGGCGGTCCGTTCCGCCGCGCCGCGCCGCCAACACCTCCCCCATTTCGCGGCAATGCTGCGATCCCAGGACGTAGCCGGTGGCGCGGACAACCCGCGCCTCGATCTGTGCGTCCGTGAGCACATAGGGCCAGTTGAACATGCCGTGAAAACCGAACGAGCGAGCGGCTGGACCGGCGCGCATGCGTTCAAACGAAAAGTCGTGGGCCAGCGTTTCATCAGCCCACTTAAATTGCGGGAGCCGCGGCCGATACTGCCGGCACAGAACGTGATCCTCAGGCGAGGCCAGCGGAAACTCCGCCGGATGCGCCGCCAGAAAATCAATCAGGGCCTTCGAGCGAATACAGAAGCCGCTGTTGCCGACGTTAAGGCCATCGCGATACCACCAGGGCGCCCCGATGTAATCGCAATCGAGAAACTGCGGGCGCCACATCGAGGGATCAACGATCCAGCTGTCCCATTGAACGAACAGGGCGTGACTGGTCCTGATGTAGCGTGGCACCTCATAGGCCGTGAATGCACCCGCCCGCATCTGGTCGCCGAACGGCTCGATCTGGATGGCGTCGCCCTGCGATCGCAGCGGCCGGTCGGTGAAGAGCTTCACGTCGCCGAAGCGGACATGCCGGATGCATTCGGCGACGGCCATCTCCGTCAGTTCGTGGGCGACGGTGTAAATCGCGACCAGTGTGAGGTCCGGCAGATCAAGCATATTGCCTCACCGGCACGCTGCCGCGTTCGGCGACCAGACCAGCCCACAACTCGACGAATGCGTTGGCAGAGCGCACCGGTGACTTTGATTGCGCCTCGCGCGCAGCGCTGGCTCCCATCTCTTCGCGGAGCGAGGGTGCCTGCACGAGCCGCCTCAGGCACGACACGCATTCGTCGATGGTGTGCGCGACAAACCCGGACTTGCCATGGGTGACGATCTTCGTCTCCGCCGGGTTATCGAGCACGACGGGGACAAGGCCCATCGACATCGCCTCGACGAGCGCATTCTCGGCTGTGCCGTAGTGGTCGCACCGCAGCGGATAAAAGAATATTTCAGCTTCGGCGAGCGCCGACACAGGGTCGGGCGTGTGGCCCCGCAGCGCGATTCGCTCGGGATGGCGCATTGCGGCCGCGCAGATTGCCACGTCCGGGCTGATGTGGCCCCACAGTGAGACCGGCGCCATGTCATCATCGAAGGCGTCGACGGCGTCGAAGATTCCGCGATGCAGTTTCTTGAAGTCGACCGTGCCGAGGTAGGCGATCGCAGGCTTTCGCCGGGGCGGCCGCGACTGCGACCGCATCCCGGCGAAGCTGAAACCGCTGTTGATGACGGAGGTCCTGTTGCGAATTGCCCGCGGCACGATTGGCAGCGAAATATCGCTGGTGAGCACAAGCCGATCGACTGCCAGGAAGACAGGCAGGGCTGGCGGGAACAGACCGGAGACGTGAGACCAACAAACGGTTTTGACGCGCGGCACGAGAGCGAAATGCGCATATTTGTTCAGAAGCGGATGGCCCCAATACTCAAGCTGAACGATATCGGCTTGGAGGGCCAGCGTGCGAATTCGCACGGGATCGCGCTCGACGATGACGCGGGCCCCGCAGCGCGCGACAGCGTCCGGATGCCGGCGGTCGATCGGCTCTTCGAGCAACAAGAAGGTCTGCTCGACACCGCGCGGTAACTCGCCCGCGATCGCGGCGTGGGCCTTGCCAATGCCGCCGCCCAAATGAGCGGCAATGTGCAGAATTCTCATGCCGCTGCCTCAGTCACGACGACGCCCGGGGCAATGCCGCCCGGGGCAATGGCTGATGGATCCAGGTGAACCGCTTCTTTGAACTTGACGAGCAGCGCTGGCCGGTGAGCATCGATGTTGTCCGGAAGGCAGTGACTGAGCTGGCCGCAGCCACCACAGACGGCGTTCTGCCGGCGCCGGCCTTCAAGATGCTGGAGGCGCAGCGCGTTCATCAACTCCGAATTCCAGATTTCCTTCATGGACTGCCGGCGGACATCCCCGATAACCAGCTTGCGGCCCCAATCAAGAAAGCAGGCGCTAACTAGGCCGTCGGCATTCACCGAGTAGCCGTAGAAAATGTATGGGCAAGTGTCGGTATCGCTCACATCCTGCTGATAGATGCCGCGGCTGATCTTGACGCCGGTGTGCTGCTCAATGTCGAACTGCGGCCAACACGGAGCGAAATTCTCGACGAAGATGCGATCACAATGGTCGCCGAAGGTGTCGAAGAATGCTTGACGTTCCGGCTCGTCGACGAGCTCGGCCGGGATCTTGACCACGACCTCGCAGCGGCCCCGATTAGCGTAAAGCCATTTGACGTTTTCAACGAAGCGGCCGAAGTCGAATTTGAACCCGGTGAATTTCCGATAGGTGTCGGCGGTCATCCCGTCGACAGAGATGTTGATCTTGTCGAGGCCAGCGGCGAGTACGGGGCCCATGCGCTCCGGCGAAATCAAAGAACCGTTGGTGGTGGTGTCCACATAGTCGACGCGGCCCGAGCGCTTGGCATAGGCGACCATGTCGGCCAGCCGCCGGTTGAGAAACGGTTCGCCGTCTTTGTAAAGGCGTAGCACCTTGAGCGGCCGGTCGAACTCCGCAAGATCGTCGATGATCTTTTGGAACACTTCGAACTTCATCGCGCCCTGGAAGCGGCCAGTTTCGGCGATCAGGTCGTGGTGACCCGTAGGGCAAAACGCGCATTTGAAGTTGCAGGCGCTTGCCGGATCGACGAACACGATGAACGGCGTGGCGAGCGGAATGACCGTCTCGAGGGACGTGCGCCCCTGCAAGTTGATGCGCGGCTCCAATCGCGCTTTCATTGGCGGCGCTCCCGCGGGATCGCACTCGCCAGATCGACGCGCCCCGCCGCGGGGC
>JASHQI010000162.1 GCA_030037645.1 Xanthobacteraceae bacterium
TTCAACGAGGCGACGCCGGACTGGCTGTCGTTCCACATGTTCACATTCTTCACGGATCGCGACGGCAAGATGCAGCTTGAAAGCCTGGCGCAATCCGGCTTCGATCCGCTGTCGCGTACCTGCCGCTTCATGCTCACCGAGGAGGCGCATCACATGTTCGTCGGCGAGACCGGCGTCGGCCGCACCATCCAGCGCACTTGCGAAGCCATGAAAGCAGCCGGCATCGAGGACCCGAACGCTATCGAAAAAATCCGCGCGCTCGGCGTCATCGACCTGCCGACGATGCAGAAAAAGCTCAATCTGCATTATTCGTTGTCGCTCGACCTGTTCGGCTCCGAAGTCTCCACCAACGCGGCGAACACATTCACCGCCGGCCTCAAGGGCCGCTTCCAGGAGACCAAGATCCAGGACGATCACCGGCTGGAGAGCGCCACCTATCCGGTGCTGAAACTCGTCGACGGCGAAATCAAGCGCGTCGACGAGCCGGCGCTGACCGCGATCAATATGCGGTTGCGTGACGACTACACCGCCGACTGCCAGCGCGGGCTCGACCGCTGGAACAAGATCATCGACAAGATCGGCGTGGCGTACAAATTCGAACTGCCGCATGTCGGCTTCCACCGCAACATCGGCGAGTTCAAGAACGTGCACGTGACGCCGGCCGGCAAGCTCATCGACGACGCAAGCTGGGCCCGCGAGGTTGGCCAATGGCTGCCGTCGAAGGGCGACGGCGATTTCATCGCCAGCCTGATGAAGCCGGTCACCGAGCCCGGCAAGTTCGCGAGCTGGATCGCACCGCCGCGCGTCGGCATCGACAACAAACCGGGCGATTTCGAATACGTGAAGATCGCGGCGTAGCTCTTTCCCCTCCCCGCGCCATAGTGAGGCTGGCGCGGCGATTGTGGTGCGCCCTCTCCCCTTGCGGGAGAGGGCAGTCCAAGATTTCCAGCGAACCGGGTTGGGTGAGGGGTTAGGCGTCGACCCCTCACCCATTCTTGTTGTTGACGCGCTGAGAAGCCCTCTCCCGCAAGGGGAGAGGGCGCAGCGAGGAGCGCCGCTAAAAATCCTTCGGCTCCGCGAGCGGCCCTTCGCGCAAGCGGACAAGATCGAAGCGGTCGACCTCGCGCAGCAACTCAACAAAGGCTTGCGCGCCTTGCGCCAGCGCCGCTTCTCCTTTTTCGGCCGTGGCCTGCGTGGCGTCGCCGACCGCGCCGGTCGGATGCAGGTCCTGCGTCATCCAGGCGAAGCCGGCCGGCCGATAGGCGCTGAGCCACTTGAATTCGCGCGCCATCGCAATGGTTTCGGGCGTCGCATTCGGCGCCTTGTCCATGCGCACGGTTTCGGGCTGCGCGGCCAGCATCAGCGAGGTCTCGATGTCGCCGCCGTGAATGCCGTGCTTGCGCTCTTGCGCCGAAAAGGTGCCGTCCGGATAGCCGAAGCGGTGCCAGCCGACGGTCACCGCCAGCATGCCGAGCCGCGTGCGCAGGTCGCGCGCGACCGATTCCATGGCGGCGACATTGCCGCCATGGCTGGTGACCAGGACGAGCTTGCGCAGCCCCGCCCGCGCCAAGCTCTCGCCAAGCTCGGTCCAGGCGGCGATCGCGCCGGTCGCCGACAATGTCAGCGTTCCGGGATATGACAGATGCTCGACCGAGACGCCGATGCGCTGGATCGGAAGAAACGTGACCGGCAGGTCCCCGGGCAGGATTTTATCGACCCGCGCCAAATAAGCCTCGGCGATATAAGTATCGACGCCGAGCGGCAGGTGCGGCCCGTGCTGCTCGACCGCGGCGAGCGGCAAAACCGCGATCCAGCGCAGCGTGTCGGAGCCGGCGATGTCCGGCCAGGTCATGTCCATCCAGTTGCGTTTGGGCAGTGTCATCGCCGCTCGCCTTTAAAGGTCATACCAAATTCGGCTGATCACTTCACCGTCATGCCCGCGGAAGCGGGCATCCATATTCAACGTCGGAGCAGATATGGCGCTGCCGTGATGATGGGTCCCCGCTTTCGCGGAGACGACGAAGAACCGGAGCGATCAGCCGGATATCGTATCACTCGCCAATCGTACCCCGCTCTCCTATTCTCGCGTCGCCCGCGGAAAGGAGCAACCGATGCCGCTGACCGTAACGCGAAGGACGATGCTGGGGCTTGCCGCGGGCGCCGCAGTGGCGGCGCGGTCCGCGCGCGCCCAGACGCTCGATAAGGCCACCTTCGCCACCAACTGGCTGGCGGAAGCCGAGCACGGCGGTTTCTACCAGGCGCTCGCCGACGGCACCTATCGCAAATACGGCCTCGACGTGACCATCGTGCCGGGCGGGCCGAACGTGAACAACCGCATCCTGCTTGCGGTCGGCAAGATCGACTTCTTTTTGTCCGCCAACACGCTGCAGGGATTCGATGCCGTTGCGCAGAACGTGCCGACGATCGAAGTCGCCGCGTTGTTCCAGAAAGACCCGCAGGTCCTGATTGCGCATCCCGATCAGGGCATCGGCAAGTTCGAGGACTTAAAGAAGCTGACGCTGTTCATCTCCAAGGAGGGAATGGCGAGCTATTACCAGTGGCTCAAGGCCGATTACGGCTTCACCGACGCGCAGGCCAAGCCGTACACCTCCAATCCGCAGCCGTTCCTCGCCAACAAGAAAAGCGCGATGCAAGGCTACGTGACGTCGGAGCCGTTCGCCATCGAGAAGGAAGCAAAGTTCAAGCCCAAAGTCTTCCTGCTCGCCGATCAAGGCCTTTCCGACTATTCGACCTTGATCGAGACCCGCCGCGCCCTGGTCGAGAACAAACCCGATCTGGTGCAGCGTTTCGTCAATGCCTCGATCATCGGCTGGTACAACTACATCTATCACGACAATTCCGCGGCCAATGCGCTGATCAAGAAACAGAACCCGGAGATGAGCGACGATCTTCTGGCCTATTCGGTCGCCAAGATGAAGCAATACGGCATCGTCGATTCCGGCGACGCCCTGACGCTCGGCGTCGGCGCCATGACGGATGTGCGCATGAAGGGCTTTTTTGACGAGATGGTGCGTGCCGGCGTGGTCAAGGCCGGGCTGGATTACCGAAAAGCCTATACGCTGCAGTTCGTCAACAAGAAGGTCGGACTCGATCTGCGACCGAAGTGACGGCTCTTGCCGTCATCATCCGCGGAATGTGAATCAATCAGTATCCCACGGTGTCGGAGATGATCTGCTACTGCGCAAATCACTGGATGCCCTGCCTACGCAGGGTATGACATGCGGAATGGATAAACCGACTGTAAACCAATCCGGTTCCGCGCTCGTCGCCCTGCGCGACGTGAGCAAAGCATTTCCGAACGGCACGCTCGCGCTTGCCGGACTCGATCTCGAAGTGCGTACCGGCGAATTTCTGTCACTGCTCGGCCCTTCGGGCTGCGGAAAATCGACCGCATTACGCATCCTCGCCGGACTGAGCGAGCCGACCCAAGGCGCCGTGGAATGGCCGAACGCCGCGCCGCAGGCCGGGGGCGAAAGCCCTATCGGCTTCGTATTCCAGGAGCCGACGCTGATGCCCTGGGCGAGTGTCTTCAACAACGTCATGCTGCCGCTCAAGCTCCAGGGCGTCCGCACTGGCAAGGCCGGCGCGCGGGTCATGGCCGCGCTTGATCGCGTCGGCCTGCAGGACTTCAGTCGCGCCTATCCGCGCGAATTATCCGGCGGCATGCGCATGCGCGTCTCCATTGCGCGCGCGCTGGCCACCGAGCCGGCGCTTTTGTTGATGGACGAGCCGTTCGCCGCACTCGACGAGATCACGCGCTTTAAGCTCAACAACGATCTGCTCCAGGTATGGCAGGCGCTGCGGACGACGGTGGTGTTTGTCACCCATTCGGTGTTCGAGTCGGTGTATCTGTCCAGCCGCATCGCCGTGATGACGGCGCGACCGGGGCGCGTCGTCACCGAGCTTGCCATCGACGCGCCCTACCCGCGCGCGCAGAATTTCCGTACCTCTCCTGACTATGCCGCACTCTGCCGCCGCGTCTCGGACGCGCTGGCGCAAGCCATGGCGGCCGGAGCCGAGCCATGAACGGACGATTCTCCGCTCGTTCCCGCGATAACACGAAACCAGATCGGCAAAGAACCGCGTCTCCGCTTTCGCCGCGACGAGGCGGAACGGGCAACTTCGACCATATGCTGCGCGTCGCGCTGCCGATTGTGGTGCTCGCATTCGGCCTTGCGATCTGGGAAGCGGTGGTGCGGATCGAGCACGTTCCGCCCTATGTACTGCCTGCCCCGGGCCTCATCTTCCACACGCTCATTTCCGATTGGGCGTTGCTGTTTCGATCGCTGCTGGTGACGCTGGCGACGACGGTCGAGGGCTTCTTGCTCGCGGCGGTCGGCGGCGTCGGGCTCGCGGTGCTGTTCAACCAGTCTCGCCTGGTCGAATATTCGCTTTATCCCTACGCGGTAATCCTGCAGGTGACACCGATTGTCGCCATCGCGCCGCTGCTGCTGATCTACTTGCCGCAGCCTTTGGCGGTGCTGGCCTGTGCCTGGATCGTGGCGTTCTTTCCGGTGCTGGCCAACACCACGCTGGGGCTGCATTCGGTCGACCGCAATCTCACCGACCTGTTTGCGCTCTACGGCGCCACGCGCGGCCAGATGCTGTGGAACCTGAAATTGCCCTCGTCGCTGCCCTACATCCTGGGCGGCCTGCGCATCGCCGGCGGCCTGTCGCTGATCGGCGCGGTGGTGGCCGAGATCGCCGCGGGCTCCGCGGGCGCCGGTTCGGGGCTGGCCTACCGCATTGCCGAGTCGGGCTACCGCCTCAACATCCCGCGTATGTTCGCAGCCCTGCTGCTGCTTTCGGTCGCCGGCATCGCGATCTTCTATCTGCTCTCGCTGGCCAACTATCTGGCGCTGCGCCGCTGGCACGAGAGCGCGCTGGACCAGGAGCGCTAGAACATGATCCCGAAAAGTGAAAACCGGTTTTCGGATAAGATCATGCTCAATCAAAATGCTGGAGCGCGATTTTGATTCCATCAAAACCGAAAAGGCTCTGATCGTTCACCGTTGTGGCAACGCCATTCGCAGCACGCGCGCGACGTGAAGCGCTTCGCGCCCGGCGCCATCGTGGATTTGATGCCGGCAAGACGTGCCATCGGCGACTATGATGGCGTCGTCGGGCGCCTTGCGCACGGCGGGCAATAGCGACAGCTCGCCCATGGCCCGCGAAATATCGATGGTGTCGGCACCGAATCCGAACGCGCCGGCCATGCCGCAGCAACTCGACTCGATGGTTTCGACCTTCAGCTCGGGGATAAGCTTCAATGTCGCCTCGACGGACGACATCGCGCCGAACGATTTTTGATGACAGTGGCCGTGAAGGAAGGCCTGCTTCTTCATCGGCGCGAGAAGCAGACGAAGCTTGCCGGCCTTGGCCTCGCGGGCCAGAAATTCCTCGAACAGGAGCGCGCTGGCGCCGACCTTCTGCGCCGCGTCGCTCTTGATCAACGCCGGAATTTCGTCGCGGAACCCGAACAGGCAGCTTGGCTCCAAACCTATTACCGGCATGCCTTCGGCCACGAACGGGGCGAGCGCTGCGAGCGCGCGCTCCGCTTCCATGCGCGCTTCGTCGGTCTTGCCGATGGACAAAAAGGTGCGGCCGCAGCACAGCGGCCGACCGCCATCGTCCGGAGCGGCTAAATGGACTCGATAAGAAGCCGCTTTCAACACCACGAGCGCGGCATCGATGTTTTCCGGCTCGAAATAGCGGTTGAAGGTGTCGGCGAACAGGACGACGTCTCTGCCGTCATGCCCGGCTTCATGCCGGGCATCCACGTCTTGTCTAAAGGAAGTCGTGGATGGCCGCGACAAGCCCGGCCATGACGAGTCCTTGAAGTAATCCGTCCGCCATTTCGGCAGCGACCGGCGCGCGCTGAAGCCGGCGATCGCTTCGGAAAGCCTTGCCGCGCCGGGCAGCCGGTCGCGCCCGTTCATCAACGGCGCATAGCGCGCCGCATAGGGCGCATAGCGCGGCAGGTAGCCGACCAGTCGATCGTGCAGCGAAAGACCATGTTTGGCGGCGCGCGCGGACAAAAATTCGATCTTCATGCGCGCCATGTCGACGCCGGTGGGACATTCGCGGCGGCATGCCTTGCACGAGACGCAGAGTTTCAGCGTCGCGGCCATCGCGTCGGACGTGAATGCGTCTGGACCCAATTGGCCGGTGATGGCAAGGCGCAAAGTATTGGCCCGGCCGCGCGTCACGTCACGTTCGTCGCGGGTGACGCGGTAGCTCGGGCACATGACGCCGCCGGAGAGCGCACGGCAGGCGCCGTTGTTGTTGCACATTTCGA
>JASHQI010000163.1 GCA_030037645.1 Xanthobacteraceae bacterium
CGCCGGGCAATCGAAAGCTTGTCCTCGAAGGCGGCGCGATCTTTCAAAGTTGCCGGGCCGCGTTGCACGCGCAAACGACGTTCGATGACGCGGATCGCCGGCACATAAATGGCGACGGCAACAATTGCGCCCGCAAGGCCGCCCAGCCAGGCCGGCAGTGAATAATCCATGCCGTCCTCCTATCACTTCGGTGCCCAGCCGGTGAGTTGCAATACGCCGGCCACGATCGCCACCATCGCCAATGAGATCGGTAAGAAAACTTTCCAACCGAGCCGCATCAACTGGTCGTAGCGATAGCGCGGCACGAACGCTTTCACCATCGCAAACATGAAGAAGACAAAGACTGCCTTCAGCACGAACCAGATCACGCCCGGAATCCATGTGAACGGCGGTACTGGAAACGGCGGCAGCCAGCCGCCGAGGAACAGGATCGTGCACATGGCGCACATCGTGGTGACGGCCACGTACTCGCCGAGCATGAACATCATGTAGGGCGTGGAACCGTATTCCACCATGAATCCGGCGACGAGCTCGGATTCCGCCTCGACAAGATCGAACGGCGGCCGGTTGGTTTCGGCAAGCGCCGAGACGAAGAAGATCACCAGCATCGGGAACAGCGGCAGCCAGTACCAGTTCAGCACGGTGAGCCACGGCAGCCCGATTAAGCTCGCCAGACCATGATCGCGTTGCGCCTCGACAATGGCACTGAGATTGAGCGAGCCAACGCACAGCAGCACGGTAATAATGACAAATCCGATCGAGACCTCGTAGGAGACCATCTGCGCGGCCGAGCGCAGCGCCGCCAGGAAGGGATATTTCGAATTCGATGCCCAGCCGGCCATGATGACGCCGTACACGCCGAGCGACGAAATGGCGAAGATATAAAGTATGCCGACATTGATGTTCGAGATCACCCAACCGGCATTGACGGGGATGACCGCCCAAGCGGCCAGCGCCAGCACGCAGGTGACCAGCGGCGCCAGCAGGAACACGCCCTTGTTGGCGCCGGCGGGGATGATGGGCTCCTTGAGCACGAATTTGAGGAGATCGGCAAAGGACTGGAACAGGCCCCACGGACCGACCACATTCGGGCCGCGCCGGATTTGCACCGCCGCCCAGATCTTGCGGTCGGCATAAAGGATGTAGGCGACGACGATGAGCAGGATGATGAGCAGCAGCAAGCTCTCACCCACGGTGATCAGCAACGGCCAGATATAGTCGGACCAGAGCGCGGTCATGCTGTCCCTATCGTGCCGCGGTCATCGATGCGCGTTCTTGGGCAATGGCCGAGCATTCCGCCATGATCGCCGAAGCGCGCGCGATTGGATTGGTGAAATAGTACTCATCCACGGCCGAGCGAAACGCCGTCTTATCCGTGGCGCCGCCTGCCGCGGCAAGCTTTTTCAAATCGGCCGCGTCGCCGGCTGCAATCTGGCCGAGCCGTTGCATGTGCGGATGAGCCTTGAACAGCGACTGACGCAACGCGGCGAGCGAATCGTAAGGCAGCTTCTTGCCCAGCACATCGGACAGCGCGCGCACGATCGCCCAATCCTCGCGCGCGTCGCCGGGCGGGAAAGACGCCCGTGTCGCCATCTGCACGCGGCCTTCGGTATTGACATAGATCGCCGATTTTTCCGGATACGCGGCACCCGGCAGCACCACATCCGCGCGCATTGCGCCACGGTCGCCGTGGGTGCCGATGTAGATCACGAACGCCCCTGGTGCGATATCGAACTCATCGACACCGAGCAGGAAAAGCACGTCGAGCGTGCCGAGTGCCGCCATCTGCCGCGTATTCAAACCACCCTGCCCCGGCACGAACCCAAGATCGAGCGCGCCGACGCGCGACGCGGCGCTATGCAGGACGCTATAGCCGTTCCAGCCGTCCTTGACCGCACCGAGGTCGATCGCCGCCTTGGCGGCGAGCGCCGCAATCGCTGCACCGTCGCCGCGTGCAAATGTCTCGGCGCCGACGAGTAAAATCGGACGTTCCGCCTTGCGTAAGCTCTCGGCGAACGAATGACGGGCAATGTCGGCGAGCGTCTCCGGTCCGGCGCCGATATAGTCGTAACCGTAGGTCAGGTCGGCTTTCGGCCCAATCAGGCCGATCGGGAATTTGCCGGCACGCCAGCGCTTGCGGATGCGCGCGTTGAGGATCGCCGCTTCCTTGCGAGGATTTGAGCCGACAATCAGCAGTCCGTCGGCGGTATCGATTCCGGCGATCGTGGCATTGAACAGATAAGTCGCCCTGCCCCATCGCGGATCGGGTGCCGAGCCATCCTTGCGGCAGTCGAGATTGACGACCTCGAGCCGCGTCATCAGATCTTTGAGCGCGAAAACATCCTCGACCGCGGCAAGCTCGCCGACCAAGGCACCCATTCGCTTGGGATTGACGCGCGTAACCTTGCGGGCGATCGCGTCAAAAGCCTCGGGCCACGACGCCGGACGCAGTTGCCCGTTCTGGCGAACATAGGGCTGATCGAGACGTTGCGTGCGCAGCCCGTCGACCACATGCCGCGTCTTGTCGGAAATCCATTCTTCGTTGATGTCGTCATTGGTGCGCGGCAGGATGCGCATCACTTCCCGCCCGCGCGTGTCGATGCGAATGGCACAGCCGAGCGCGTCCATGACGTCGATCGATTCGGTCTTGTCGAGCTCCCAGGGCCGCGCCGCGAATGCATAGGGTTTTGCCGTCAAGGCGCCCACCGGACAGATGTCGACGACGTTGCCTTGCAGTTCGGACGTCATCGCGTGCTCGAGGTAGGTTGTGATCTCCATGTCCTCGCCGCGGCCGATGGCGCCGAGTTCGGGCACACCCGCAACCTCGGTCGCAAAGCGTACGCAGCGCGTGCACTGGATGCAGCGGTTCATCGACGTCTTGACCAGCGCGCCGAGATATTTGTCCTCCACCGCGCGTTTGTTCTCGTGAAACCGGCTGGAACCGATCCCGTAGGCCATGGATTGATCCTGCAGGTCGCATTCGCCGCCTTGGTCGCAGATCGGGCAGTCGAGCGGATGGTTGATGAGCAGAAATTCCATCACGCCTTCGCTCGCCTTGCGCACCATCGGCGAACGGGTCTTGACCTCAGGCGGCTCGCCTTTGGGGCCCGGCCGACAGTCGCGCACGCCCCAGGCGCAACTCGCCACCGGCTTGGGCGAGCCAACGAGTTCCACCAGACACATCCGGCAATTGCCGGCGATCGACAGTCGTTCATGAAAGCAGAAGCGTGGAATCTCGGCGCCGCCAGCCTCGCAGGCCTGGAGCAACGTGTACTCCGGCGGGACGTCGATTTCTTTGCCGTCGACGATGAGTTTGGTCATCTCAGTCTCATGCCGCTTGTCCGCCCGGCGCGCTGCACTGGGCGGTCTTCCATAGCTGCGCTGCCGGCACGCTCTCCCAGCCGAAGGCATATTTCGACGGGCCGTGCGCGGCGAGATGTTCCAGCCGCTCCTTGGCCTCGGTGAGCGTCGGCCGGTGCCCGGCCGGCACCCACCACATCACCAGGTGCGGTCCGTCGAGCTTGTCGAACCATTCCGGGCGGCGGCCATAGAAGCGCTTGTGCACGGTCTGCCAGACGAACCCCTCAAGGCTTTCGACGCTTTCCCATACCGACAAATTGACCGCCATGTTCGGATCGGGGAACGGCTGGAAATTGGTGGCGTTGCCGCTGTCATCCTTGAGGCGCCACAAGAAGCCCTTGCTACGCTCCGCCAAACCATTGACCAGATCGAGGGCTTTCATGAAATCGGCCATGCGCGGATCGTCCGTCGGATAGCGAAAACGTCCGATATTGAGCTGAGCCAGATGCTCGGTTGGTGTCATCGCACCCGCTCCGCCACGCCGAGCCTGCTGCGTCGCGCGCTCGCCACTGTGTATTGGTCGATCCGCCGCTCGATCTCAGGACGGAAGTGCCGCAGCAGGCCCTGCACCGGCCACGCCGCGCCGTCGCCAAAGGCGCAGATGGTGTGGCCTTCGATCTGCGTCGTCACTTCCATGAGCATGTCGATCTCGCGCCGCTCGGCACGCCCCTCCGCCATGCGCGTGAGCACGCGCCACATCCAGCCCATGCCTTCGCGGCACGGCGTGCACTGGCCGCAGCTCTCGTGCTTGTAGAAATAGGAGATACGCGCCATGGCGCGCACGATGTCGGCGGACTTATCCATGACGATGACCGCCGCTGTGCCGAGCGCCGATTTTTTGTCGCGGCAGCCGTCGAAATCCATCAACAACGTGTCGGCCTGATCGGAGCCGGCCGGCACGAGCGGCATCGACGACCCGCCCGGAATCACGGCAAGGAGATTGCTCCAGCCGCCGCGCACGCCGCCGGCATGCTTCTCGATGAGCTCACGCAGCGGAATGCCCATCGCTTCTTCGACATTGCAGGGCCGCTCGACATGACCGGAAATGCAGAACAGCTTGGTGCCGGTATTGTTCGGCCGGCCGATGCCGGCGAACCATGCCGCGCCGCGCCGCATGATGTCGGGTATCTGGGCGATGGTCTCGACGTTATTGACGGTGGTCGGACAGCCGTAGAGTCCAACATTGGCCGGGAACGGTGGTTTTAATCGCGGCATTCCCTTTTTGCCTTCGAGACTCTCGAGCAGCGCCGTCTCCTCGCCGCAGATATAGGCACCGGCGCCGTGGTGCACGACGATATCGAAGTCGAAACCGTGGATATTGTTCTTGCCGATGAGCCTTGCGTCATAGGCCTGTTGCACGGCGGCTTCGAGGCATTCGCGCTCGCGGATGAATTCGCCGCGCACATAGATGTAACAAGTGTGGGCGCCCATGGCGCAACCCGCGATCAAGCAGCCTTCGACCAAAAGATGCGGCTCGTTGCGCATTACCTCGCGGTCCTTGCAGGTGCCGGGCTCCGACTCGTCGGCATTGATGACGAGGTAGGCCGGCCTGCCGTCCGACTGCTTCGGCATGAACGACCATTTCAATCCGGTCGGGAATCCGGCGCCGCCGCGGCCGCGCTGACCGGACGCCTTCACCTCGTTCACGATAGCGTCGCGACCCTTCTCCAGAATCGCCTTGGTGCCGTCCCAGGCGCCGCGCGCTCGCGCACCGGCGAGGCCCCAATCGCGCTGGCCGTACAAATTCTTGAAAATGCGATCCTTGTCCGCGAGCATTATTGGCGTCCCGAGCCGGATGAATCGGCGACTGGCGGCTTCGGCACAGCCGCTTCATG